>DOPG01000460.1:0-19943 GCA_003513555.1 Rhodopirellula sp. | reverse complement strand
TGAAGTCAAAGAGTAGAAGTGCGTTAAAGAGTTTGTGAAAGCCACGTGGTTTTCACACGATTGATTCAGAATGTTTTTGTCAACTACGAAGTAAAAAGTCCATGTCACTTGCCATTCCAAACGGACTGGATAACACGGTCGAGCAACCAGGCGAACGAGCACCCTTGGTGCTCGGTGATACGACCTACCATGACATCACCGAGGCGGTGTGTCAGGTAGCTGAACGCAAGCCAAGCACGAGCTGGGTGATCGGTTTTCTGATCTCCTTCGCGCTTCTGCAGTGGTTGGGGATCTGTATTCTGTACCTGATCTACACGGGTGTAGGCGTGTGGGGTAATCGCTCGCCGGTTTTCTGGGGTTGGCCGATTGTCAACTTCGTTTTCTGGGTCGGTATCGGCCACGCAGGAACGCTGATCAGTGCGATTTTGTTTCTGTTCAGGCAGGAATGGCGTACCAGTATTAACCGAGCAGCAGAGGCGATGACGATCTTTGCTGTGGTATGTGCAGGGACTTTCCCGGGCATCCACGTGGGTCGAGCTTGGCTTGCTTTCTGGCTGGCGCCCTATCCAAGTTTGAACTTGTGGATGTGGCCTCAGTTTCGCAGTCCTCTGCTTTGGGACGTGTTCGCGGTCAGCACTTACGGTACTGTTTCGTTGCTGTTCTGGTACATGGGGATGGTGCCTGATCTGGCAACCTTCCGTGACCGATCGGTCAACAAGTGGCGTCGAATGGCGTACGGTGTTCTGTCACTTGGGTGGTCGGGCTCCTCCCGGCATTGGATGCGTTACGAGAAAGCCTATGCATTGCTGGCAGCCTTTGCGGCACCCTTGGTGCTTTCCGTGCATACGATTGTGTCGTTTGACTTTGCGGTCTCGCAGGTTCCTGGATGGCACACAACCATCTTCCCACCTTACTTCGTCGCAGGGGCGATCTTCAGCGGTTTCGCCATGGTGCTGACACTGATGATTCCAGCTCGCAAGATGCTTGGGCTTGAAAATCTGATCACGATCCGGCACTTGGACAACATGTGTAAGATTATTCTTGCGACCGGGTCCATTGTCGGATTGGCCTACGGAACGGAGTTCTTTATTGCTTGGTATGGCCAGGTGCAAGAAGAAAAATTTGCGTTCACCAACCGTGCTTTCGGGCCATATTGGTGGGCTTACTGGACCATGGTCACCTGTAACGTGATCAGCCCCCAGTTGTTTTGGTTCAAGAAGCTTCGAACCACGCCTTGGATGATCGTTTTGGTCTGCATCTTCGTCAACATTGGGATGTGGTTTGAGCGATTTGTCATCGTGGTTACAAGTTTGTCGAGAGATTATCTACCGAGTGCTTGGGCGTACTTCTCGCCCACTTGGGTAGATTGGTCGATGTTGATTGGTTCGTTTGGTTTGTTCTTCACATTGTTCCTTTTGTTCTGCCGATTGATGCCAGTCATCAATATGGCGGAAACCAAGGCGACGTTAGCGAAGCAGTACCACGTTTCGAACGATGGTGATCACTAAATACCGGTACAGAGGAAAGAGTTGTTCCGAGTTCGCTCGGGTCAGGAAACCACTGACGCAAGTCAGGCTTTTTACAACTGTGAATTGATGTCAGAGAATAACGAAAAGAAAGTTCACGGAGTCGTCGCCGAGTACACCTCGGTTGACACATTGCTTAGTGCATGTCGACGGGTCCGAGATGCAGGGTATCAAAAAACCGATGCATTCACTCCGTTCCCTGTTCACGGAATTGATAAGGCTCTGGGTATTAAACCCACGGTCTTGCCGTGGATTGTGCTCGGTGCCGGGTTAACCGGTACTGCAACCGCTTTGGTGATGCAGATTTGGATGAACGCGATTGATTATCCGTACATCATCTCCGGAAAGCCATTTCTGTCATTGCCAGCGTTCATGCCGGTGGCTTTTGAGTTAACAGTGCTGTTCGCCTCTTTTGGTGCCTTCTTTGGCATGTGGGCCCTGAATGGCTTGCCTAAATTCAGTAATCCTGTTTTCACTGATCCACGATTTGATCGTGTGACCGACGACCGGTTCTTCCTCTATATCGACTCCAAAGACGATCAGTTTGACCGTGGTGGTGTCGAAAAGCTGCTCGGCGACACCGAAACAGATTACGTTCAAACCGTGGTTGATGATGATTCATCAGATAAAGTGCCAAAACCCTTCTTCATGATGTGGGGATTGGTAGTCGGTTTGTCGGTCATTCCCCTGCTGGTCGTTTTGAAGATGAGGGTCAGCCACAGCAGTCAGCCGAGGTTCCATGTTTTCTATGACATGGACTTCTCCCCCGCCAAGGACGCGCAGCAGTACTCCACCCTTTTTCGTGATGGTCGCGCGATGCGTCCGGACGTCCCCGGGACTGTTGCGAGAGGTGAGGAGCAGGCAAACCTGAATTACATGACCGGAATTGATATGGAGGCTCTCACGGCAATTGATCCCTCGCGAGCGGAACGGCTGGTGAGGCGATTGAATCCATACTTCCAGGGCGAGACTGAAGCTGCACAAGAGCTGACTGATGATGAGGCTGCCGAAGCCGACAAGAAGGGTTCCGGGGAAGAGCCTGAGGACAGTTCGCCAGTCGCAGGAAAACAGAGTGCCAGTAAGGCTGAAGCAAGCAATGCTGATGAGAATGCCGCGGCCCCGGAGGAAGCAAAGCCCAGTGTTATGGAGACAACTCCTTGGCTTGACTCGAATCCATTGGTCTTGAATGAAAAAGTGCTGGCTGACGGCCGCAAGAATTTTGGTATCTACTGCTCTGTCTGTCACGGCATGAACGGGTCTGGCAACGGCTTGGTCAATGTGCGTGCACAGAAAATTATTTCGCCTGACTGGATCCAGCCGTCATCGCTGCACCAGGAAACTCTCTATGCCGACAAGTATCCCGCAGGGAAATTGTTCAGCACGATCAGCAACGGGATCCGGAAAATGCCCGGTTATGCCGGCCAGATCAAGACTCGGGACCGGTGGGCGATCGTTGCCTATGTGAGAGCACTTCAACTAAGTCAGAATGCTTCGATTGAGCAGTTCAAGGATATGGATGACTCCGAGCGGGCGAAGGTTCTTCAAGAGCAAGCTGATGTCAAAAAAGCACTGAAAGAAAAGGCTGATGCTGATGCAAAGGCAGCCAAAGAAGCAAAAGAGAAGGCTGATGCCGATGCGGCGAATGCTTCTACCTGAATGACGGATGTGGACGAAATTCGATTCCATTCATAACTAATCGACCAAATACGATACGACTCAGATGTCCGAACATAACGCACCTGCCCCTAAATCCTCTGATGACCCCGCGTTCATGCTGCCTGCCTCGCTGGCTGTATTGCGATTGCCGCTGTGCGTAGGTGGGTTCATCCTTATGTCGCTCGGCTGGTACTTGGCAAGTGGAGTTGGACAGCACGGGCAGAATTTCGGCATGTCGGTTTATCTGACGGCGGCGGTTTACTGCATGACCATTGTCTTGGGGTGCCTGTTCTTTGTCCTGATCCAGCATCTTGTCCGAGCGGGATGGAGTATCGTCGTTCGGCGAATCGCCGAATTGGCGATGGTAATGGTTATTCCCATGGGGATTCTTTTCATTCCCGTGATCGCTTCGCTTTGGACGGGCGAAGGCACGCTTTACCGATGGGACAATCCAGAGTACGGGCCAGAGCATGGACTGCCCAACAATGTTTGGCTGGAAAAGCTTCGTTGGTTGAACGAAGGTTGGTTTACTGTTCGGACCATCGGCTACTTCGCAGTGTGGACATCACTTGCCCTGTTCTTCTTCAAGAATAGCATTCGGCAGGACCAGACAGGTGATAAAGCGATCACCGATAAAATGCAGTACTGGAGTGGACCAGCTGTGATGTTGTTTTCCCTGACCACGACATTTGCAGCGTTCGATTGGGTGATGAGCCTCGCGCCAATGTGGTTCTCGACCATGTTTGGTGTTTACCTGTTCGCTGGAAGCATCTTGGGCGCCCACTGTCTCTTGGCGGTTGCCAGTTATGTGTTGCAAAAACAGGGTGCCATGAGGGACGAGGTAACTGTTGAGCATTATCACGACCTTGGAAAGCTGATCTTCGGTTTCGTGTTCTTCTGGACTTATATCTCCTTCAGTCAGTATCTGCTGATCTGGTATGGCAATATTCCGGAAGAGACAGAGTGGTTCTATGTCCGGCAGATTGGAAATTGGGGCAGTGTCGCTTTGGTACTGATCTTCTTTCACTGGATGTTGCCCTTTGCAGGAACCATGAGCCGACACGTGCGTCGGAAGCCTGGGCTTGTATGTGCTTGGGGTGCTTATTTGCTGATCATGCATTATGTGGATGTGTACTTCATGATCATGCCATCGGTTGAACAAGGGAATGCTGGTGGGGTGATGGGTGTAGTCACGAGCATCATGTGCGTTGTAGGGATGGCGGGACTGCTTTCGGGATTGTGTTTGATACTCGCTCAGCAGAACAAGGTTGTCGCGGTTCATGACCCCAGGTTGGGTGAATCAATCGCGTTTGAAAATATTTAGAAAAATGGGCCTCAGGCGTCAGCCAAGTGGCCAGCGGTAATAATTGATTTAGAAAATAGACACCTCGGAATTTGATGGTTCGCCATGGCTGCCTACGACGATCTCAACGTCAAACGAATTTTCATTGTCGGAATTGCATCCATAGTGGTGACGGCGGTGACTGCTTTAGCGGTTCAAGTACTGTACTACTATTTGGAGGACGTTCAGTTAGCCCGCACGTCGGAGAACAGTAGCTATACACGACAAAACAACGCTCTTAAGGCCCAAACCGAGGACATTAGTAAGCCTGAAGGGGTGGATGCTGAGACGGGCAACCTTGTGATCCCAATCGAAAGCGCCATGAGTGTCATCATTTCCGAGTCCGAAACACGTAAAAAGAGCGGCAGTGACGAAACCTGAGCTCACGAACGGAAGAGTCAATCAACCTTTGGTTGTTTGTTTGCTCGCAGTTATCCTGACAGCGATGGGGACAGCTGACAGCAGGGATGCCGCTGCGCAGGGTGGTGTCCGGTCAGGGTCGGATGTGGTCCTGAACAACGGGATCCCTCGCGAGGTGAGTGAAGTCAAAATCGAGCAGAAGCTCGGTGGGCGGATACAGCTCAATCTGCCAATGAGAGATTCACGCGGCGAACGTGTCGAGTCTGGCTATTTCATTGATGGGAACAAGCCGACCATTATTACATTGAATTACAGTGGTTGCCCAATGCTGTGCAGTGTGCAATTGGATCAGCTGACGAAGTCGCTAGGAAAGCTAGACCTGAAGATCGGCCAGGATTTTCAACTTCTGACGGTTAGCATCGATCCGAAGGAAAAACCCGCGACGGCGGCGAAGACCAAGGCAAAGTACATTGACATGTTGCGGCGAACACAACCTTCGGCGGACGAGGGTTGGGCTTTCTGTAGGGCAGATCAGTCGATCATCACGCGTTTAGCCGACAACCTGGGATTTCGTTATACCTACGATTCGAAAAGTGGCGAGTACTACCACCCGGCTATGCTGGCGTTTGTTTCGCCAACTGGAGTCATCACGAGGTATTCGCTCACTGTTGACTTCCCGCCAGCAGATTTGAAGAAGGCATTGGTCGAAGCTGGAGAGGGGTCAGTTGGCACACCGGTTGATCAGGTTTTGTTGTGGTGTTTCAGTTATGACCCGGACAGTAACAGTTATGTGCCTCAGGCGTGGCAGATTATGCGGCTTGCCGGGGCAGGCACCGTCGGCTTGATGATCGCATGCCTTGCACCCTATTGGATTGGTCGCAAAGCACTGCCCAAACTGAAGAACGCTGGAAACGATCCCGAGAAAACGAAACAAGAGCTTGGAACTGGTTGAGTCCTGAAACGCTCGACAATCATCCATTTTTATTACTGATTTTAAATCGCAATGTTTGCACTAATGAACAACATGCCTCACTTGCTTGGTGATCAACTCGCCTCAAAGTTCACTTGGTTTCCCGAGCAGGCTTCGACTTTCGCTGCTGAGAATGATTGGCTGTTCTTTTTCATCACGTGGATTTGCGTGTTGTTCTTTATCCCTATTGCAGGTTGTCTGTTCTACTTCTGCTGGAAGTACTGCAAGCCGAAGGGGCAGAAAGCTGAGAGCAATACTGCCCACAACACGCCGCTCGAGTTGGCTTGGTCAATTTTGCCCTCGTTTTTCCTTGTGGCGATGTTTGTGATGGGAGCGAGGAGTTACCTGAATCAGCGAACAGTTCCTGAAGGTGCCAACAACATCGGTTTGAAGGCATTCAAGTGGGGTTGGACAATGGACTATGGTAAAGGTGTGATGAATCCGGAATTGCACATACTCGCCAATGAGCCAACGAAACTGTCGATGCGCAGCAGTGACGTTATCCACAGTGTTTTTGTGCCCGCCTTTCGTGCGAAAAAGGATGTGGTCCCAGGACGATATAACTACATGTGGTTCGAAGCAGATGTTGCCAGTGAACGGGTTTCTGACGAAGAACTCGCGAAGGCAAAGTTTGAGAACGGAGACGGAGTGTGGGATTACGACAAGTGGCAGTTCACTCAAGACGGCTACAGGTTTTTTGATCTCTACTGCACAGAATACTGCGGGAAAAATCATTCGGTCATGCAAACCGTGGTTGTTGTTCACGAGACGGTGGAAGACCTTGACGCCTGGATTGAGAAGGTCAGTAAGAGGCCGGCAGATCAGACGCCCGAAGCGTGGGGTGAGAAGCTATATAACCAAAGAGGTTGTGCCGGATGCCACTCTCTTGATGGGACCAAACGCGTGGGCCCGTCGTTCAAGGAGTCGTACGGTAATCAGCGCCGGTTCGCAGACGGTACGAATGCAACCGCGGATGAAGACTATATAAGAAATTCGATCCTTTACCCCAAGAAACAAGTCGTTGAAGGTTATCAACCTGTGATGCCAAGTTATCAGGGACAGCTGTCGGATGATGACATTGCGTCGATCATCGCATACCTGAAAACTGTATCGGACTACGGTCCCAAAGCGGCTCCGGTGACGGACGACGAAGAAACAAACATTGAAGAATGAATTAGAAGATAGACCAGGCGTGTCGGGGACCCGGAGTGTCTGGAAATTGATACGAAGCACGCGTGATGCGTTTCGACTGAAGAGGTTTTAGATATGTCAGCTGGATCACTACCATCAGGTTCGCAAGTTAAAGACCCTGGTTATCCGACTCCGAGTGAGAACTACCTAACAAATTCGAAGGGTATTCTCAGTTGGATCTTCACGCTGGATCACAAGCGGATCGGGGTCATGTACCTCGTGGGCGTGACCTTGGCGTTTGGGGTTGCAGGCTTGCTTGCACTGTTGATTCGCCTGCATCTTTTTCAGCCCGACGGGATGGTGTTTCAGGGGGAAGAAGCGAACAATTGGTATAACCAAGTGTTCACGCTTCATGGTGCGATCATGGTTTTCCTGTTTATCATCCCGAGTGTCCCTGCCGCATTGGGTAACTTTTTGGTTCCTGTCATGTTGGGCGCGAAAGATGTTGCATTCCCGCGTTTGAATCTCTGCAGTTTTTACCTGTGGGTGTTCGGAGCACTGTTCTTTGTCTCTGCATTGTGCGCAAGCGGGCTGGATACCGGTTGGACCTTCTACACTCCGTACAGCACGACAACCGACAGTTCGGTAATTCTGGCTACCTCAGGGGCATTCATTTTGGGGTTCAGTTCCATTTTCACTGGGTTGAATTTCATTGTCACGATCAACACGATGCGACCTCCCGGGATGACGTGGTTTCGTATGCCACTTTTTCTTTGGGCGACTTACGCGACCAGCATCATTCAGGTACTGGCAACTCCCGTTCTAGGCATTACCCTTCTGCTTCTCATCGCGGAACGGACCATGCACATCGGAATTTTCGATCCCGAATACAATGGTGACCCCGTCACATTTCAGCATTTCTTCTGGTTCTACAGTCATCCCGCCGTTTACATCATGATCCTCCCTGCATTTGGGATTATCAGTGACCTAATTAGCGTGCACAGCCACAAGCGAATTTTCGGATACCGGTTCATTGCTTACTCTTCAATTGCAATTGCATTGTTGGGCTTCCTCGTGTGGGGCCATCACATGTTCACAGCCGGGATGAGTTCGCTGACGACCATCATCTTCAGCGCGTTGACTTTTACGGTTTCCGTCCCATCGGCAATCAAGGTTTTCAACTGGCTTGCGACGATGTACAAAGGCTCGATCAGCCTGACGACGCCGATGTGTTACGCCCTTAGCTTTATCTTCCTGTTTACAATCGGTGGCCTCACTGGTTTGCACCTCGGAACGCTTGCGACGGATATGCACCTTCACGACACTTACTTTGTGGTTGCTCACTTCCACTACGTAATGGTCGGGGGCACTCTGGTGGCATTCCTGGGCGGTGTATTTCATTGGTGGCCGAAAATGTTCGGTAAAATGTACAGCGAAGCAGGTGGACGCCTGTCCGCCTTCCTCGTTTTTGCGGGTTTCAACCTCACGTTCCTGCCGCAGTTCATCCTTGGTAGCCGCGGAATGCCCCGCCGCTATGCTACCTACGACCCTGAGTTCGCTGGTCTCCACCAGATGAGCACATACGGGTCCATGCTGCTAGGATTTGGACTGTTGGTTGCCCTGTTCGTGCTGCTGCGATCAGTTGGTGCATTTTCAAGGTTCGGTCTGGCATGCGGGAAAAAAGCGCCTGCCAACCCTTGGGGTGGAGCAACTTTAGAGTGGCAGTGCACGAGTCCTCCACCGTTTTACAACTTTGAGCGTGCTCCGGCAGTTGGCGATCCGTACGATTTCAGCGATCTCGAGTGGGAAGCTGATGAGGAGCGGTACGTGACGGTCGAGCCGAAGCGGGAAGTCATTCCCGAAGAGCAGCCGAAACCCGCTCCGGCGCATGCTGAAGACTCCAATTAGCTGGTCAGCCCCTAAGTTGTCAGGGGCCATGAAAACATCACTTCCTTTTTCACTCTCCAAGTAACATGTCAACCATCGAAGCCAGCCCTGAGGTTGGGCACGACGAGCATGGTCATGACCATGACCACCCGCCATTCTTGGCACACCATTTTGATACGCCGGAGCAGCAATTCGACAGCGGCAAGCTGGGGATCTGGCTGTTCCTCGTAACTGAGGTGCTGTTTTTCAGTGGGATGTTCTGTGCTTACGCCATTTTCAGGGCCCTGCGTCCCGAGGTTTTTGAGGGCTGCAGCCAGTTCTTGAATACCAAACTTGGCGCGATCAACACTGGCGTGCTGCTGTTCAGTTCCCTGACGATGGCGTGGGCAGTGAGGTGTTCGCAGTTGGAGCAGCACAAGGGGTTGGTCGGAACCTTGGCCGCGACGCTTTCTTGCGCGATGATTTTCCTGGGCGTCAAGGCGATTGAGTATTCGCACAAATTTGGGATGGGGCTCCTGCCCGCCGGTTTGTTTGCCTACGATCCAAGCAATCCTCACCCCGACCCTGCAGGGCATCCTCCTTACCTTGCTTATATCTGTGCCCCATTCGCACTGGCGTTGGCGGGGGTTCTGGTTTGGCTTGTTGTGAGTGCTGTCACTGGTAATAAGTTTCAGTTCGCCATCGCAAAACCACTGTCAGTTGTGTGCGTGTGCTTTTTCGTTGGTGTGGGATTGGGGACGTTTTTGGAGAGTGGAGAGGAGTCCGCTGACCACGTTGATGTCCACGCCGACCCAAACGGTTTGGCGACGGCTTCGGTCATGCTTGAAGCGGAAGAGTCGGCAGCGGCCGATGCCGCACCGGCCATCGCTGCTTCAGGAGCAATGATTCCAGTCGATGAAAGCGTGCTCGAGATTCTGGCGACGGACCCGACCAACGTCGGGGTCGTAAGCGGCTTGAATGCGCTTGAGCAGCAGACGGCGGCGGCTGGGACATCAACGGTCACGGGAGACGGTGCGATTCTTGGCGCGATCACGACCACTGAAATTGATGTGATGACTCCGACAACGGCCGGTGTCTTCTTCAGTATTTATTACTGTATGACGGGAATTCATGCCATTCACATTCTCGCCGGGATTGGTGTTTTGGTCTGGTTGCTGGTTCGTGCTGTACGCCAAGACTTCAACCGGCAGTACTTCGGTCCTGTCGACTATGTTGGCCTTTATTGGCACCTTGTCGACTTGATCTGGATTTACTTGTTCCCACTTCTTTACCTGATCCGGTAACCGAAACCCGCTCAACGAACGCAAACTGGTTGTAACATGTCTTCCCACGCACACTCTGAAGATGGCCACTCCTCTGACGGTCACGATTTTGCGCACCCAATGTCGGTGCAAACCTTACTGGCGGTTTTTTTCGCATTGACGTTTCTGACCGTAATCACGGTTGCTCAAGCTAGCTTTGACTTTGGAGCTTTCGAGGTAGCGACGGTCATGTTCATTGCGACCGTGAAGGCGGTGCTGGTGATGGCGTTTTTCATGCACATGCTGGCTGATAAACCATTCAACGCGATCATTTTTATTGGATCTTTCGTCTTTGTTGGGCTTTTTGTGATTTTCACTTTGGGTGACTCTTTGATGACATCCCACTCCTTTGAACCCAGGGTAGAAGAACTCGCCCCAGCAGTTGCGGAGCCAACGATCACGACGGTAGATGGTGCACCCTAGAGCATGCTTCTTCAAGCGACGGACCTTTCAGTCGTTGGTTGTCAAAAGGGACGTAGATCTTCGCATCGAATGCCCTTCACGGTGTTCGTCGTTCTTTTTTGAGCCTTGATGGTTCCAGGAGTGGAGGGCTACCAGCAGCAACTGGGGAAACGGTTGGTTCGTTTCTAGGGGGGCTTGCTTGCCTTTTGGGCGGTTCATGGGGCTTGGTGGGTTCCTTGGTGCTACTGGTCGGGTAAGATACAAGACGTCTTCTGTGTAACGACAGGAAACAGGGGCACACCTATGGAGTCTGGTCCGCTACTAACCTAGAGTGGTCGTGGGCGAAGCGTTTATACGCCGCTGGGCAACCATTTGCTGCCTCGATTTCATTATTTCATATCGATCGGGCATTTATACGATGGATCTCATTATTCTCCGCTGCGTTTTTCTGCTTTGCGCGGGCGGTGTTTCAGCGATCATCAATGCGTCGCTGAACGCGGCGAATTCCAATGAGGCAATGCCTTGGTTGGTTTTCACGGGTGTAATGTCGCTCGCTTTGGTAGTCGTGATTGGTGATATCTACGCACCGCGAAAACGGATCGACACGATCACATCGGTTTACTTTGGTGTTCTGGTCGGTGTTCTTCTCACTTATGTGTTCTCGATTGCCCTGGCGCCACTATTGCAGCAGACCTTCAACGTCACGCCGTTGACGGTCCAGTTGGTGATTGCATTGGTGTTGTGTTACGTCTGCACGAGCGTCCTGTTGCAAACCAAGGATGACTTTCGCTTTTTGATTCCCTATGTGGAGTTTGTCCGAGAGGTGAAAGGATTCAAGCCGTTGGTATTGGATACAAGCGTTGTGATTGATGGTCGCATCGCAGATCTTGTATCAACAGGGGTTTTTGATAATCAATTGATCATGCCGCGTTTCGCGTTAAGCGAATTACAAGCCATTGCTGATAGTGGAGATAAATTGCGGCGCATCCGGGGGCGTCGCGGATTGGATGTGTTGAACCGGATGCGGGCTGACGAAAACGTAGATCTCATGATTTTTGATCGTGAGTTGCCGGAACTCGCTGGTCAGACCGTTGACCTCAAGTTGGTTCTGCTTGCAAAGCATTTGGAAGGGAAAGTTGTTACCGGTGACTTCAACCTGAATAAGGTTGCCAAGTTGCACAGCGTTGATGTGATTAACCTGAATGAAATCAGTAATTCATTACGTCCCGTTTTCCTTCCGGATGAGATTTTCAAGCTCAAGGTGATCAAGGCAGGTGAAGGCCCTGAACAGGGTGTCGGCTATCTCGATGATGGCACGATGGTGGTTATCGAAGGCGCTCGGGATCGAATTGGTGACGAGTTAGAGGTGCGGGTTACAAGTACTCTTCAGACTAATGCCGGAAAAATGATCTTCACGAAGTTCGAGACATAGTCAGTTAGGTTCCTGTTCGCAGTGTTACTATCCCCTGCATGTTACTGTTTTCTCGTCTGCTGTCATTCGCGGTGCTGAGTGGCTTGCTTCATTAATGAGTGATGCTCCGCAAATCGCTGTAGTGTTGGATGGTATTTTCAGAATGCACGATGGTTCGCTTTATTATCTTCTCTTGCTACCGCTTGCTGCCGCCGTCTTGTGTTGGATCTTGGCAAGTGTCAGTGGATGGGGCCGGCTTGCCGCTGACTATCGGCTAGATCATCCCGTAACAGGTGAGCGAGCGTGGATGCGTACTGCACGCATCGGGCCTGTTAATTATCATTCGGTATTGTCATTTACTTGTACTGATGAGGGGCTGCAGATTTCGATCGCATTTCCTTTCCGTTTTGGCCATCCTCCCCTCTTTATTCCTTGGTGTGATTTTGACCACGTCGTGCCTGACAATAAGTTGTTTTCGAATCGTATCAAGGCATCGATCGGGCATCCGGAAATCGCTCGCGTTGTTCTTCCTGCATGGGTTCGTTACCGCATGCCCATGAGTCTGAGAGGGCTCGCCGAGGATTGACTCGGGACGATTTCTGCTTGGCAGTCAAATTTGGCTGAGTGGTGGTTTGCGGGGTGAGCGTATGGCCCTTTGGACCTGAATACCGCAATTTTGCGTACACGCAGACTGATTCAAGCGACGGGATAGAGTAGGATAACAAGCTTGATTTCCCGTAGTTTTGAGGTCCAAGAATGAGATTTGTTTTTAGTGCGTTGTTGATCATGGTCGGTTCCCTTGATGTTTCGGCAGCTGACTGGGTGGAGTTGTCTGAGGGGAGTACCTTGAAGGATTGGACGAAGGTTGGTGGTGGGGCAACTTACGTCATCGAGGATGGTGTGATTACGGGCACGACTGGCCCAGGAAAGAACACTTTCCTGACACGGGGGCCGTACTCTGACTTTGTTTTGGAGTTCGAGGTGCGGTGTGACCCTGAACTGAACTCGGGTGTGCAGATACGGAGCCATCAGTACACGAAGGAGACACCGCAGGAGTCAAAGCCCAACCGCATGCGAGAAAAGGGAGAAGTGTACGGCTACCAATGCGAAATTACGTCCAAAACAAATCGTGAAAATGGTTGTGCGGGTAATTTCTGGGATGAAGGGCGGCGAACGCGGTGGCTGGACTCCACCGTCAAAGCCGCTGAAAAGCAGGCTGTTTATAAAGCTGGCGAATGGAATGCGTTTCGCGTCGTCGCTCAAGGCAGTCGAATTCGCAGTTCGGTGAACGGTGTTCCCGTCGCAGACTTTAAAGATGATCGGGACGCGTCAGGATTCATTGGTTTGCAGGTTCACTCGATCAAGTCTGGAACTGGACCGTTCAGCGTCTCGTGGAAGAAAGTGCGTATTCGCGAACTGACGGATGGCGAGAAAGTCAAGTGAGCAACTCGGTTGTTCGATCCGTCGGGATTGATCGAGGTGAATGTTGGTCCTGACGAACAGACGTGTGATTGAGATATCAGCTTTGTTAAGCCAGACGGCTCACGGTGTAGTAGGTTGACGCCTCGGCACTCTTGAAGTTTGGCTACTGAATCTTTGGCAGGCGGCTCGTACCGTTTTCTTGGATGCGTTGAAGCTCAGCGGAAATTCTTGCTACGACATCGGGCTTCTGGTCATACAAATTGTTGAGTTCGCCGAGATCGTCATCAAGGTTGTACAACTGTCCCGCTGGGCCTCCACGTTTCGCTTTGATGCGACTCGGTTTTGAAAAACCGCCGGACCCGAGTTGTGTGATCAGTTTCCATGGGCCTTGCCGAGCGGTCATTGCACCACTGCCACTCTTAATCACGAGTGTGGGGCGGTCAGGCTGGGATTTCCCCAGAAGCGTTTTGTAGAAGCTGAAACTGTCTGGCCCGGCGTCCTGCGACAGTTCTGTTCCGACCAGTTCACCAAATGTCGCCAAGAGATCGGTAAAGCAGATCAGCCGATTGTTCACCGTGCCGGGCTTCACTTTACCCGGCCAACGGACAATGAATGGCATGCGATGGCCGCACTCCCATGCGTCAGCCTTCATTCCTCTCAGTCCACCTGAACTGTCATGGTCGAAGCGTTCGACATCTTCTTCATACCAGACGGGACCATTGTCGGAGGAAAAGATAACCAGAGTGTCTTCAGCCATTTCGGCTTGCTTGAGAGCTTTCAGCACACGTCCGATCATGTGATCGACCATCATTGTGAATTCACCGTACATGCCCGCGCCACTTTTGCCACGAAATGGTTCCGCTGGTAGCCAGGGGGTGTGCGGAGCTGGGTATGCCAAGTAGAGAAATAGCGGTTTATCAGCGGACTTTTTCTCGTGTTGCTCGATCACTCCAATGGCTTCATCTGTGAAGCGAGGAAGTACATCTTTGAGTTCCATGTCGGGCGCGATTCGACCTGCTCTCCAGAATTCACCTTGGATTTTGCTCCAACCTTCTGTGTTTCGTGCCTCGATATTTTCAGTCGGTGGTAGGACAGCGCGGTTGCCTCGGATGTAAAAATAGGGTGGGATGTCAGTCGAAGCGCGGATGCCAAAGAAGGACTGGAAACCGCGATCGACTGGGCCACCAGGAAGTGGTCGATCATAACCATTCTCTTCAAAGCCAAGATGCCACTTTCCAACCATTGCAGTCTGGTAAGCCTTGTTCGCAAGCAGACTGGCAATGGTGGTTTGGCCTGCTTCGATTAAAGGATGGTTACGCCACAGCGATACGTCGGTGCGGAAAGGAAAACGCCCAGTCATCAGGCCATACCGAGACATGTGGCACAGGGGCCCGGCAGCATGCGCATCAGTGAAACGCATGCCGTCACGGGCGAGTTGGTTGATGTTAGGAGTTGGGATTTTGGATGCCACGTTGTAGCACTGGGCGTCACCATAGCCCATGTCATCAACCAGAATCATCACAATGTTTGGTGGTTTGGCCTGAGCCAATGTTGTATTCGTAGCCAACAGGAATAGCCAGACTACTGGAAGTCGGTAATGCCGGGTAAAGAATGTCACGGGGTATTTATCGGTATGGGGAAAATGCAACTCACGGGCCGGACGAGATCAATGTTAACGTTAGCTGCTGGCCCGATCAAAAATTTGATTGAAGACTATTCGATTGTTGTGTCTTGTTTGAACACACTGTGCGACGATCATCTCAGGATCTGATTCGTTCATCAGGAACGCCAGATTTTTCATGAGGTGCGGATCATCAGGTAACTCATGTCTCGCAGTGGTGTCCATGAGTCGAAGATTTGCTTCGATTCTGCGGAGAGTCCGATATCCATTGATGAGAGTCACTGATTCCTGATCACTCAGGTGCCCTGCATTGGCAAGCGCCAGCAGTGCGCCGGTGGTTCCTGTTTGGAGAATTTGAGGTGATTCCTGAGCATGCCGTAGGGTCAGCATTTGGGAAACGAATTCGATGTCGACGGTACCACCTTCGCCGCGTTTCAGGTTGGTTTGTGTCGCCGTTTGTTGCATTCGTTCACGCATCTCCCGGATTTCAATTGCCATCTCAGGCTTCCAGTCGGTATTTCGAATGATCGCGGCAATGGCCTCGTCTGTTTCCCTACGTAATTCACGTGATCCAGAAATGGACCGTGCTTTGCAGAGTGCCAGACGCTGCCACAGCGGTGCGGTGTTTTCTCGGAAACGCGCTCTGAAATCTTCAAGCGTCATGGCCCAAACGCCTTCTTCTCCCGTGTCACGTAGGCGTGAATCGAGTTCGTAGAGGCGACCATCAGGGCCGGGCTGGTTAATTCGCGTGATGACTCGCTGTGTCAGTTGGTTAAAGAACTGTTGGTTGGTCAGGGTTGCGCGGTGACCGCCCATTCGCCGTTTTGTTTCTCCATTTGACGAATAAAGAAAAATGGCATCCAAGTCGCTGTGGTAGTTCGGTTCACGTCCACCAAGTTTTCCCAAGCCAAGCGTAATGAGTTCAGCAGGGTTACCTTCGTCGTCACATGGGTCGCCATATTGATTGGCCAGAGATTCCTGTTCATGTTCGATCATGCGACGAACACACGCCTCTGCGGTATCGCCGATGGACTGGTGAGTCGCCTCCAGCGTGTCTTTTCCAAGTATGTCGCGCACACCAATGTTCAAATGAGCACTGTTCTTAAACGTCCATAGAATGCGTTCGATGTCGTTTGCGCCGCGGCATACAGCAATAGAATGTGCGTCGAGGCGTTGAGCCGAGGGCATGCGGTTCATCAACAGTGAATCGATGAGCTCGTCGATCATGCCGGGGTTATTGGTGAGAATGCCACTCAGGTAGGGCGTAGTGGCGCAAAGTCGCACCATCAATTCCATTGTGGGACGGCTGCTGCCAAGTAGTTCCCAAAGTGTTGCCTTGGCGCCTAGTGAGTCAGTGACTGCCACGAGCGATGCAAGTGTCGCGTCGGGGGCGGGGGTGCGTGACACTTCAGTCAGCAAGGCGGGGGCAATCGATGTCAGGAAGTGACGGCAGCGATGAGGCGAAAGGAATGGCACAGATTCTGTACTAAGAGCTGCCAGGTTTTCCATGGCCCGCTGTGGATTCACCAGGCCATGTTGTGACAGAGTACTCTCCACTAACGTGGGGTCAGGGTTGGGATCAAGCAGGAGTTCGGTTTCCGATGCGACCGAATCACCTTCCCCAGCAGCATCCAGCATCAGATGATTGATCATGCGGCAATTCTTGTCGAACGTGTCGTTCAAAAGAGTTTCGAAGCGTTCGATGTCGCCGCCCGATCCGTCGGCTGCACGGATTCCGAGTTGCCAGGCAAGACGTTTGCGAGCCGAGGGTTCACTGGGAAGAAGACTGCCTGATTGATCGAACATGACCGACAGTTGGTGCTGAAGTCGGCAAAGTCGGGCGTAGTTTTCCGACAGAAGCGTTGCCTCCTGATGAGTCAGGCAGCCAGCTTGCTCGAGCGAAAAAATGGCATCGTAGGTATTGCGACAGCGTACGCTGCCAAGATTACCGCCATGTAACAGCTGTAAAAACTCGACGGTAAGCTCGAGATCATCGCGACCGCCGGGGCTCCGCCCAATATCTTCACGAGCGTCTGATTCATTCGAAAGTGACTTTTCAAGTTTGTTCCTCAGTGTTCGGATTTCTGCAATCTCGACGCGGCTCATGAAACGACGGTAAACCCAAGGTTCAAGGCGACTCAGGAATGCCTGACCGAGCTTTTGCGAGCCAGCGACGACGCGAGCTTTTACGAAACTCAGCCTTTGCCAAGTTCGCCCAGCCGTTTCGTAGATCCGCAAAGCTTCACGGAAACTGCAAATATGTACTCCTACTTCGTATCGTGGGCCTTCGCGAAGATCAATGTCCATCCCGTCGTTGCGTGATTCGTCGCCTCGCAGCAGGGTAAGTAGGTCATTGACAACGGTGTTGTAAAAATCTCGGTGCCATACATTTTGGTTATCGATCGAATCATAAAGAAATACGAGCTTGATCGATGACCCATAACCCATCTCTTCCCCACCGAGGTGTCCAAGGCCGATGACCGTGAGCTCTGGGGTCGTGCCATCGGGGCGTTGCGGCATTCCGCGACGTTCTGCAAGTCGCTGCAGAGTGAAGTTGAGCCCTGCTTCGATGACGGCATCGGTCACGACGGCGATTTGACGGCCAATTCGTTCAGGTGTTGCACCACGAACAAATTCGCCATAGGCGATGCGAAGTATTTCCCGGGATGAAAAGCGGCGAATGACCAGAGCCGCCCGATTGGGCTGCTCCAGATCCCGTAATTCTGTCAGCAGTTGATCAATGAGCATCTCGCGAGATGCCGGCATTCCATCGCTGGCTCGGATCAGATCGAAGGTTTCTGGATCTGAAATCAGGCGATTCGCGAGGGCTTTACTCGTGGCAAACACTTGCAGCAGAGCTGGTAACGCTTCGGAGTCTCTTTGGAATAAAGCAAGCAACGAGACGGCATCCGGACTGGAATCGATAAACCGGCTCAGATGGCGGATTGTTTCGTCCCGGTCATCGAGTTGATCAAGATGAGCGGCTAAACCTAAACGCAGACTATGCAGCAATTCAGGCGAGGCCCCAGAGTTCCAGATGGCCCGGAGATCGCTTTTTACTCGCTCTGGATCGCTGAAACGAGTCGTATCGAGCCAGTCGAGAGTGGCATCATCGGTGTTTGGGGGGTCAGATTCCATAGCGGAATAAACTCATCAGTTTCTATGGTGACCAAACCTGGAAAAAGGAACCCTTCCGACCTGTTGCGCATCTAAACGCATGTACGACAGCACATGAAGGGGCTGGATCGAGGTTGTGTTAGGACGCGTGAATGATACGGACCGACCTGCCGAACCAAAAGATAAGTGTAAATCCATGGGGACAAAGCGGGTAGAGCACGCAAAGTGACCTAGTGTTGGACACCGAGGCAGAAAATGACGCCTATCGTCATTCTGCGAGCGATTCACCGAATCCACAGTTGTTGACTTTTGGCAACGCTTGGCTGAGGTGGAAAAGCAACGTCCGGGGGGATGAAATCTCGGTTCACTTTTCACGCAACCTATTAGTACACAACAGTTTGCCATGATTTACGCCTCCCCTTCAGAGAGTTGCGGCACTACGCCTGCTTGGTCTCCCCCAAACCTGTCCGACAGATATGAAACGGGTTTCGAGGAACCGACGATGGCAAAGAAGCTTAGCCGAAGAAGTTTGCAAGATGATGCATTCGACGCTGATGAGTCCAATTCAAGACGTACACGTGTCATGGGACAGCAATTTGCTGAGGCTCATGATGAGGATCAAACTACTAACGATGACCGAGGTCGGCGTCGTCATGACGCCACTGCGGATCCGACAGAGGATCCCGTTCGCATGTACCTCATGCAAATGGGACAGATCCCACTCCTGACTCGAGATCAGGAAGTTGCTGCTGCCAAGCAGATTGAATGCACACGGGATCGATATCGTCACTCGATGCTTGCCACTGATTTCCTGCTGCAGGGTGCTTTGAAACTATTGGAACAGGTTCGCGATAAGCAATTGCGACTCGATCGTACGATCGAAGTCAGCGTGACGAACGCGGTTGAGAAGAAAGCAATCATGCTCAGAATCGTGCCAAATGTACGAACGCTGCAGTATCTGTTGAAGCAAAACCGCAGTGATTATCTGAATGCAATCAATCGAAAACTGCCAATGCGTCAAAGGCGGGCTGCTTGGAAAAACTTGGTTATCCGTAGAAACAAGGCAGTTCGACTCGTCGAAGAAATGAACCTGCGTACAGGAAAACTTCAGCCGCTATTTGAAAAACTTCGACATGCCTCCGAACGCATGGATGAAATCAAGGTCATGCTCGCGAATGCTGATGCTATGGCTGTACCCGGCATGCCTTCAGGCGACGAACTGCGTAGCGAACTGCGTTATTTGATGCGTTTGACCTACGAGTCGCCAATCACACTCCGCCGACGGATCTCCCAATGTGACGGTTTTCGCGAAGACTATGATGCGGCCAAGCGAGTTCTTTCCGCTGGTAACTTGAGGCTGGTTGTCTCGATCGCTAAGAAATATCGAAATCGAGGACTCTCTTTTCTTGATTTGATTCAGGAAGGTAATACGGGACTGATGCGAGCTGTCGATAAGTTCGAGCACGCTCGCGGTTACAAATTCAGTACCTATGCAACTTGGTGGATACGCCAAGCCATCACTCGTGCCATTGCCGACCAAAGCCGAACCATCCGTGTACCTGTCCACATGATTGATACCATGAACAAGGTACGCCAGATCACTCGTGAACTTGTCCAAGAGATTGGTCGCGAACCGACTACTGAAGAAGTCTGTGAGCGTAGTGGTTTGTCGATCGAGGACACCCGAGTCATTCTTAAAATGAGCCGGCAGCCGCTTTCGCTTGAGCAGCCCATGGGAGATCAGGAAGACAGTGTATTTGGTGAGTTTTTGGAAGATCATCGTGATGACGATCCGTT
>DOPG01000381.1:1344-6903 GCA_003513555.1 Rhodopirellula sp. | reverse complement strand
CTTGTCACTTGTGGAAACACCGCCGCAGCATCCGGACTGCCGGAGAGGTGGAAGGCGGCGGAATGCATTTTAACGTGAAAGATTGAAGGTTCCGCTGTCACGACCACCTCTGAAATTTGCCTGGATGCGACTGTTGGTCACAGTCGCATTCATTCGGTAAGTGCCCAGTAGTGGCAACCGTTGGCTCGACGTGTACCGGTTCTCTGTCCCAGCGACGCGGTCCAAACGAGCAGGATAGGCAAATGGAATCACGCCCGCAAAACGCCCCACGAACAAAGCCCTGTAAGTGTCATGATCGACTTGGCGCACTCGTGCTCTTAGAGGGCCGCTATGGCCCGTTGTTCCGCTGTTCCATGACCCGCGCCATTTCCCAGTTGGAGATGCTGCTGACAAACTTGAGGAAGTCGTAACCAGCGAGCCGAGCATTGCGACAACGAAAGCAAACTTAAAGATTTTGGTTTTCATGAGATCCTATCCAATGCTAAAGATGGTAGTACAGCCTGCCTGTGTACGTAGGCGGACTTCCCTCTACAGGTTAGTTTCCATCGCAACGCATAGTAAAGAAGCCACGCCAAATTTGGGAGGTTTGGCGTGGCTGAGCTTCTTTATCGCGCTGATCGCTTCGTTCGGAATCCCTAGTGGTGCCGACCACGGCCGTATTGCGGCCCGAAGCGGTAATCAAAGTTTCGTGGCACGAACTTGTAGTGGTTGCCGTACCGATACAGGTCCGTTCGCGGGTAATCGTAAAAGCCATAGTTGCGGCGGATGGGGCTTCCATAGCGATAGATGTTGTATCTATCGTAGCAACTTGGAGTCCGGGATCCGTAGTAGCTGTGATAGTAGCGACTTGGAGCACGGGTGTAATACGACGGATAAGGTTGGCCGATCTGAATACTCAGGCCTCGCGATCCAAAAGAAAATGTTTGTGCTTCCGCCGGGGGAGCGTCTGTAAGCGTGAGCAAACCGATGGCGAGTATTGCTGCTGCGATCCATTGGATGAGCTTGGACATGGGGGGCCTCAGTTGATGACATGGGGTGGATTGGCGGACTAACAAACGCCCACGAATTAGGTTTTGCATGTCAAACAGCTAACAGCGTGCCAATCAAGTGAGCTTGGCGAGGGCCTGTAAGATGTCAAGGTTTTCGCAGCAAAAAACATCCGATTGCCAGTTTGTGTACGGCAACCACTGATCCAAGCATGAGATCAATCTGATTGCAGCGCGATGTCCATTTGATGACAACTACTACGGTGTCGATGTTACCTCGGCACGGCATGATAGAGGCGTCTCTGCGAGTGCGGTTTTCCCCATTGCCGGGTGAAGCGTGGGATGGCAGCAGGCTCGCTAAGTGCAGGGCGATCGAGTTGCTGACGCTCAGGTGACTCAGTGGTTGGCATGGGACGCATGGCTGCCTGCGCATGAACTGCCGATCTCGAGAAACGCCAGTATCAGCCAGTCACTTTCCGAATCGGTAATGACCCGCGTACAGACGGCATTGTCAACGTTTGCCAGCACTGGAGAGGCTAGGCTTGCTTTCTCAGGACACGAAAAGCTCGCGGTGCCATCGCGATATCTCGCTATCGGGCAACGGCACAGATGTTCGCTCAGCTTGTCAGGATTTGACGATGTCTTTCATCTTGGGCTCAAGATAAGTGACCGTCGAATGCATGCTAGCGAGATTTCCGTAGTCCTCTTCCGGAATTTGCACGCGGTGACGCTTTCGCAGTTCCATTACGATATCCAAGAAGTCCATGCTGTCGAGTTCCAATTGATCGCGGAAAGCCTTCTCATCATCGAGGCTATCAAGTTCCTCGTCAGGGGAAATGTCTTCGAGGATATCAAGAATTTCGTCGCGAATTTCTGCAGGGGTCATCGGTCCAATGGCTCCGGTAAATTATTTGACAGCAGGTTGGCTGTGGTGGGCCGATCGCTGGATTGTCGGTTCAAATGCTTCGAGGTGAGTTACTGTGATTCTTGGTCGTTGCCACCGTGCAACAGAAGTAAAGCGTTTCCGCGCCTAAACGCGGCCAATGATGACAACTGAGTTAATGCCCAGCATCCCAAAGGAGTTGTTCAGAACGTAATCGATTTTCTTCCCCTCTTCCGGTTCGTTCAAAACCAGCCCAGGGATTGCACAATCAGGATCCAGTTGATCGACGTTGATTGTGGGGTGTACGACTCCATCACGAAAGGACAGTAGGTTGCCGGCTAATTCTAGCGACCCTGCTGCTCCCATTGCGTGGCCAATGTAGCTCTTCGTGTTGTTGATTCGTGGATTGGTGCAGTCGCCGAATACGGTTCGCAGTGCTTTACACTCTTGAAAATCACCGCTACTGGTGCCTGTGGCGTGGGTACTGACCAAATCAATTTGGTTTGCTGCAAGGCCCGCTTTCTTGAGGGCCATTTGAACACATTCGGCTTGTCGTTCCGGGTTGGGTAAGACAAAGTCGGTGGCATCGGTGTTCATTGCGTAGCCCACCAGTTCGCCGTGAATTTGGGCGCCGCGGGCTTTCGCATCGCTGAGTCGTTCCAAGACGTACAGACATCCGCCTTCTGCGACAACAATTCCATTTCGATCGACATCAAACGGTCGAGATGCCTGAGCGGGATCATCGTGAGTGGCGAGCGCATTTTGGCTGTTGAAACTGGCAAAAATTCCGAATGTGTGGATGCTTTCGCTCGTTCCACCGGCGATTGCCAAGTCACACTCATTCAATCGCAACATCTGTGCTCCTTGAATGATCCCAGCGTTTCCTGCTGCACAGGCCGCGCCAATCGTGTAATGGGGACCGGTGATTCCCATGTTCAATGCGATTTCGCCAGCCGGATTGTTCGCTACCGTGCGGGGGTTGTGGTGGTGAGACCAGCAACTGGTGTCGTAGTCAAAACCTTTGATGACGTAAATCTCATTCTCAGTTTCGACATTTCCGTGTTCCGTTACTCCCACATAAATTCCAACACGCGAACGATCCGTGTTGTTCCAATCGATCCCAGCATGTTGAATGGCTTCGTTTGCGGCGTATACACCTACGCTGCCTGCTCGCGTGCCGCGGCGTACTTCTTTTTTCTTCTGATATCGGTTGGTGTCGAAGTCACAAATTCCAGCCAGTGTCTTGCCAAAGTAGCGGATTTCATAAGGTTGGACGCCGCTTCTTTTTTCAAGCAGTGCCTCGCGAAAACTTGTCCAGTCATTGCCGTTGGGCGCAGTGAGACCAACCCCAGTGATGACGATTCGCTGGTCGTCAGGCAGTTCGGCAGCGCGATTGGGAGCGATCACAAGACAGAAATTGGTAAGAGGTACGCTCGGTGAGCAAGAATTTCCGAGCAATAACGGTACCGCGAGGACTTCGACTGCATCACACCCGGTAACGAAAAGGCTAACAATCGAAGTCAAAATTGACAACGCCTGCGAAACCACATTCGGCCCTTGGTTTTTCAGAAAACAACGTGAAAAACGGTTTAAAACACGTTACCGGCGTTCTTTCCACGCTTTACCGAGCCGTTCCAATCCTTGATCCATACTCAGACGGACATGAAACCCCAGCTTTTCCTTTGCAGATTCAATCGAGAAATAGTGGTCTCGGGCGAGCTGTGCGGCTACAAAGCGGGTCATCGGTGGCTCTGCTCGCCGCCCCGTGAGGCGATAACCAACCTCCAGCAACGCGCCGATTCGGTATGCCGCACGGTATGAGATTCTTTTGGTGGGAGGGGGGGCCGATCCCAATTCGCAAATCTGCCGAATCCAGTCCCAGCATTGCACCGGCTCATCCTGAGCAATGAAGTACGCTTGGCCACCGCATGTCTCCGGTGTGCTCGCCAAAGCATCAATCGCGTCTAGGTGTGCCGCTGCCGCGTTCACGACGTGCACCGTGTCCACCACGTTGTTGCCGTCCCCAACGATCCGTAGCCGGCCAGCTCTCGCACGATCCAGCATTCGTGGCAGAATATGAGGATCTTCGTCGCCCCAAATCAAGTGCGGGCGAAGTGCCAAAGTTGCCAGGCTGCCCGGAGTATGTGCCTTCAGAACAGCCTGTTCGGCCATCGCTTTGGTGTGTGGATAGTGGCACATCCAATGGTTTGCATAAGGTGCGGTTTCATCAACTCCACGCTGATGATCACCATCAAACGTGACACTAGGGCTACTGGTAAAGACGCACTGTGAAACCTCATTACTCTGACAGGCGGTCAAAACATGGTCGGTTGCAATTTTGTTGATCGAGTAAAAATGTTCCCAAGAACCCCACACCCCTGCAACCGCTGCTGTATGTACCACTGAGTCGCATTCCCGGATTGACCGGCTGACAAACTCGGGATCTCGCAGATCGCCGCAACGATGATGCATCCCCCGCCTCACCAAGTCGGGATATTCCTGCCGGGAAATCCCAGTGACCTGATCACCTCGGTCGAGTAATTGTCGGACGATTTCACTGCCCAGAAATCCGCCGCATCCGGTTACCATTACATGCAAGATTGAATCGCCTGTCGTCGTGAGATCGTTACTAGTAGTTGCTGATGAATTTTACTCGTGATCTTCATGTCGGTGTATCATACACGCGGTGTCGATGCCAGTTCGCGGCATTTGCTTTGTCGAAAACGGTTCTGATGCGATCGCGATGCACCACAATGCGGAACGACTTGTGCTTACTGGCGGAATCAGTCGTCACGTGCTCAAGGCATTTGCCGACTTGCTCCACTTCTTCCACTTTCTTTTCAGAGAACGACTACGCCCTATGAGCCTCGCAAGCAAACATCTGATCAAGCCCGGTACCAAAGTCCGCCTTGACGACCTTGAAACACGCTGCAAAGGCCCCTTCGAGGGAAAGCAGCAGGCAAGAACGTTCACTGCGGAGATGAGTCAGGAGATCCGTGACTTGCAATATCGGCAATTTGTAGAGGGTAAGCAGAGCCTGTTGATCGTGCTGCAGGCTCCGGATGCGGCGGGGAAAGATGGCTTGATCCGAAACGTGCTGGGCCAAATGAATCCGCAAGGTTGTCGTACCTATCCATTCAAGGCACCCACCCAGAAAGAGCTTGGGCATGACTTCTTGTGGCGTGTTCATCACTGCACTCCTGCACGGGGCCACGTCTCAATTTTTAACCGATCGCATTATGAAGATGTGTTGATCGTACGAGTCGAGGACCTGGTACCCAAGTCAATCTGGAGTGAACGTTATGAGATCATCAACAGCTTTGAAAAGAATCTCAAGGCAAGTGGAACAACAATTCTGAAGTTCTATTTGCACATCAGTAAGGACGAACAGCTTTCTCGATTTAGAAAACGGTTTGAGAATCCAGCAAAACATTGGAAGCTGAACTTGGCTGACTACACAGCCAGAGCACAGTGGGAACAGTATCGTGAAGCTTATGAAGATGTTTTTAGAAACTGCAATCATGCCGATGCGCCTTGGTTTGTCATCCCTGCAGATAACAAGTGGTATCGCGATGCATCGGTTGCCGGAATCGTTCGCGATACTTTACGGGAAATGAATCCACAGTTGCCGCCGGTTGAGGTTGATCTGGATGAAATCCGGTGTCACTACGATCAAGAGGTTGGCAAACA
>DOPG01000381.1:0-1074 GCA_003513555.1 Rhodopirellula sp. | reverse complement strand
GAGGTTGGAAAACTTGGGCATTGATTGTGTGCTGTGATGGCTTTCGTGTTTTGCGGTTGCCGAGTATCTTTCCGCGAAGGAAACCCACTTGGTGCCGCGAAACTGATAACGCATTTCATTGCCGTGATCTGGCTGGAAATGGCCCGTGTAGACACTAACCGCTTTGAATGGTCGTTAACTGGTGTACCGGCGATTTTGGCTATTCGCATGAACGTCTACTCCAATGGATTTCTTTTCGAATGATTGAGACTTGGCCTTTCGGAATTGATGTGCGTCGGCTGACGTTCATTTCCGACCTTCACCTGTTTAGCAATCGTTGCAACGTTGATGAGCATCACAAACTGATCGAGTCCTCACTCGAGGATGCGGATGCATGCGTGTGGGGAGGAGATTTGTTTGATTTTCGCTGGAGCCGTCTTGAAAACGAGAGTGCATCCGTCGCCCAGGCCTTGCAGTGGCTCGAGGACTGGTGCGAGCGTTTTCCTGATAAGCACTTTGTTTATTTGCAGGGGAATCATGATGCACATAACGCTTTCTCAGAAGCAATGATGCGTTGGGCTGCTGGCCGTGAACGTTTTGCATGTGATTTGGATTGCATGCGGATCAAGGACACGTTGTTTCTGCATGGTGATGTAATTGAGGGAAGGGGCAAACTGGAAGCTTTTGCCGAGTACCGTGGGCGTTGGCAGAATAAACGTGTTGCATCGCGCGTAGCCAGCGGGTTTTATGACGTTGCCATTGCCGCTAGAGCACACAAGGCGGCAGCCATGGCTGCTCATCGTCGGAAATCCACCTGCATGCAGTTGCTGCACTGGATGCGTAGCCAACCCCGATCTGCCACCGATGGTGTTCGTCGGATCGTGTTTGGGCACACACATCGACGTATCCAAGGCTACTGTCTGGACGGGATCGAGTTTTTCAATGGGGGAGCGACGATTCGGCACGTCCCTTTCGCCCCAGTCATGATCGATTTCGAAACTTGATGCCCAGTGGCGTGTTACGTAGAAAAAAGGAACTTCCGACGCCATTGGTTGGGTGCCGGTTTCCTGTGTGTGTTTTCGCCTCAGGGGTTAG
>DOPG01000218.1 GCA_003513555.1 Rhodopirellula sp. | reverse complement strand
ATGATGTCCGGGCGTGCCGAGGCACAAGCGGCGTCCAATGCATCGCACGCGAAGCGGATGGTTGTCTTTTCAAATGCTTTCGGAATGTACCCCTCTGCTTTCTTTCCCAAGGAAGCTGGCACCGCCTACCGCATGCCAGAATTGCTTTTGCCGCTTGAGCGTCATCGGCAGGAAATGACGATTTTTTCGAATTTGGATCATGGGCTTAACATTGGTCATGCTGGCACCCCGACTTTCCTCAATGGCATCGAGTCGAAAAATGCCCGCTACCATTCAGACGGAAACATCAGCGTCGATCAGAAGGCGGCCGAATGGCTCAAAGCCACCACACGATTCCCTTCGCTACAAACCAGGGTTCGCGGCGCGAAGAACAGTTTGAGCTGGACACGTAACGCGGTGAACCTTCATGGGATTGGCTGCAAGGATTTGTACGACAAACTTTTTCTTGATCTTGACGCAAAAAGCCGGACCCTGCAGGACCAACGTTACGAACAGGAAACGAGCATTTTGGATGTTGTCCTCGAGCAGGCCAAAACGGTACACAAAAGGCTCGGCAAGAACGACCAACGCAAGCTTGACGAGTATCTGAATTCAGTCCGAAGTCTGGAAACGCGTTTCGCTCAGGAATCGCAATGGCTCCACAAGAACAAACCCCAGACAAAGTCGCTTGTGCCGCAAGACAAGTTCCAGAGGATCGAAGATGAATACGATGCTCATATGGAGTTGCTGGCACTAGCTCTCCAGACCGATTCCACCCGAGTCATCACGACTGAGTTTGGGATGAAACCAGGCGACCATGATCTGTCCCTGATCTATCATGCCTACTCCCATCACGGTGAATTACCGGAACTTGTAAATGGCCTCATCACCATCGAAAAACACCAGATGGAGTGGGTGGCCCGTTTTCTGGATCGCTTGAAAAGCACTGAAGATCCGCTCAATGGTGGAACGCTTCTTGACCATACAATGGTGCTGTTCGGCTGCGGGATGGCGACCGGGCACCACTCGAACCGGAATCTGCCAGTGTTTCTTGCTGGCGGTGGTTTCAAACATGGTGCGCACTGCGCTTCTCCCGAAGATAAAAATCTCAAGGTGCCACTGTGCAATCTGTTGCTCTCGATGCTCCAGAATTTCGGCATTGAGACCGAGCAATTCGGGACAAGCACCGGAACTTTTACGCAACTGGAAATAGCGTGATCGGCATGTCGACCCACCAGGCGGTTAGGGGTGAAAAAGGCAACTGTCGACGACACACCGGCAGAACCGGATCGGTGCGCCTTTTCACTGCTTGGGCGACCGGTATCCTGTTTTGCCTGGCCTCAGGGAACACTTCCTTCACGGTCGCATCCGACAATGACTTTGCTCCTCACGGTTTCCTGAAAACTTACTGTTACCAATGCCACGGTAGCGACAGACAGAAAGGCGACCATCGTTTCGATACACTCCCCTCGGGTCGAATTGACGCTGGCGACATTGCCAACTGGCAAGCGATTCTGGATGTCCTTCATCTCGGAGAAATGCCACCGCGCAGAGACGGCATTGAACAGCCTCCTCTGGATCAGGTCCGTAGCTTCATCGGCAAACTGGAACAACAGCTCGCAGCGGCCTATGAAGCAGAAAACAGTACGGGTGGCAAAACCGTTTATCGGCGTCTCAATCGGTTTGAGTACCGCAACACGATCCGGGATCTGCTGGGGATCAACACGGCATACGTCGATCCAACCGAATCGTTCCTGCCAGACGAAGAAGAACAGGGACTGGACAACATTGGCCGTACCTTGATCACCTCGGACCATTTCCTGCAGCAGGCAATGCGGGCAGCCGAGCAAATGATCCAACGGGCAACACACTTCGAGCAGCGACCAAAAACGATCCTCCGTTCCATCAAAGGACCAGTGATGAAACGCAAGGGTGGGACACTCGCACAGGCGTCCCGCTTGATGAATCCCTATGATGAAATCTTTGAACAGAGTGGCCGCGAGTCCCAGGCGGGATACGTTGCCATCGAGGACCTGCCCAAGGGTGTCAACATATCGGGACGGTACCGCTTGCGAGTGACGGCGTCATCAAACAACCAACGTCATCCCTGGGGTGCAGTGATCAAGAATGATCAGGACCAGGCGCTGCAGTTGGGCGTTGTTATCTACAACGCCGAGAAAGGCTACGCACCGAAATACCACGCGAGTGAGCAGGTGATTGGTGAATACGCCATGCCCGAATCAGGCGAAAAGCGTAGCGTGGAATTGGAACTCTGGCTCCAGCAGGGATGGGCACCAAGGTTTACCTGGGCCAACGCACCCTTCCGAGCCTATCGGACGGGTGAGGGATTGTTGCAAAGGTACCTGCCAGAACTTTATCAGCCGCGGCCCGATCGCAGCCTCGGTACACGCGTCAAGGGTGACTATCTTCGCTTGATTGCCGATCGTCTGGTACAAAACAATCAAGGGCCAACGCTACGCATTCATCACGTCGAAATTGAAGGCCCCTTGATTGATCAATGGCCACCGCGGGGTCACAGACTGATGTTCGGGACGAAGGAAGTGCGTAGCGAAGACATTGACCGGCACTTGCTGCGGTTCGCAACCCAAGCATTTCGACGACCTGTATCTTCCGCTGAAATCAAACCCTACGCGGGTCTTGCGCTTCGATACGAAGCAGCCGGAAAAACGACGGTCGAGGCCTTGCAGATTGCTTACAAGGCAATCCTCTCCTCGACACCCTTTCTGCACCTGCCTGAACTGAACGAGCAACTCTCGGACTATGAACTGGCCAGTCGCTTGAGTTACTTTCTGTGGTCTTCTATGCCGGACGATACGTTGTTCGCTTTGGCGGCACGGGGCGAACTTCGGAATTTCAGGGTATTGCGTGAACAGGTTGAGCGACTGCTCGATGATCCAAAGTCCGCAGCGTTCGTTGAACACTTCCCCGACCGCTGGCTTCGACTGGACAAAATCGGCAGCATGCCGCCCGACGTAAAACGCTATCGGGAATACTACTCCGAAAATCTCGATCTTGCGATGAAACAGGAAACCCATCTGTTCTTTGCTGAGATCCTGAAAAACAATCTCGATATTTCAACCTTCATCCAATCCGATTTTACATTCGCCAACCGTGGACTCGCAAAACTCTATGGAATGCCCCCGTTGGATGACGCAGAATTGGTCAAAGTTCCAATCGCTGATCCGCGTCGCGGGGGACTGCTGGGACAGGCCAGCGTACTGACAGCGACTGCCAATGGGATTGATACTTCGCCAGTGATTCGCGGCGTCTGGGTGCTGGAGAACTTGCTGGGAACACCGCCCTCACCACCGCCGCCTGATGTCGAACCACTCGCGCCAGACCTGCGGGGCGCCACAACGATTCGAGAGCGGTTGGCAAAGCATCGCGAAATCGCCAGTTGCAATGATTGCCATGCAAAAATCGATCCCATGGGATTTGCCTTGGAAAACTATGGACCCATTGGAGAATGGCGGGATTCTTATCAGCAACAGCGCGAACCGATCGATGCATCAGCCCAGTTCCCAAATGGCAGTCGATATCAAGACATCACCGAATTCAAGATAGAGTTGATGAGACGCAAGCATCTGGTGAAACGAAACTTGACCAAGAAACTGCTGGAGTACGGCACGGGTCGAATCATGGAGGTCACCGACCGCAAAGCCATCGACCTCATCAGCGATCCAAAATCGACAACCGAGTACGGGTTACGAGATCTGGTACATGCAGTTATCCAAAGCGAGACATTTCGAACGAAGTAGCCAAGCTCCCGAGTGGGTCAACACCAAACCCTGCAATGATCAGGACAGCTCTGATGTTGTAATCAAACCACATAACAAGATCAGCCACGGCCCCATGTTCCAACGCACGACAACAGACAAGACGACTTGCTCGCCCTAGTCGCATCAAAATTCAAGACCAACAGCCCTTTTTAGATACGCCTGGTGTTGGGATTGTTGTATCCATGACCCTGCTGCGAAAGGATGTCGGGATCGAATCCGTAACCATCTTCTAGGTCGCGGTAAGTCCACTCGCAAAGTAATTCGCTTACTTTTGAATTCGATACTCGGGAAGTGGCAATCTATTTTACGAGCACGGTTTTGATGAAACCGTTCAATAGCTCCCATTCACGAATAACGTGACGTTTCGTAGACTTATTGAACTTCTCAACATTTTCATCTTCTCGCGAATATCGGAACGTGGCCAGATCGATGAAATCGCCAGCAAACGCCTCATGCATTCTGTCGACATGCTTCTGGTGGTCGTCGACAAACACAATGGCTTTGAAGTGCGCAAGGGGTTTATCCGCGGAAGCTTTCGTTGAGCGGGACAGCAATGTCTTCAGCATGTACCCTTTGTGCTGACCCGCCGTCATGTAGATTCCTTCCGAGTACGTCACACGTCTTGGGGACCCAAGATCGTCGATGATTTCCGCACTCAAGCCGTGCTTGCCTGGATGCTCTGCAGAATACGGGCTGAACACACCTCGCTTCTCGTGGATCTCTAAAGTCGATGGCGAAATGTTGTATTTGTTCCGCTTCAGTTCCCGCTCTGCTGCGTCTCGGAATTCCTTACCACGTGATGTCAGAACCACGGTGGTGATTTTGCGCGTTACCAGATCCTCAACCACGTCTGGCAAACCAGGTTCCGGTGGATGCATCCGACTGAGTGCAAAAAGAATCCCCTGGATCTCCAGCAAGCCACCAAAATCCGCTGCAACTAATTCCGGGTGCGTCGGGTTACTGTTCTGAAGAGCCTCCTGCCATGAGAACCACTGATCGCTGCCGAGATCTTGATTCATCGCCAACAGCGTGTTGTCCAAATCGACAACCAAGAGCACGTTCTCAGGTCCATACTTTTTCGCGAACTCGCCGACCTGATTGAAAACTCCCGCAAACTCGGGCGTGGTTTCCCGTATACGGACTGGCCGGGTTGTCGCTTCAGCCAATTGGGCATCTGTGAGGACTTCCGTGGTCTGTACTTGAGCAAAAACTGGCGTTGCAGAAATCCCAAAATAGACTGCTGCAAGCAAAACAGCGAACGGACGGCTCATACAATTGACTCTGGTAATAAGTAAAGATCTAGTTGAGGCCGAGCGACTTAGGAAACCAGACAATCTGTCAAATTCATTGGTAGTACTCACAACCAAGCATCCGTGCCTGACGCCTTGTTTCACTTGCTTAAAGCGTGAACCTGACCCCAAGTCTAAATGTAATCAGGGCTAAATTACATGACACGTTTTCCCTCACGCGACTCTTGAAAATACTCAATCGGTTTCGAACCCCGTTCGCGCGTCAACAGCCCGATGGAGTCGGTGTGAACGTCGTGGTGATAACCGAATAATTCCAACGCCCCACTTTTTGTTCAAAAATTAGCTGGTGATCGAATTCTCCTTCGAGAAACTCACAACGCTCGCTCAACTCCTCCACGGGCATCACTCGTCTCTCGTTAAGTAACGTCGTGTGCACAGATCCCAGGACTTCAAGTATTTCCGTAGGGCTGGGATAGGGATTTCACTCCGCGGTTCACCTCGATTCTCCGAAACTGTTTCATGGCACTTTTTGTTGTACCACACGATCGCTATTAGGAAACAATCCACACAAATGTCCCAACCAGTGCGCCGACCAATAACCAGACGACCATAAAGCCAACAACAGATGTTCTTGATGGCTTGGGTATCTCGAGACCGCCTGCCGTCACCAACATAGCGCGATCCACTCTGGGCGTTGATTCCGGCAGTGTGCACGGCTGCAGTATTTGTTCGCCAGCCTGCACAGGTGTTCGGCTCAGTTGGTAAAAAAGGCTCAGCTTTGTCGCATCTACGGGCCTCGTAACAAGACTGACGAGGATACCTGTGAGTGAAGCCAGCGTGCCGTAAAACAGGATCTGCCATGGAAGATAAACACTGTCTTTTCCACCTTCACTCCACACCAATTGCAAACTTTCTGCTGCTGGTAATTCACTCAATGCACTGATGAACCAAGGTTGTGTCGAAACCCACCATGCTGCGAAGCCAGTAATGGTTGTCGCCCATGCTCCCACCACAGTCATCCGCCGCCAGAAAAGACCGATCCAGAACACGAGTCCCATCATTGGAGCAATCATGAACCAGATCTCCAATGCTTTCACAATACTTGGTACCCAAAATGCGAAAGCAACGCCACCGGCTACGACCAGTACAGACATGATGCGTCCAACCCAGACGTAATGCCGATCGGACATTTCTGAACGCAACGGTCTGTAGATATTCTCCGTAAACAATGCCGCACTGCTTATCATGAACGAGTCACAGGAACTCATCACGCCGGCAAGCAGCGCCGCCAAAAACAATCCCAGCAGTCCTGGCAACAGTCGCGGTAAAAACGTATGAGCAACCTCGCCGTAGATTCCGTCCGCGGTCGTCTTCAACAAACCAAGATCGAGTTGTGAAGGATCATTCCCTCGCTGAATGTACCATGCGACCGCTGCAATCGCCGTAAGAGACCAAGCTGCTGTACACAGGCGTTTGATTAAATTACCACCGACGATCCCTACTCGACCCTCCCACTCTGTTTTACCTGCCGCACAAACACCCATGATAAATGGCTGAGCCACAATACCAGCGAGTGCCTGCAGGGACATCATGACAACAAAGAATAACGAAATCTTGCCGGGAGCAACCAGGGAAAGCATCACATCATCAGTCATGGTGGCTTTGATCCCAGTCATTCCCCCGACTTCCCAGAAAATGAAGGGTAGCAGCATGAAAGAAAAAATGACGGTGAGAATACCCTGAAAGTAATCTGTTACGATCGCCGCGCCCAAACCGCCAGCGGCCCCATAAAACATAAACATCAAAGTCACAACAACGATAGCAACATCAGAGTCAATCACGCCTCCAGTGCCGGCATCAGCCAGTGCCCCGGCACCTTTCAGCATCAAGCCGATTTTTACGCACATATTGGCTATCCCAACCAACGCGAATAGCACCGCTACACTTCGGTTGTATCGAAGTTCATAAACGTCGGCAGTAGTGATCGCACGAAACCGCCGAAAAATGGGTGCTATCAACCAATAGAACGGTGTCACAAAGAGCCATAGCCACTGATACCAGATCCCACTGATACCAGATCGGAACGTTGCAGAAGAGACCGTCACTGCCTGATCAGATGCCGTACCTGTACCGAAAGCATGCATCATCATCATGCCCTTGCCGAACTTGCGCGGCATGAAGAATTCATCAATGCGAGAAATCCGGCGGCCCATCCAGACACCCATCACCGTGATACCAAGAAGGTACAACACGACAACCATGCCATCGATCCAATGCAATCCAGTACTCTCGGCTACGGGAAAACCTTCGATCAATATCATCAGTCAACTCGAGATCTTGAGTTTCGGTAGGCTTCGATAATCGCACTGTTGTCAGCTTGCCCAAACCCCAGACGTTCAGCCTGTTCAAGAAGAGATTCGTGAACCCTGCTTAATGGTGTCGTCGCTCCCACACGCGCTGCCTCCGACAATATGAGATGGACATCCTTGAGGTGTTGTGAAAGTCTTGCCTGCACCTCATAGTCACGGTCCACCATGCGTTGCCCTTTGGTGTCCATCACACCGGATACTGCCGGTGTCTCCTTTAGAATCTGAAGCGTCTCTTCGGAACCAAATCCCAGTTTTTCAGCAAAGACCACCCCTTCAGCAAGAACTGCCCGATGCAATCCCAACACCAGATTATGGACCAATTTGAACCGTGATCCTGTTCCAATAGGACCGAGGTGAAAAAACTTGGATGTAACCATATTCAGCAAGGGTTCTGCATTTTTCACTGTCTCGGGGTCACCTCCCAAGAACAAAGAGGCTTCCCCAAGTCGTAGTTGCTCGCTGGATCCAGCAACTGTTGCTTCAAGATAATGAACCCCGATCTCTGCGAGTGATTGCCCAATCGACACAACTTGCTGAGGATCTCCTGTTGTCGTATCCAGTAAAACCTGGCCCTCACTGAAGTCACCACGATGCTCTTCAACCAGGCGTGATACCACATCGCTAGTAGGTAACGACAGCACCACTTGATCACAAGTCTGTATGACTTCCGATGCACTGGCACATGGCAGTCCACCAACCTTGGACAGACCGTAATAAGTATCTTGATTGCAGTCGTAGCCGTGGACCTTGATCCCGTTGCAATTAAATCGGTATGCAAACGCCGAACCCAGTAGGCCAACGCCAATCAGTCCTACCTTCTTCATGTATCTGGCAACCTGCACCAACCTTCAATCCAGTAACCAATTCGCACATTACATCGTAAGTTGCGAATACTCTCCACCATCACGCAACATTATTATGCCCCACTGAGTTGGGAAGCGAACAAGCTACACGAACCTCTTCCCTTCCCGCGACTCTTGAAAATACTCAATCGGCTTCGACCCAAGTTCACGTCTCAACAGCCCGATAGCTCCGATGTGCACGTGCTCGTGGTAACCGATCCATTCTAATGCACCGCCCTTTTGCGTAAAAATTGGATGATGATCAAATTCTCCCTCCAAAAACTCACAGGGTTCACTCAACTCTACGGCAGACAGAGCCCGCGTTTCTTCGAGCAGGTTCTTGTGCACCGCTCCTAACACGTCCAGTATTTGCTCAGGGCTGGGGTAGACGTTTGAATCAGGGGTCGTAACCGAACCATATCCGAAAAGCTCCACATAACTCTCGGGAATAAAATCACGATCACTCTCACGTGCACCGCGAACAAAGACCAGTCCCAAAAAATACTCGGCAATCGCCATATGACCTACATTCCAAGCCACATGGGTCACCCCAGTAGGCATTTCAAACCACTGATCATGCGGAACCCGCTCAATCATCTGAAGGGAGAGTACGCGAGTCCGTTCCAGCTGATAGATGATTCTCTCTTTGTCGTACATCGAGTTCAACAGCCTTTCAAACATGTAACAATAAAAGTAAATGTAATCAGATGGGGGAACAAACCACAGCTATGTTCCCACATTACAAGCGTCATTCAGCCCACCGATCTTCATAAGCTTCTTTCTGATTCAGGATTAACATCACCAAACGATTCGTTGACATCACTTTCCAGCAATGAAAGCAAGCTGTTCAACTTAGCGCGTCCACAAGTGCTTATGGCTTTAGTGGGGACCCAACCTAACAAATTGCTCAGTCCTGAACAGGTGTCAAGCGTTTCGAAACAGGTTCACGCCACTGATTCACATACACAGAATCAATACCCAAAGCACTGTGATCCCAAGCTCCACGTTTGAACCACGCTCTTACCACTAATCTTATTCGGCAATATTTTCCAAAGCAATGTTTTGCAAAGAAGCATCTTCGCAAGCCACTGCGTGAGCAAATCCTCAGTGTCAGAAAGCAGACTGTCTCACTGACTCACGCAAGGTAGCAATGCTGCCTATTTAACGCTCAGGGTTGCATTGAATAACAAGTAACCTGCATCCGCTTCACTTCAAATCGACCGCGTTGCCAGCAACACCTCAGAGCATACCACCCTCGGATCTTCCAGACAAAACTGACAGGTTCATACTAGGCTGATAACAACAGTCGTAAACGAACAATGCGTGGAAAAGCACCCCTGGGGCCATGGACTGCAAATTGACAACGTCCTTCCCCTCACAAGTACAACACCACCATCTGAATTTACCATTCACCTACCACAGGAAAACCCTGATCGCACGATTGGCCCTTGAGGTCGTTTTCGTATCGAGAGTCGACAGTGAATGAATCCGTGCTTTAGATCTAGCGAGCCGTACTATCGTGGGTTACGGTGCGATATCAGCCGCTCTCCCACGACAAGAGAATCTCCATGCAACAATCGCCACTTGTTTTGTTTGCCACCACAGTGCTGGTGGTCATATTTGGCACAAAAGTTGGGTCATCACAGCTCGTCGTTCAGGAAACACTTTCCATCTCTGGCACCGTAGAATCTGTTTCTGGCAGTGTACTCGTGGTGAAAAATGAAAAAGGCAAAGCTTATACCGTCCACGTGCAATCGATGAACAAAGACAGTGTTCGACTGGCTGGTGGTCAATTCCTGCGGTCCC
>DOPG01000288.1 GCA_003513555.1 Rhodopirellula sp. | reverse complement strand
CAGTGCCGGCACCCCATTAGAAGTACCTAACAAAGCAACCAAGTGGCCACCTGCAGACAAACCGATCGCACCAATCTGGTCAGCATTGATCCCATATTGCTTTGCGTTCGCACGTAAAAACCTAACCGCAGCTTTGCAATCCTGTATTTGTGCCGGAAACGGTGCCTCGCCACTGAGGCGATACGAGATCGTTGCGGCCACATAACCGCGACTTGCAACGGCCTGCGCTACTTGTGCGTGATTTTCGCGACTACCCTTGGCCCATCCGCCACCGTGAATACAAACCACAGCAGGTAACGGGCCCCATTTACCACGTGGTCGGTAAATGTCCATTTCAAGAGTGCGTTCGCCGTAACGAGCATAGGTCACATTCAATTTTGAATCCAAACCTGCGAGGACCTCTGGGGCAAGCGTCGTTCGACCGTTCGCATTTTCAGCAGGCACAAATTCACCTGCGTTTCGAGCATCACGACGCATCTCATCCTGAAACATGATGGCCATGCCACGCAATTTACGCAGCATCTCCCGATCACGTACCAATATTGATTCTCCGGGATCCGCGGAGAGATCGTAGAGCTGCAATGTAGGGTTCAGCTGCAGCTTGAAATTTTTCCACCGCACTGCGGCTAGTGCACCATGGCTTCCGTGGTAAAAGAACGCATCATTGTATTCATGTCGTTTAACGATTTTCTCCCATTCTCCCGGCGGATCCCAGCGGCGTCTCAGTGGCACTGCCGCGTTAAGTGACTTTCTGAGCCCAGGAGCCGGTACAAACTCGAATTCACCTCTGAGCAAGGGGGTGATATCTCGCCCGTCAATGACTCTGCCTTTTGGAACTTCAATACCAGCCAAAGTTGCCAAGGTAGGATACCAATCCATTGCCCTCACGACCGCAGACGACTGCGCACCTACTTGCAGACCTACACCTGGCCCCCAAGCAATGGCCGGCACCCTCAACCCGCCTTCGTAAGTAGAAAGCTTTCGACCACGTATTTTCTGCTGGGGCGTACGCCCTGGGCCTCTGCCATTATCTGATGCATAGACCACGATGGTATTGTCTTCAATTTCCAATCGCTTCAAGGTGTCAAACAGACGTCCGACATTATGATCGAGTTCTTGAATTGCATCACCATACTCGCCCCACAGCGAACTTCCTTGAAAAGCTTTACTGACCCCCAGCGGCACATGAAGCATCGTATGAGGAAGGTAAAGAAAGAATGGCTCACTCTGATTCTCTTCCATGAACCGAATTGCCTCATCGGTATAAGCCTTGGTCAGTTCAGCAGGATCGGCGGGGCGTTTGACCACTTGGCCGTTTCGCAACAGCGGGACACCTCCGTCTCCTTCAAAGTAAACGACTTCCACCGGATCCAGGTTGTGCAGCAGTCCAAAGTAGTGATCAAAACCTTGATTGTGAGGTAAGAATGGCTCCTCAAATCCAAGATGCCATTTACCGATACAAGCGGTTGCATACCCTTGATCTTGAAACAATTCCCCCAACGTCAATTCGCTGGGGGCAATCCCAGACATCGAGTCTGCTCGATGAACCCAAGTCTCGTTACCAACACGGCGGGGATAGCAACCCGTCAGCAGACCAGCACGTGATGGGCTGCAGATAGGTGCCGCAGCATAGTAGTCGGTGAAGCGAGTTCCCTGCTCAGCCATAGCATCGATCCGTGGCGTCTGCACTTCGGTCGCACCATAACACCCGAGATCGTAGTAACCTTGATCATCGACAAAAACGAAGATGACATTGGGCCGTTCAACTTCAGGTGAAACTACCTCGGCCCAACCCATGTGTCCTGCACCCTCACCTATCACGTAAGCAAAGAAACAGACCAGCACAAATCGAGTATGACTCCAACCATTCATCATTTTCACAAAACTTGCAGTCTGATTATTCATTTTTTGATCGCCATCTTGCGGATCTCAGGCACCGGCATACTGCTGGTAACCACACGTGCTACCACGGATTCCCAGACGCGGTGACATTCTAAAGCACGTTGGCAACTCGACTGGCTCTCACCCACGAACTCGACTGGAATAAAATCCACTTAGCGTAACCTACCAGACCAATGCTTGCACTAATACCAAGCGTTGCTTGCCTCTTCCTTTCCATCAAACAGCGGGACAGTTGATCATCGGATCTTTGAAAGAACTAAAATCAGAAACCTAAAACAGATATGGGGCCGCAAGCACCTTGCATTGCCACAAGCAGAAATAATTTCCTCACCAAATCCCTGACAACTCTCCCAAGCCCCAAGCTCCAAATGCCCTGATCTGCACCACTCGTTCGTGCCATGTCACGATGCACAAAATTGCAAGATCTGTTGCTGCAAGGCCACGACCCGACACCATTTCAAACACGCTGGTGCCCCCGTCAGGATTCCATGGTCGCCAAGTTCATGCTGTGCTGCTTTGAGCATGGAAAAATCGACAGAGGAACGCGGTTTCAGGTGCCTATATGCTCCATCCACCGGTTCGTATCAAAACGGTCTTTTCCGAAAACCGCGATCAGCACAACCGCATTCATTTTGTTCAGCACAAGGGCCAAATTATCACATTCAAATCGCTGCCGCCCATGACGGCCAAACAGTCGTGGCCGCGCGAGAGTAACGGTGCCATTTCGTCACTTCCCCGGAAAATTGCGAGCATTCCTTGTCGTTCAACGGTCCTGCCAGAGAGAAAATAGCCTCTCTCGAACTAATCAGCGGTGCAGGATTGTCGGGACATCACAGAACCGGGCGTAATTGCTATCAGTTTTACCAAGAACTGCTGCTTGACCTCATGCTGTTGCGATTGCCAATCGCTAGAAACAGGTTTTACTAGCCTTGCGTCAACGCAAAACGTTTTTGTACCAACACATTCTGAGAAATTAATGCGTGAAGCCAATGCGCAGCCCCAGTTCAACGGCCGACATTGTCAGGAAATCCAGATACATGAATGCGGGAGAACTCATTAGGCATGACTTACCCAATCGCTCGTGCGAGAAATTCGCCGGTCTATGGGTTCGTTGTCTATGGACTTTCACTGCAACGGTCTTTGCGGTGAGTCAGCCGGCAGTAGGCCAAGATGAAAGGGGCCCAAACGCCTTCCCCGCAAATCATGGGATACCGGGACCATCTTCTCCCCCTACGGCTCCTCCTGACAAAATCGCAACTGCGATCAATCCGTTGCCCGGTTCGACAGCGCAGACCACGAAACACAGCAGCAACGAAACACTGGGTCAGTTTCTCTCTTCGACAACGATAGATGGGAACCCGAGAATCCCCCAGGCCCCCAAACCGACTACGACAAAGTCGCTTGAATTCTTGCCCACCGCGGACTTTCCAACGAACGAGACGCAACAGCTTGAGATCGAGCCCACGCAAATTGAGCTCGTCCCAGCTAAGTCCCTATCGCTAACAGACCTCGAAACACTAGCCTTTGAACACAACCCGACGCTTTCTGCTGCCAAAGCACGCCTGAGTGCGGCGCGTGGGCAACAACTTCAAGCAGGCCTTTATCCAAATCCCAAGGTTGGCTACCTGGGCATGCAGATGGGAATCAACGGCACGGCAGGTCAACAGGGCGGTTTCATTGGCCAACGAATCATCACCGGTGGGAAACTCAAGTTGGACCAAGCTGCAGCTGGCAAGCAGGTGACTGCCACACACTTCGAATTTCGCGCTCAGGAATTGAGGGTACTGAGCGATGTGCGCATTCGGTTTTACGAGGCCATGACAGTTCAACAACGTGTCAAACTAACCAAAGAATTGGTGCGTATTGGCGATGAACTGGTCCGCGCAACCGAACAGCTACTGACGGGTCGGCAGGCAACCGTGAACGATCTGCTGTTGGCAGAGATCCAAGTAGATGAATCGCGGATCCTTCTTGATAATGCCACAAATGAAGAGCTGCAGGCGTGGAGGCGTTTGGCCGCCATAATCGGGATGCCAGGCATGCAGCCAACTGCATTAAGCGGACAGATTGAACAGGACGCCCGAGAGCTCGACTGGGCAACCTGTTACGCGACCGTCATGAACAACAACCCAGTACTCAATGCTGCCCGCAGCCGTGTCGACCGTGCTCGCATTCTGCTTCAACGGGCCAGAAAAGAGCCGGTCCCCGATCTCGATCTGTTGGTCACACACGGCCACCACAATGTCACAAACGACAATGTAACTACGGTTCAAGCAGGTTTTCCACTGCCAATATTCAATCGGAATCAGGGTAATATCCGTAGCGCCGAATCCCAGTTACAAGTCGCATCCAAGAATCGCGAAAGGATAGAACTGAGCTTACAGGATCAATTAGCAGTGGCCTTTCGGAGATACGCGAATGCCCAGCAACAGATCGCGCGTTACCGCGAACGCATGATCCCAAAAGCTGAAAAATCCCTAAAACTTGTCACGGAAGGTTATGAGAAGGGACAGGTCCAGTATCTGACCCTGCTGACGGCTCAACGAACCTACTGGCAGGTAAACCTTTCCTACCTTGACTCACTCAGGGAGCTTCGCACCGCAAGTAGCCTGATCGAGGGGCAGCTACTTTCGAACAGTCTTTCCGTAGGTAACTAGAGCCCTAACTGATCAAAAAAACGATTTGATCAACCGCGACGATTAACGTATTATAAGGGTCCCGGAAGGATCACTCATGTTCAATCGCGTAATCTCACTTATCCTGATCGCATCAGTCTTCGGTTGTCCGTTGTGGTGTAGCATGGGCATTTGCCAATGCTCGAGTGAGACCACGGCTCTCAACGGCTCATCCAGTGAGTGTTGCTGTGGAACGACAGTTGACGCCGACACGCCAGGTTCGACGAGAACGGAAACTCCCGAACCCGAACCTGAAAGTTTGCGGTGCCAAGGGATATGCGGGGGCGCTGTACTTGAGAGCCCCTATCGAGTGCCTGGAGCAGACTTCTTTCAGTTCTTAACCAGTCTCGAGAGCCATGCTTACCTCTCGTTTCCGCGAGAGCATTGCTTTGTTTGGAAAGCTGGTATCCCGGACCTTCATGGGGCAGAAAACCAAGGTAGATCTGTGCGCATTCGGCTTATGTCATTTCAGTGTTAGGAATCGAGCTTGGTGAGTGCAAGGCATGCTATGGCCTTTGCATCCGCCATCTACTTCGCTCGTCTCTCAGTGTGTCCAATTGGGCTCGACTGAGTCGTTCCGACATAAGATCCCCAATAAAGCACGCAGAAAAATGTTCTTTCGCTTGCTCCCCTGGGAGTATGCCATACGAAATCTCTTTCGTCGCCCTCTGCGCACGTCACTGACGTTTGCGGGCCTGACGACGGTGATTTTATTAGTATTGGTAGTCGTTGGTTTTATACGCGGGCTTGAACGCTCGCTTGCCGTCAGTGGCGACCCGCGTACAGCCGTCGTGTTCTCACTTGGCATGGGCGACAACCTTGAATACTCGTCCATTGCAATGCGGACTAGCGACCTGCTGCCCGCAAGTGTCCCTGGAATTCAGGAACGCTATGGCAGCGCGTACGTGTCGCCAGAATTATATCTCGGCACTCAAGTCGGGGTGCAAGGTCAAGAGCCATCCATGGGGATCGTTCGCGGCGTAACAAAATCTGCACTGATGGTGCGTCGTCAGGTGGAGATCGAGCAAGGAACGTGGCCAGAATCGGGAGAAATTTTCCTGGGCCGCATGGCAGCAACGAAGATCGGTGCGAGTGAGTCACAAACAAAAGTCGGCCAATCAATCGAGCTTGAAGGTCGATCGTGGCGTATCAGTGGCATTTTTTCCGCTGGAGGTTCCGCATTTGAATCGGAGGCATGGTGCCGACTAGATGATCTGCAGCAGGCAATGAAACGGCAGGACCTCAGCATCGTTGCCCTTACGATGAAGCCAGGAGCAGATTTTGCGGACCTCGACCTGTTCTGCAAGGAAAGGCTGGACCTTGAACTTCAAGTCATTCGTGAAACCGAGTACTACGCGTCGCTGCAGAAAGACTATCAACCAATTCGTTGGCTGGCCTGGCTGGTGGTTCTGCTAGTCTCCGGCGCGGGTGTGTTTGCAGGGTTAAACACAATGTACGGCTCCGTTGTCGGACGTATACCTGAACTATGCACACTACAGGTAATAGGCTTCGTCCGACGATCTGTCGTGATCAGCCTTATTCAGGAAGGCGTTCTGATCGCATCGTCTGCCAGTCTGCTGGCAGCGTTGCTGGCACTTCTATTCGTCAACGGCACCGCTGTTCGCTTCACGATGGGCGCATTTGCCCTCCGCATTGACAGTACAGCGGTACTTGTCGGTTGTGGAGTTGGGATTGCATTGGGATTCATCGGTGCGATCCCACCTGCAATCCGAGCTCTAAAAATGCCAATCGTCGATGGCCTTAAATCCGTATGAACTCAAACCTAGTTGTGTTAGATATCACTATAAAAAAACGGAACGTTACATGAAAATTTTTTTGACATGCACATTCTTCATAGTTGTGTCGACCACCTTGATTGGTTGCACTTCTGAAAAGAACAACACGACATCCAATGGCTCTATCGAGCAACCTGATACGGCCGTTACCGATGGCACCACTTATCTACTGCCGGCTGAACCAAAGGACCCCACGAGTGTCATTCGCGTTCGTGACGAAGCAGCAAATGATGACGAGGTGTTACTTGTTGGATGCATCGGTGGCAGCAGCAACCCATGGATAGAGGGCAGAGCGGCATTCACGATCGTGGACTTATCGCTCAAATCATGCAACGAAACGCTGGACGACCGTTGCCCAACGCCATGGGACTACTGCTGTGAAACCGACAAACTGCCCACCTCCGGTGCCCTTATAAAATTCGTGGATGACTCAAACAGAGTAATCAAGGCCGATCCCAAAACTCTGTTTGGTGTCAAGGAACTCTCGACGGTGATTATCAAAGGATCTGCCCAACGGGATGACGCAGATAACCTGACGGTATTAGCCAGCGGCATCTTCGTTAAGAAAAAGTGAAGGCCATGACGAGCAACAACATTGACCTCCGAGCACTGGCTGTTGACCGTGGGGACCAAAACCAACAACGCCTGCGTGCCCGTCGCAGTGTACTTTCAAGGTACATCCTGCCTGCTGCAATGCTCGCAGGATTCATGGGATTGGTAACTTGGGCAGCGAAGGACATTCTCTTTCCACCGCGGTCGGTGACCGTGGTTCCAGTATTCTCAACGACAGCACAGGTACAGCGGGGAGGAACTCCGCTGTTCCAAGCTGCTGGCTGGATCGAACCCCGCCCCACTCCGCTGCGAGTCGCGGCCCTTGCTCCTGGAGTCGTTCAAACACTATTGGTTGTTGAGGATCAGGAGATTCAACAGGGCGACCCTGTTGCTGAGCTCGTTCGAGATGATGCAAAGTTGGCCTATGACGCGGCAAACGCGAATTTACAACTTCGGCATGCAGAATTGGAAGAGCATGAAGCAACGCTTGCTGCAGCTGAGATAAGACTTGAGCAACCAGTACACTTAGAAGCCTCCCTTAATCTGGCGCAAGCTGCTTTAGCCAGCCTTAACACCGAACTAAAAAAGCTTCCGTTTGAATTACGACGCGCTGAGGCGGACTACACAGCCTTAAAAAGCGACTACGTTGGCAAAGAATCGGCAAACGGTGTCATCGCGGGAACCACAATTGACATTGCTTTGGGAAAGTCGAATGCAGCCAAAGCAATGGTGGATGAATTACATGATCGCTTTGATTCACTCAGCAGCGAACGCAATGCGTTGGCATCGCGGTGCACAGCTTTGAAAACTCAATTGGAACTACTTTCTGCGGAAACCCAAGCCCGTGACGAGGAAAAAGCACACATCAAAGCTGCCAAAGCGAGGATCAAGCAGGCCGAGGTCGCTGTTGCCGAGGCCAAACTACGTCTGGACCGAATGACCATCGTTGCTCCTGTAGACGGTCGCGTATTTCGCCTCATCGCCCATCCAGGAGCACGCATCGGCAGCGGTATGACCCAAATGGAGGGACATGATGGCAGCACCGTCATCACGATGTATCGTCCAAAAATGCTGCAGGTAAGAGTCGACACTCGGTTTGAAGACATCCCAAAAGTCAGCTTGGGTCAGACGGTGGAAATTGGCAATCCTGCACTGTCCACACCTCTAAAGGGCACAGTCCTGTTCATCAGTTCAGAAGCTGACATCCAAAAAAATACGCTGCAAGTCAAAGTTGCAATTCCAGACCCCCCTGAAGTTTTCAAACCCGAAATGCTGGTCGACGTAACATTTCTGGCACCGGACTTACCCAACAAGAAGGAGGAAATCGGGGACACGATCAGGCTTTACCTACCGCAACAACTCATCCAAAGCGATGCTAAAGGCCCGTACTTATGGATCGCGGACCAGTCCGAGGGTAGTGCAATAAAAAGTCGCGTAACGGTTGGCAAAACTTCTGCAGACGGACTCGCTGAAATCCTGACAGGAGCCACCGTCGCTAGTCGCGTTATCTCCAGCTCTGTCGAGGGCCTTATGGACGGAACTCGTATTCGGGTCACGGATGAGGACAACATGATTGGGGCACTTACTGGCCCGCTTCAAGAATCAAGCACACGGACACCAAATAGCAAAAAAGCTGGAGGCAACTAGCGATGCCACTGATTGAAATCGACAACGTTACTAAACAATATCACAAAGGTGACGAAACCATCACACCATTGAGGGAAGTCACACTGGACATTGAACAGGGTGAATTTCTGTCGTTAATGGGTGCAAGCGGTACTGGCAAGTCTACTTTGCTAAACCTGATCGCAAGTATCGACAAACCGGACAGCGGGCGCATCTTTGTCGATGGGACTGAAATCACCCAACTTTCACGCACCAAGCTAGCGAAATGGAGAGCAGCCAACCTGGGTTATATATTCCAGACGCACAATCTTGTGCCAGTCCTAACGGCTTATGAGAACATCGAACTGCCACTGCTGCTATTACCGATCAATCGCAGTGAGCGGCGCAAGCGAATTGAGATTGCCTTGAAAGCAGTGGACCTACTCGACCGAGCAGATCACTACCCAAGACAAATGTCAGGTGGCCAAGAACAACGAGTCGGAATCGCGCGAGCGATAGTGGCTCACCCCAAGGTGGTCGTAGCCGATGAACCGACTGGCGATCTGGATCCCGAATCATCATCACAGATCCTCGGACTCCTGAAACGCCTGAAAGAGCAACTTAATGTGACCTTGTTGATGGTGACCCATGATGCGGCAGCGGCCGAAATCGCGGACAAACAGTTTCGCCTCGATTACGGAAAGCTCGTACAAACAGGTGGAAATGGGACACACCCGGAAACCAAGATTCCCGCTCAGGACACACCGATTCCAAGTACAACCTCGACTCCTCTGGAGAACGCATGATGAAATTCATCCCCTATGTTCTCAAGACACTGTGGAGACACCGCTCCCGAACCATTCTGACCGTAACAGGCTCGGCAGTTGCGATCTTTGTATTTTGTTTTGTAGGAGCGGTCCAAGAAGGAATGAATGACCTGAAGAAACGTCAGGAATCTGAAGGAACGCTCATCTCGTTTCAGAAAAATAAATTCTGTCCCGCTACAAGTCATCTGCCCCAGGACTACGACTTACAGATTGGCAAGTTGGCGGGGGTCAAAGATGTTGTGCCCGTTCAAGTATTTACCAACAACTGCAGGGCCAGTTTGGATATTGTCGTCTTTTATGGGATACCTCCCAAAAAACTACGTGCGTCTCGTGACTTCGAACTAATCGCTGGCAACTGGGGAGAATTTGAAAAACACCAGAACGCCGCGGTCCTTGGACAAGCTGTTGCAAAACGCCGTGGCATCAGCGTCGGTGACAAGTTTTCCATCGGTGATTTGAGTGTTGACATCGCTGGCATCTACCAAAGCAATGACCCTGCAGAAGAAAACTACATCTACTCACACCTTGAGTTTCTGCAGAGACGCAAGGGTATGAACGGAGTTGGAACCGTCACACAACTGGAAATTTTTCTGGAAGAAGGCATCGATCCCGTCGCCAAATGCAGTGAAATCGACGATATCTATCGGGCGGGTCCAGTAGAAACGGACACACGTCCCAAAGGTGTATTCCAAGCAAAAAGCCTCGGCGACTTGGTACAACTCATTAACATGGCGCACTATTTGGGCTACGCCTGTGTTGGGCTCGTGCTGTCTTTGGTGGCGACCACCAGTGTGATGTCTGTACAGGACCGTATCAGGGAACATGCGGTTCTGCAAACAATCGGTTTTTCAGGGGCACAGGTATTTCACCTGATCATGGCGGAAAGCTTTTTACTAAGCATGGCCGGCGGATTGATCGGAGTAGGCTCGGCAATGCTGGTCCTTGAAATCAGTAGCTTGTCGATGGGTGCCCAGGCCGTCGCCATTGCCTTCACACCGTCTGTCCGACTTGCAATCACGGGAACGATCGTTGCAGCGATCGCTGGAACTCTTGCTGGCATCGCACCTGCTGTCCATGCGGCAAGCACAGAGATTGTCCCTGCGTTACGGCATGGATGATTTGTGCATTTCCCTGCCTGTTGGACGAAAAACCCGTACTCGTCATGGGGCGGCGAAACGACTCTGCATGGTGTTGCAATGCTGTCCCTCGGCAAAGCCTATCAGGTACGGACACGAGCACCACAGTGTCCACAGTCGACATCACCGACTAAATCGCTGTACCAAAGATACATTCATCAGCCTGCAATAATATCGCTTATATCAATCAAATGTAGTTGCCTACCTTGACCGACCACCGGCGCATCGACACAAACCAACTTTCCATCGGGTGAAAATCGCGGGTGAGTGTCGACTCGCCACTCTCCGGTGTAGGCTGCAGGCAGATGCAATTCAGCCAAATCAATCCTGTTTCCTGAAGCGACTTCATAAAGATGAGGAGTTTGTATCCTCTCGCGAGTCTTGGGATAGGTATCATTGAGAATCCACTTTCCGCCCGGAAGGTAGCTGATGTGCCCACTTGGATCCAGAATCCCTCGCCCGACTTCACGCACATCTCCTCCGCCGTCGACATCTTCAAACAGGAAATTTCCCCAACCATCGTTTCCATCCCAATAGCGTGACTGCGCCAAGATACTTTTCGAGTCACGCCAAATGAAGTGAGACGTGTAGCCATTGGGACACACGATTCTCACATCGGAACCGTCGGAGTTCGCAGTGATCGCCCGCGTCAATCGCGAGCCATCAGGGTAACGCCAACGATGCAGGGCGACAAAACGCTTTCCATTCGGGCTGAAGAGTAGATGATTGAAATAATGTTTGATTCCCAATTTTTCCGAGGGAATACTGCCGGTGCGGGCGATATCCGCCAACGAAAGAATCAAATCTGTTTTTCCGGACCGCAAATCGATCCGTACAATTCCCGAATCCTGCGGAGCGAGATCATCGGCATGGGGATCAGCGAATCCGGCATATCCATACCCGGGACGCACATCATTGATTCGTCGAAAATCAGGTGCGACCGCATACCTTCCATCCGCACTTACCGAGTAGACAGGATGGGGCAAGCTTCGTTTTTCCCCCGTAACCACATTCATGATTCGGGAAATAAACTTTCCGTCTTCACGGTCATTCCAGATCACTTCGTGAAGTGTCCCAGGCATCCACTGAAGCATGCATCCCTGCTGCCAGCACCAGGCACTACTTTTCCCGAGCTTGACCCACCTGTTCTCCTTTTCCAGATCAACCATACCAATTTCAATTTGGTCACCTGCCTTGGGACTCCGGTGTTCAAAATCAACCTGCATTCCTAACACAAAGCGTGAAGTAGGATCAAACTGCAGCTTGTCGTAATATCCGAACCAATGGTGTTGTGGGCCGCGCGTGATCTGCCGAACGCGACTCTGCATCAGAGCCATGGCATCACAGCGGCTCATCGTGACACCACCAAGAACTGCAGCAGATGCTGATGCAACAAAAGAACGGCGGCTTACCTGAAAATTTGACATTGAAACCGGCTCTCGGGGAACGAGGGATGCCTACATAAATATCACAGCGAAACTCGCAATTCATTGCTTTCCCGTGATGACTAAACAATTCTACACCTGCCGTTGCCAGCCGTTGGACGCGTCCTGACGCTTAGGCAAATTTGAATTCACAAAACCTAGCTTGAGATCGCGCGTCTTAAGTGCAGCTCCACATCTGCAGCAAAACTCACAACAAACAGGATACGACGCGTCTTGATTGCCCGGAGCGATCAAGCATTTTCACACCCAGTCCATTCGACGAGTTCAATCTGCAAAGGATCTGCAATGGATTTCTGCAACAAACTCGCACCAATGAAGCTGGAAACGCAATGCCATACCAGCATTGCCCAGCTAAATCTTCACCTTTGGCAAGCACACTTGGCGACAACGCCTGCCGAGGCAGCAAGTGAGCACAGCCAATGCCACACAAGATACTTTTTCGAAAACGACAGCTGTCAAAAAGCACAAGCCACCACCACAAATACGACTCCCGTAAGCATCGAAGAATCCGATAGAAACAACGCCCTGCAAAAGAAAGCCCCACCTCGAGAAAATCTCGACGAAACACAAAACATTCGTTACATTGTCACAAAGTCTGCTCGGGCTTTTGGATCACGCAACAAACACTGGTTAAAACTGAGGGCGTTTCTTCCAAGTCGCTGGCCATACACGGCCCTCGGCCTCATGCGTCAGAAGCAACACCTGTTTTGCAAACACGCACCAACCACTTGACCTTCCACACCGACTTATCGGGCAGTGGAGTTCACATGGCATTTCCAGCGAGTTCCGCAGCGAAGTCAATAATTGATGAGAGAGCAGCTGTCTCCACCATGACACCACAAGACGAACTAACGCCAGAAGCCTTTGTCAAACTGCTCCACCAGTTCGCCCTTGACCTGCTGCAACGCTCAACCTTGGACGAAATCTTTTGGCTCATTGCTGATCGTGTGATCGCTGGAATTGGATTCGATGATTGCGTCATTTATCTTTTGGATCACGAAAAAAAGATCCTGATCCAGAAAGCTGCCTACGGCCCCAAGAACCCTGAAGGGCGAACCATTAAAGATGCGATCACGATCCCGGTGGGTGAAGGGATCGTGGGTAGTGTTGCCTTAAATGCAAAGCCGGAACGAATCGCTGATACGCGAGTTGACCCCCGCTACATCATCGATGATGACTTTCGATTATCGGAACTGGCTGTTCCCATCATGCTCAATGGTAGCTGCATTGGTGTCATTGACACCGAGAACAGTAAGGCTGAATTTTATACACAGCGACACGAAGAGTGGTTGACCACGATTGCATCGATCGCTGCCACAAAGATCTCAGATGCAAATCGAGCCGAGGAACTGAACAAGACAATCAAGAAACTTGAATCAACACGCAAGAAACTTGACAAACAGGCCAAGCAACTAAAGCGTGCGACCAAGAACGCAAAATTGGCCAATCAGGCCAAGAGTGAATTCCTGGCTACGATTAGCCATGAACTTCGCACACCCATGAACGGGGTGATTGGAATGACTGAATTACTGCTTGACACCACTCTCGACTCCACTCAACTTGAGTACACTCAGGCAGTTAAAGCATCCGCTGCGTCTCTGCTCAATATCATCAATCAAGTCCTCGATTTTTCCAGGATTGAAGCTGACGCCATTGAACTGGATTTGAATCCATTCTGCTTGGATCAGCTAATCAAGGAAACCTTGGCTATCTTTAAAATCCAAGGTCGGATTAGTGGCATCGTTATCAAATACAGAATCGCAGCTGATGTTCCACTGAACCTGATTGGCGACGCGGAGAGGATAAAACAGATCTTGGTCAACCTGCTCGGGAACTCCCTCAAGTTCACAAGCGTGGGAAGCATTAACTTGAATGTCGACAGAGAGACCGAGACACAAGACGGCAATCTCAAATTAAAATTTGAAGTGCGGGATACTGGGATTGGTTTGCCTGAGAAGGATACGGACAAGTTGTTCGCTGCTTTTACGCAGGCTGATATGTCCTCGACACGTCATTACGGTGGCACCGGCCTGGGACTGGCGATTTCGCAAGAACTGGCCACCATCATGAACGGGCGTATTTGGTGCAAAAACAACGAGCCAAGCGGTTGCTCATTCTTCTTCACGATCGAATTGGAAGAAGAACTCGTCAGCCCGAAGCCAAACCACGCGGAACACTCATCGGCCCCCGCCCCTGAGTCAATCCCTGTTGTGCAACCGCTTCGCAATCGAAAACAGACATTGAATGTTTTGTTAGCGGAGGATTCCCCCGTCAATCAAACGCTAATGATGAATCTGCTTGGCAAATGGGGACACAATGTCGTCGTTGCGAATACAGGTCTGGAAGCCATTCATCTGTGGCAATCCAACGAACAGCGGTTTGACCTGATTTTGATGGATGTGCTCATGCCTGCATGCGACGGCCTACAAGCAACCAAAAGAATTAGGAAATTGGAAACCTCATTAAACGAACGTGTTCCCATTATTGCATTGACAGCACAAGCTCTCGCTGGTGATCGAGACGCCTGTCTCGAGGCTGGCATGGATGCTTACGTTAGCAAGCCCATCTCAAAAACAAAACTTCATACCCTAATGAAACGGTATACCTGATTTCGACCGACAGTGGCTTGCCAAACCAAGGCAGCACCAGCGGCAACCGAATTCAATGGGACCACAACTCCCAGTCAATAAGGCTTTGGCACCCGTTACTCTTGTGCCAACCCTACCTTCGAATTGCCCCCCGCTGCCGGCCCAGCGATCCGCCGCGACACTGCGGATACCCACCATCACCGGAAAAAGGTCGGCACAGATCGCTTGCTTGAGACAAAAATTCGGGGCCTCCGCTATTTCCACATGACGGCAAACACTGCCCTAAACACAAGACATGGCACAACCCGGCACGAAAATCGCTGATGCGACAAGAGCGGCCCTTCTGCATCCTTCCAGTCGGCGTTAAGTTGCGTCAACAACGAAAAACGGTAAACGGCAGAGCGTGCTCAAGCCAATGAGGGTGAGTGAAGGGCACGGCAGTTCACGTGGCCTCGCGGGGGGCAGAAAATCACCTGAGACGGCATCCAACACCGAATCCCTCACAACTTGCTGTCCAGTCCGGATTCTGGCTAGCAGCAATACCAAACAAACAATAACGCCACCTTCGAAGAACGCCAGATTGATGAAAGCACTTGTCAAACAGACTCGGGAACCCGGTCTCACCCTGACGGACGTACCGGAGCCAAAGATCGGCATCAACGATGTGCTGATCAAGGTTGACCGAACTGGCATCTGTGGCACAGATGTTCACATCTATAAGTGGGACGCGTGGGCTCAATCAACGATCCCTGTCCCGATGGTGGTAGGACATGAATTCGTTGGTGAGATCGTTGAGGTAGGATCGAACGTGTCGGACTTCCGGACTGGCGAGATAGTGAGCGGTGAAGGGCATGTGGTCTGTGGTCGTTGTCGCAATTGCTTGGCTGGGCGTAGACACTTGTGCGCCGACACTAAGGGAATTGGTGTCAACCGACCTGGCGCATTTGCTGAGTACTTGTCCCTGCCAATGACAAACGTGTGGCCCCATGACGTGTCCATTGATCGAGATGTTGCGTCGATCTTTGATCCGTTTGGAAACGCTGTTCATACGGCCTTATCTTTTCCGGTTTTAGGTGAGGACGTGTTGATCACGGGTGCAGGTCCGATCGGTTGCATGGCTGCCGCAGTCGTCAAACACGCAGGTGCACGCTACGTCGTTGTCACGGATGTAAACCCATGGCGTCTGGAATTGGCAAAGACGATGGGAGCCACGCGTGTGGTTGACGTCCGCACTGAAAGTATTGGCGACGTGCAGAAGTCCCTCGGGATGAGAGAGGGATTTGATGTGGGCCTGGAGATGTCAGGCAGTCCCGATGCATTTCGCCAGATGGTCAAAGAGATGTGCCATGGCGGTAAAATCGCAATGCTCGGCATTCCGTCCGAGGAGATGGCAATCGACTGGAATGAAGTTGTTTTCAATATGCTCACCATCAAAGGTATCTATGGCCGTGAGATGTATGAAACATGGTACAAGATGACTGTGTTGATTCAGGGTGGGCTCGATCTTGCCCCCGCCATTACTCACCGGTTTGATTACACCGAGTTCGAAAAGGGATTTGAAGTCATGATGTCCGGCAAATCTGGAAAAGTGATACTCAACTGGCAGTAACCGCTGCCGCGGCGTCCATCACATCGCCTAGCTATTTCCACCACACACACTAGAAACACCACCACCAGCGAATTGAATATCCATGGCTGAAGCTTTCCTGACCAACATCGAGAACCAACTCAACGACATTCGTGAACAAGGCCTGTTCAAGGCCGAACGCACGATCACGACTCCGCAGGACGTCCACATCCAAGTCAACCACGGGGATAGCGTTCTTAACATGTGCGCCAACAACTATCTGGGACTGTCAGAGCACCCCGAAGTTGCCAAAGCAGCTCATGAGGGGCTGGACGAATGGGGCTATGGATTGTCATCGGTGCGTTTCATTTGCGGTACTCAAGCGGTCCACCAGAAACTGGAACATCGGCTCAGCGAATTCCTGGGCACAGAAGACACGATCCTTTATACATCCTGCTTTGATGCAAACGGTGGATTATTCGAGACGATACTGACCGCAGAAGATGCGGTGATTTCAGATGAACTTAACCACGCTTCCATCATTGACGGAATTCGCCTCTGCAAAGCACAGCGGCACCGTTATCGTAATAACGATCTTGCCGATCTTGAAACCAAGCTCATAGAAACCCAGTCTGCGCGGTATCGCTTGATTGCGACCGACGGTGTTTTTTCAATGGATGGCCACATCGCCCATCTACCGGGCATCTGTGATTTGGCGGAGAAGTACGACGCTCTCGTGATGGTGGATGATTCGCACTCGGTCGGCTTTATGGGAAAAACCGGTCGAGGAACCCACGAACACCATGATTGCATGGGACGGGTTGACATCATCACCGGAACGCTCGGCAAAGCACTTGGTGGTGCCAGCGGGGGCTATACCAGTGGGCGAAAACCAATCATTGATTTGCTACGACAGAAATCTCGGCCCTATCTATTCTCAAATTCGGTTGCTCCCCCGATTGTTGCTGCCTCGGTGCGAGCGATTGAATTGCTGAGTGAGTCGACTGAATTGCGAGATCGGCTGGAGTCCAATACCAGACGCTTTCGAGCTGGCATGGAAACAGCGGGCTTCAACTTACTGCCGGGAGAGCACCCGATCGTTCCAATCATGCTGGGAGATGCGGTGCTTGCAACCCGCATGGCAGACTTGATGCTGCAAAAAGGGGTTTATGTCATTGGATTCTCATTCCCCGTTGTTCCCAAAGGGAAAGCCCGTATTCGAACACAGATCTCAGCAGCACACACGGAAGAGGACATTGACTTTGCCATCGAAAAGTTTATCGAGGCCAAGCAGGAACTGGGAATCTGAAACACCGAATCCCTCCTCAACGTGCGTCCCCGCAACGTTCAATTCACTCCGAAGAATAGCCAATCGGTCTGTTCTGCCTGGACCATTGGATTGAACGTTCGAACAGGTTCCACATGCGTTTGGTTGAATGTCAATTCAAGCGCCGCGGAAAATCTGGTACTTTCGGCATAGGACCAAACAGCCAGAATGCCACCATCTGCTAAATGTTTTTTGGCTGACTTCAACCCGGCTTCGGTATAGAAAACATGCTCGTCACTGCCCAGTTGATCCGCGGGTGAATGGTCCACATCAATCACAATCAGATCGTACTGCTGGTGTGGCTCATCAAGCAAATACTGATAGACATCGCCTGAGGTTAAACGCAGCCCCTTGGCGTCATTCAATTCATCCGATAGCGGTATC
>DOPG01000442.1 GCA_003513555.1 Rhodopirellula sp. | reverse complement strand
TAATACCAGACTTTCGTTTTCGGAGACTGGCGGATCACGACCGTGAACATACTCATTCCGCCAAGCCACCTCACGCAGATCTGCCTCAGCCCGAGAATCGCAAAGAACCAACATCCGTACCTGCGCAAAGCAGCGATCAGCCTCCAGTTTCCCGTCCCGCACGAAAACATTTTTCTATTTTCAATGTTTCACCTATCGAAGACGCCTTATTACGAGAAACATTCACTGGCAGGTTTACTCTGTGAGCGACACACCGGACCTCCCCAAGCTCCCAGTGCACAAGAGTGCAATCGTCTTAATATCAAAACCCAGCCACCATCTTTCCGTTCTCGAACAGCTTTCCAGTTTTCTCGTGACTGTGCACCCGCAAGTCGCCAGCGACGAAGACACGGCGCAAAAAAATGGCAGCAGGGTTTTCATGGGCTGAAGTGACATTCACCGCCGCGGCGTCACGTGTCAGACATTTGCTGGTAGGATAGATGTTACTGCTGCTACCATTTTTATGTTGGTCGCAGTCGGTGTCGGTCCTGTGCGGCACGAACCCAACGACGCGTTAGTACAATGTTTACCGTTTTAGACGATTCCAAAATGAAAAACGCCCTCCCCTGCATCATCATGTTTGCCACCCTCACTCTGCAGGCAACTGCGGCAGACACTCGCCCCAACCTACTCTTTGTCATTGCTGACGATTGCACATTTCGCGATCTCGGCTGCTATGGCGGGCAGGCATCCACACCGAACATCGACCGATTAGCGACCGAAGGCATGCGGATGACGCACTGTTTCCAGTGTGCGCCAATGTGCTCACCAACCCGTCACAACATCTACACGGGACAGTACCCAGTTAAGACGGGCGCCTATCCCAACCACACGCAGACGTTTGACGACGTGCAGAACATCACGCATTACCTTAAACCACTCGGTTATCGGGTGGCATTGTCTGGAAAGACTCACGTCGGCCCACGGAACCTTTTCGCGTTTGAGTACAGCAATAAAAAGAATAACCCAGACATGGACGCCATCGACAGAATGATGAGCGAGTGCGCTGACAACTCAACGCCTTTCTGTATTTTCGCGTGCAGCAATGAGCCGCATTCACCTTGGAATAAAGGTGACGCATCGCAATACCCTTCCGCCGACGTAAAGTTGCCACCCTACCTCGCTGACACGCCAGAAGTGCGTGATGCATTTAGTCGTTACTTAGCCGAGGTCACCTACTACGACGATCAGGTTGGCCAGCTTCTCGCTCTCCTGGAGAAACACAACCGTGTCAAAGACACCCTTGTGGTGGTTGTGTCCGAGCAGGGAAACTCATTCCCGTTTGCGAAATGGACCTGTTACGACAGTGGGCTCCAGTCGGCCATGATTGTGCGTTGGCCTGGCCACGTGAAGCCAGCCTCAAAGACAGATGCCATGTTGGAATACGTCGACGTCACGCCGACCTTTGTCGATGTCGCAGGTGGCGAACTTGACAACAGCCTGGACGGAAAGAGTTTTGTTGATGTGCTGACGGGAAAGACCAACGTCCACAAGGAGCATGTCTATGGAATCATGACCACCAAAGGCATCATCAACGGTAACGCCAGCTACCCCATCAGGTCGATTCGCTCGCGGAGCCACAAGCTGATTCTAAACCTGCAGCCCGATCAACTGTTCACCAACGCCTGCACGAAGAGCAAGGAATTCAAGTCGATTGTGGCGGCCGCCGATGCGGGTGACGAACGAGCACAATGGGTGGTAAAAAACTACCAACAAAGACCCGCCATCGAATTTTTCGACGTACTCAACGATCCGTTGGAAATGCACAATCTGGCTGACCATCCCGAACACCAAGATACCATCAGGGCCCTACGAACCAAGCTGACTGCATGGATGACATCCCAAGGCGATACCGGGATCGAAACCGAATTGAAGGCAAATTCCCACAAGACGGGAGGCAAAGCAAAAAACAACAACTCTAAGAAAAAGAAAAAACGGTAAACTATGGTTCGATACACCCTAAGCTCATGAGCCAAATAACCACAAATCCCCAAACCTTGTCGTCCCGACGATCTTTCGCAGACAAGCAACCACCAATCCCCCTCCCCAAAACCAATTATTAGGCAGCTCCGGAGTTCGTCGAGTAGCCAACGAAACAGGCAGCCCAAATCTCTGCGCTGACTCCAATACGACGCTGTCTAGTAAGACGCTGCACCTTAGTACCGGCAGCTAGGCCTTTGAAGTTGAATGGAAGGAATATCGCTATACTGACCGGCCGTAGGTTTTATCACTCGTGAACGTCGTTGGTGAACAACGCAAGCCCCGAGCGTTGCCACGGTATGTAAGTTGATTCAGGCACTTCCGCGTCCCAACTGCACATTAAGCATGCTGTAAATTAACCTTCTGTCGCAATTGATATAAATCCCCCCAAAACGCACACCCAGGTCACTGACCGCACCCGGAGAAAAAATGAGTAAATCAGTTAACGTTGCAATGATTGGCCTCGGTTTTGGAGCCGAATTCATACCAATTTATCAGGCGCATCCGAACACAAATGTGATTGCCATCTGCCGCCGCAACGAAGAATCACTGAAGCAGACTGGCGACCAATTCGGAATTGACAAGCGTTACACGAATTACGACGACGTGCTGGCTGATCCTGAGGTGGACTACGTACACATCAATAGTCCGATTGCGGACCATGCCTGGATGTCACTGAAAGCTCTTGATGCGGGCAAACATGTGATGTGCACAGTCCCGATGGCTACGACCATTGACGAGTGCCGGCAAATCGTCGAGAAGGTCAAGGAAACTGGGCTCAAGTACATGATGGCAGAGACGGTCGTTTACAGTCGAGAATTCTTGTTCATCAAGGATCTGTACCAAAAAGGTGAGCTCGGTAAGATCCAACATCTTGCAGCATCGCATCCGCAAGACATGGATGGCTGGCCCGAATATTGGGAGCGAATGATTCCCATGCACTATGCAACTCATGTTGTCAGTCCGTGCTTGGGTTTGGTCAATGGCTTGGCCGAATACGTCAGTTGCTTCGGTTCTGGCACGGTACGTGATGACATCGCCCAGAAATCGGGCAACAAATATGCTGTGGAGTCGTGTCACATCAAGATTCAGGACAGTGATGTCACTGCTCACATTTGGCGATTCCTTTACGACGTGGCCCGGCAGTATCGTGAAAGCTTCGACGTTTATGGGACCAAAAAGAGTTTCGAGTGGACATTGGTCGAAAACGAACCGCATGTGATTCACACGGCAAAAAAACCTGAGCCTGAAATTCCGGAAAAGATTGAGGTTCCTGATTTCGCGCACCTGTTACCGCCGGAAATTCAAAAGTTCACTCTGCCACAGGAGATCCACGATGCCGATCACCTGTCATTCATCCAAGGTGGTGGGCATGGTGGATCACATCCGCATCTGGTAAACGAATTCGCCAATGCCTTGCTCGAAGACCGTGATCCGTGGCCCAACGCGGTCACCAGCGCGAACTGGACCTGTGTCGGCATCTGCGCGCACGAATCTGCAAACCAGGGCGGTGAAAAAGTGGCCCTACCGGATTTCACCCTCGGTTAATCCGCTTCTCACAGGGTAGCCCACACGGTTCGTACACGTGTGGGTCGGCCCACGCGAGGCCCCTTATTTCTGCTGGACTTAGTGCCAGTAACACCGCACGAAGATCGATCAAGTCATGTCAAGAAAATCTGCCACGCTGCTAGTTGTCCCCTTTCTATCACTCTTTCTGTGCGTAGCGGCATCAGCGCGTGCTGAGGCTCCCACGTCTCTCACTCTGCAATTCCTCGGTGATCAAGGGCATCACCAACCGGCACGCCGGGCTGCTGAATTGTTGCCAGCTTTGTCGCAGCAGGGGATCAACGTTCAATACAGTGAAGACGTCGCCGCCGTTTTAAACGCAGACAATTTGGCGAAACTGGATGGATTGATTGTGTATGCGAACATTGATCACATCAGCGACGATCAAGCTAAAGCTCTTCTTGGTTTCGTGAACGAAGGTGGTGGGTTTATACCTTTGCATTGTGCCTCATTTTGTTTTCGCAACAACGAAAAAATTGTTGCTTTGATGGGAGCACAATTCCAGCGTCATGGCACGGGAACCTTTACGGTCTCGCCAACGGATGCCGGTGAATCCCATCCCTTGATGAAGGGCTACCGCAGTTTCGAGAGCTGGGACGAAACCTACGTCCACACGAAGCACAATGAAAAGAACCGCACCGTGCTGGAATACCGCCGCGAGGGTGACGAACGTGAACCCTGGACATGGGTGCGTGACCAAGGCAAGGGTCGTGTGTTCTACACAGCATGGGGGCATGACTCACGCACCTTTTCGAACCCCGGTTTTCACAACCTGATCGAGCGTGGAATTCGCTGGGCTTGCAAACAAGACCCGACGGTGGCAGCCGATTTTTCTGGCACCAAACGTGAGCCTTTGGAGGCGTATCCAGTACAGCCCCGCGAGTCTGAAGAGCAGCCATTTGAGTTCGTCGATGTAGGTCCCAAGATCCCTAATTACGTCGTCAGCAAGCAGTGGGGCGTGCAAGAACCACCACGCAACATGATGCAAAAGCCTCTATCGCCTGCCGAATCCATCAAACACTATGCTGTTCCGGATGGCTTCTCGATATCTCTTTTCGCATCCGAACCGGACATCGGCGGCAAGCCCATTGCGATGGCGTGGGATGAGCGAGGTCGTCTATGGATCGCCGAAACCTACGATTACCCCAATGAGAAGCAGCCTGAAGGCAAAGGCAGAGATCGTATCCGGATTTGCGAAGATACTGACAACGATGGTAAAGCAGATAAGTTCACAGTCTTCGCAGAGCAGCTGAGCATCCCAACGAGCATGGCTTTTTCCCATGGTGGGCTGATCGTGCACCAAGCGCCCGACACCCTCTATCTCAAGGATACCGATGGCGACGATGTTGCTGATCTTCGCACCACACTCTTTTCAGGTTGGAGTACCGGCGATACGCACGCGGGCCCGAGCAACCTGAATGCTGGCCCAGACAATTGGTTTTATGGGATGGTTGGCTACGCAGGTTTCAACGGCACGATCGCAGGAGAGCAGCAATCGTTCCGAACGGGCTTTTATCGTTTCAAGGTTGAAATGGAAAATGGGCAGGTAGCGGTTACTGACTTCGAGTTTCTGCGAAACACCAATAATAATTCATGGGGTGTTGGGTTCAGCGAAGACGGCCTGCTATTCGGCTCGACGGCCAATCGAAATCCAAGTGAGTTCATGCCAATTGCCAACCGTCACTATGAACGTGTCCGAGGCTGGACGTCTTCCGTCTTGGGTGGAATTGCCGACACCCACGAATTCGCCCCCATCACAGAGAAGGTGCGGCAGGTTGATCATCATGGAGGATACACCGCGGCTGCAGGGCATGCGATCTACACAGCAAGAAACTACCCACAGGCCTACTGGAATCGAGCGGCCTTTGTTGCTGGTCCAACAGGTCACCTCGTTGGAACCTTCGCACTGACACCGCACGGCGCAGGTTACAAGTCAACAAGCCCGGTCAACCTGCTTGCCAGCGATGACGAATGGGCAGCGCCGATCATGGCCGAGATTGGTCCTGATGGAAATGTTTGGGTCATCGATTGGTACAACTACATCGTTCAGCACAACCCAACCCCCGTCGGGTTTCGCAACGGTCCAGGCAATGCCTACATGACCGATCTTCGCGATAAAAAGCATGGCAGAGTCTATCGAATCACATACGATTCGCATGTCACCGATTCCAGTGAACCAAAGACACTTGCAGACGCATCGCCTGCGCAGCTTGTCAGAACGCTTTCGTCATCCAACATGTTTTGGCGACGTCACGCACAAAGACTATTAGTTGAGGCAGGCAATACCGAGGTGACTGATGACCTACTAACCCTGCTAAAACAACACCAACTGGATCCGATCGGCATGGACGTCGCGGCCATTCACACGATTCGAGTGCTTGAAGGGCTCGAGCAATTACAGAAGCCGAAAGTCAGAAATGCCTTGCACGAGGCACTGGCACACCCTTCCAAGGCTGTGGTGCGAACGGCAATTGAAGCTTTGCCACGTGACGAGATTAGCTTGAATGCCTTATTGAACTCTTCTGCTTTCACGTCGTCGAACGCACAAGTTCGGTTATCTGCCTTACTGGCTTTGGCAGAAATGCCTGCCACCACAGGGTCGGCAAAACAAACGATGTTGTCGCTTACCGCAAACGAGTCCGATCGCTGGTTGACTGACGCCGGGATTACAGCAGCAGCAACCAACGGTGGGCAATTCCTTTCCATCGTATGCAAGCAGAGTGCTCCCATTGCCGCTGCCATGCTGCGAGCCGCGGAAATTACGGCAGAGCACGTGGCGAGATCCGCAGACGGCGCGGCCATTGCCCTGCTGGTAAAAGCGTTGCCGGGTGCATCGCCAGAAGTCTCCAAGCGAGTCCTGAATGGCCTGACGAAAGGCTGGCCAAAAGCAACTCCGATTAAGCTCAGCCAAGAAACTGACAACGCGTTGGTGGCATTGTTTGATGGTCTGCCAGCCGGCTCCAAAGGACAATTGATTCGCCTGGCTCAGATTTGGGGAAGCGCCAAGCTAGCCAAAAACGCCGACAAAATCGCAGCCTCCCTGCTGAAAATCGCGGGTGACGAAGAGACGGCTCCTCGAGCACGCGTCGAGGCTTCACAGCAGCTAATCACCCTCATGTCGACTCAGCGTCAAGCCGCTGCAGATCTACTGGCGGCTATCACTCCTAGAACACCACAATCAGCAGCATTGGGAATCATCGATGCCGTCCGCGGCAGTCGCGCTGCCGGAGTGGGGAATGTGATACTCGATTCGATGAAACAGATGACGCCTGCATCACGAGCACAGGCAATTCTGGTTCTCCTTTCGCGTCCCGAAACGACGAACGGTTTGCTAAAAGCTTTGCAGGCACGGCAACTGTCTCGAGACGACTTGTCATTAAGCCAACAACAGGGACTGCTCGCCCACCCAACACCTGCAATCAGGAAACTGGCAGAGAAAGTTCTTTCTGGCAGTGGCGGCTTACCAAGTCCCGATCGTGAAAAAGTACTCGCTGCTTTGATGCACGTCACGAAGGACTCAGGAAATGTTGAACGAGGAAAGGCCATCTACGTCAAGAACTGCGGTAACTGCCACATGCATCGTGGTGAGGGCAAAAAGGTAGGCCCTGACCTGACCGGGATGGCTGTCCACCCCAAAGCTGAACTGCTGACCCACATTTTGGATCCCAGTCGCAGCGTTGAGGGCAACTACCGCAGTTATTCAATTCTGACGCTCGACGGAGTTGTGGTGAACGGAATGCTTGCTTCAGAAACGCAAACGGCAGTGGAAATTTTTGATGCTCAAGGAAAAAAACAAGTTGTGCTTCGAGAAGATATTGAGCGTCTAATGGCTTCCAGCAAATCTGTCATGCCCGAAGGATTTGAAAAGCAGATTGATGCACAAGGTTTCACCGATTTGCTGGAATTTCTTACCGACAAAGGTCGCTTTTTGCCGCTCCCGCTTGAGAAAGCAGCAACAGCGATCAGCACCAAGGGTCTTTTCCATGAAGGAGACAATGGGGCAGATCGATTCGTGTTTGAAGATTGGTCACCAAAAATGGTGGGTGAAGTACCTTTTCAACTCGTTGATCCCGAAGGAAAACGTGTTGCGAATCTTATCCTGCTTCATGGACCGCGAGGTACCATGCCTCCCAAAATGCCCAAGTCTGTTCGGGTGGCGTGCAATGCACTGGCAAAGACGATCCATCTGCTCAGTGGTGTTAGCGGCTGGGGATTCCCTGCTCATCAGGAAAAATCAGTGTCCATGGTCGTCAGACTGCACCTGAAAGATGGCAGTACGGAAGACCACCCCTTATCAAACGGCCTCCATTTTGCGGACTACATTCGCCGGGTTGATGTCCCTGATTCTGACTATGCACTGTCAGCACGTGGCCAACAGTTACGACACATCCGCATTACACCTCGCACAAATCAGGTCATCCACGAAATCGAACTGGTCAAGGGCGAAGACCCTACGTCACCGATCGTGATGGCGATCACCGTAGAAGGACCAAAGCCTGAGTGACGGCGATATCTTCCGAGCGTACATTCGATCGTCAGGACATCCGTCCAAGTGATCCTCATTGCTACCCAAACCAGGTCGCCAATTTTGAAAAGCTGAGCTAATGAAATCACAGCGACTACCGCGTTACGACCCTGAACAGTCTTACCAGTGGAACTACGACCATGCACCGGCTGTGCCGCAAATCACTGTGCCTGAGATGTCTCGTCGCTGGCACTTTTGTGGATGTGAAGTCGGCTCTCCATTGGGCATTTCAGCTGGCCCGCTTCTTAATGGCCGTTGGTGCTGCTATTACGCCCAGCTTGGTTTCGACGTCCTGACCTACAAAACGGTCAGAAGCCAGCAGAGAGACTGTTACCCGCTGCCCAACTTGCAGCCAGTCGAATGCGGGCAACTGGATGGCACGCAGAGTCGCGTATCACCGAGCACCTCGATGCAGGGCTCCTGGGCGGTTGCTTTTGGCATGCCCTCCGCAGCGCCGGACATTTGGCGTCGGGACATTGAATGGACACGTCAGCAACTTCCCCAAAACAAAGTGCTGTCTGTATCCATCGTGGGAACGATGCAAAAGGGTTGGGGAATCACCGAACTGGCCGCAGATTACGCACAGTGTGCGAGGTGGGCGATCGAAAGTGGCGCTGATTGTGTCGAAACAAATTTTTCCTGCCCCAACGTCACCACCTGTGACGGGCAACTTTATCTCGATCTGAGAGCGTCCGCACTCGTCAGCGAGGCTGTGAAATCATCAATAGGGCGGACACCGCTCATCATCAAAGTGGGCCACTTCGTTGACCAGCAAGTGATTCCCCAATTTTTATCCGCTGTTGACGGTAATGCTGATGCTGTCTCGATGACCAACAGCATTGCAAGCCGCGTGGGCGAAACTGACAACGAACTGATGTTCGAATCCCAGCAGCGGGGCATTTGTGGTCGCGCCATCTTCGACGCCTCGCTGGAACAAGTCAGGGCATTTGCTTTAGCGATTGAGGAACGTCAATCCAGAATTGAAGTCATCGGTTTGGGTGGAATTGAAACAGCCAAGGACGTCACGCGTTATCTAAACGCTGGCGCCAGTATTTGCCACCTCGCGACTCATCCGATGGTCGACCCGACCTGCGGAATTGAGATCCGGGAACACCTTAGTCAACACTCCATGCGATGAATTATTTCTCGCCGGCATAGCGTTGGTAAATTTCCTGCAGGCTTGCGGGGGGCACTTTCCCATCATGAATCACCAAGCGATACCGCAAACGCATAGGAGTTTTGGTTGACAATGACACAGGCTTACGTCCCGGGTAGGCAACATTCTGCATACTGTTTTTACGTCTCAGAATCCACAATGGCGATGACCGTTCCACTGAGTCACCCAACTCATGCTTCTCATTGCCGGACTCCGTTTTTCCCGCACCGCGATTCGCCACTGGATTTCCCGGATGCGACATGATTGCCAGGCCTCGCTGACCGTCACTGATGTCGACCCATGCCCCCCCCTGAACTGCCGTCCTCGTTGGCTCGACTTCCCCACTGCCAAAACGAAACACTTGCTTTGAGTTTAATTTAATCCGCGGCGAAAAACCGCCATACCCTTTTGCATCGTCGCTGCCACCCAGATGGACGTTTTGCAACATGGCAAGCAGTGAAATGTCAAAATCAACCGAACGTTGATGTTCCGTTTTTCTATGAACAACGATGTGCGTTTCTTCCTTTACTACTGGCAACATCTCACCGTTGACATCTTTCAATAGCGGCGACTTCCACAGCGTTACCAGATCGATGCCCACGCACTCTTCATCGTCTCGTTGGACTGCGGCAGTTGTTGTTTGTGTACATTCTCGAACAAAATCTTTGCAAAGCCACGGATCACCCAAAACCAAATCACCAACCGAAAGATGATGCCAAGCCCAAAATACCCCTCGATGGTGTCGATGATCCTCCGGAAAATCTTCGGTGAAAACCTTGCCATCCAAGTCATACAGTGGGTGGACATAACCAGCACGCGGCCAAGCACCATCCAATGAATTTTCCTGGATTTGATACGCGAGCACTGGCACTCCATCCTCGGAGATTTCGACAACCTTTCCATCGCCTCGCGACCGTAGATCGGACTCATCTGCATGCAGGCTTCCAGAGTCGATTGCGACGCATACCAGCAAAAGCATGCCAGTCTGGACAGTAGAACGCAGTTCAATACACATTTGCTTGCCCTAATTGCGAGAGGTCACGGGATGCATTCCCACAATACCACAACCAAATTGCGGCCGAAATGAACAAAACTGGGCCCGCCTCTCGTTTGACATCGAGTCGCATTGGCACCCTTGAGCCCTTGCCATCTCCATGACCATTCGAGATTATGTCGGCGATCACATAGGTTTTGGCAGCACTTGGACGCGACCTGAGATCCTGGGTCTAGCCATACTTTGTCATTAAATTCCCGCTGACGAATCCGCGGATTCGCCAGAAAACCGGTATTTCCCGAGCCAACCCATTAGATTCACACTTGGAAACGGGCGATCTCACTGAATTTACACGGAACCGTTTGTGGGTAATGGCATTCCACGCGTCGCTTATTTAACCTGTGGTTTGTTTCGATGCAGCGATCTCAATATTCATCATGTGATCTGCGGCTTGCCACTGGTGGCACTCTGCCAATCATTTGCAAGAGATTTTTCGTTTCCCATGAACAACCACGCCTAAACATCCGCCCCACGTTCGCCTAAGCGATGGCGATCCAAGCAAACTCACTACTGGAATTATTCGATGAATCGTTTGATGCTCACTCTGCTCACTCTTTGTGTAGCAGTCTTCACCCTAACAGGCTCCGCGAAAGCTGAAACGTGGACAGACAACACGGGTAAGTTTCAAATTGAGGCCGAGTTCTCCGGCGTCAACGGAAAGAACGTTGTCCTTACGAAGGCTGATGGAAAAACCATCGAAGTCCCCATCAACCGCTTGAGTGCCGCCAGCCATGCACGTGCGAAAGAGCTTTACACCGCATCCCAGGGTGGCGGCAGTGCTAGTCCCACGTCACCTGCGGCCGAGATGCCGAAGCCTCCTGTGGCCTCGGCAAACGCAAATCCCAATTTCAAAGTTCCCGTTGCCCCCGCGGTTGCACCGCTGCCCGCGTTCCCTGAAAACGCGACTCTTCAAGCAACCTTTGATTTCTGCCGTGACCAAATGATGGCCGGCCACCCCGAAGTGTTCTGGCAAGCCTTGCCAGAAGACATGCGTCAAATGATCGATAGCCAGGAATTCCGTTCGACAATGGCAGAATCACTGAAATCGCAACAACAAACCATGAAGCAGGTCGAGGGGCTGTTCCAAAAACTGGCACAAGTATTGGTCACGCAGAAACAATACGTGATGAATACACCAATGCTAGTCCAAGCGGTACCACCAGGAATGATGCCGATGGTTCAGCAAGGTTACGACCCCGTGGTTGGAACCGTTTACGAGTTAGGAATGCTGATCTTTGATCTCCCATCGATCGATACTCAAACCATGAGTGAAATGATGGACTCGCACGGCCCCAAGTTGGGTGGGCACCTGAAAGGTATCGTTGCGATGCTGCCACCCGGCATGGCGCAGCAAGCCCTGGCTGGCATCACGATTCAGCAGACCGACAACGATAATGGAACGCTGACCATACCTGGAGAAGCAGGCCCCGAAGTCACGCAAATGGTTCGTTACATGGGTCGCTGGATACCAAAGGAGATGGCCGATGAGTGGCAGGCAAAAAAAGAAAGTATGCTTGCCGAGATGAAAACGGAATTGGCTGCAGCCCAACAGGGCGAGCAAGCAGCCCAAGCCAACATGATGGCGGGCATGATGATCACCGTTGTGGGTGGAATTCTAGATCCGATGCTTGCTGCAAAATCGCAAGCTGAGTTTGATCAAGCCCTGATGCAGGTCATGCAGCTCGCCCCGATGCTGGGACTGGGCGGAGGCGGAGGCCCCGCCGGTGGCTTTCCAGGTGGACCAGGATTTCCAGGTGGACCAGGTGGACCAGGATTTCCAGGAGGCGCAGAGCCCGCAGGACCAGGCTCTGATGACGCATTTCCATTCTAGAGACGTTCAAAACTCGCAGAATTAAACTCAAAGAGCAAGCTTGCCACCTGCAGGCTTGCTCTTTTTTTATACCAACGTTAGCCCGCACAATTCGCTAACGACAGTAATCGCCAGTGTCGCAGACCAGCGGTGGGTTACCGGAAAGAACGAGTTATCAAACCTTCGCCCATGTCGCCCACATCCCAATCAATCGCGGAACAAATGGCTTCGGTGTCACGTGTTTCAGTCAGGCTCACTGCCCGCACTATTTGGACTCACCAGACTTGCTGACGACTTTGTCGATCAACCCGTACTCGCAGGCTTCGTCTGCAGACATGAAGCGATCACGATCAGTGTCCTCTTCGATTTTCTCGAGAGAATGGCCGGTGTGCTCAATCATCAGTTCATTCATGCGTTGCTTGATACGACGCAGTTCCTCGACGTGGATTTCCACTTCACGAGCAGTACCCTGCATGCCAGCAAGCGGTTGATGGATCATGATGCGTGCGTTGGGAAGGGCGAATCGTTTGCCAGGTGCGCCTGCGGTCAACAACGCAGCTCCCATCGAGGCAGCTTGCCCGATGCAGTAGGTTGCGACATCGCAGGAGACAAACTGCATGGTGTCATAGATGGCCATACCAGCAGTGATACTTCCACCTGGACTGTTGATGTACAAGTGGATGTCGGCTTTGGGATCATCCGATTGCAGGAACAACATCTGGGCGACCAAAGCATTAGAGATCTGGTCGTCGACCTGCTGCCCGAGAAAAATGATGCGATCTTTCAGCAGACGGCTGTAAATATCGTAAACGCGTTCTTCGCGACCACTCTTTTCGACAACGTAGGGAATGACAGGCATAACGTCTTATGGAATTAGGGTTTTTGGTTGCAGATAATGGGTTACAAGAAAGAATTCCGCGTCAGCGGAATCAGGCGTCGTCGTCACCCTCGGAAGGTGGCTTAGTCAGAATATCATCAACCAGACCGTATTCTTTAGCTTCCTCGGCGCCCAAGAAGAAATCACGGTCGGTGTCGTTGGCAATTTTCTCGACCGACTGCCCCGAGTGCTTGCTGATGATGTCGTTGAGTACATCGCGATAGCGGAACATTTCAGCCGCTTGAATCTCGATGTCACTGACCTGACCGCCCACGCCACCCATCGGTTGGTGCATCATAACGCGGCTGTTGGGAAGACAGTACCGCTTGCCCTTACTACCGCCGACAAGCAACACGGCAGCACCGCTGCAGGCCTCTCCAACGCAATACGTTGCGACGGGACAGGACAACATTTGCATGGTGTCATAGATCGCTAGAGTCGCGGTGACACTGCCACCAGGCGAATTTAAGTAAAAGTGGATATCTTTTCGCCGGTTTTCGCTCTGCAGATAGAGCAATTTCATCACCACGTCGTTTGCGTTTGCGTAATGAATCTCTCCCTGCAAGAACACAATCCGGTTCTCGAGCAGCAGGTCGCCAAGCGTGAGTTGACGCTGGCGCTGGTAACCTTGGTATGACTGACTACTGGCCATCTCAGCTTCGAGCGGCCCGAGGTGTTGCGGATATTGTGCCATTTACCTGTCTTAATAGTGCTTTCTGTCGAAAAACCCGAGTCACCTCGAAGTTTTCCAAACTGCCGGACATTTTGTGAGCCTGTATCGTCCCGAATCGTGTTTCGGGCGTCAATGGCAGGATATGCACCGGTCGAGTGGTCCGGGCCTGAGACTGGCAATCTTCCTTGCCTGACTGGACAGTGATCAGGTCAAACAGGGCATTCAGACGGTGAACATGGGCCGTTTGCTGACCGTCCCAAGTGACATTTCGGGCGAGAGTCCTGATGCGTCGCCCGCCTCGAAGCAGTGCCCCGTGCCAGCCCGTCACCACCTACTGTCACCGGCTTTGACGCGCCAATACCTTCACTGAATGGTGCGGCATTTGTACCTTGCTCTGACGGGACGGCATGGGACCATTCAGCTCCGGAAAGATATCCGCTGGTGATTCCGCCGCCGTATCGACGAAGAGATTCCAGAGAGAACCCGCTGCAATCACAGGCATCACGAACTCACGTTTCTGACCGGTGCTGTTAAACATCAAAATGAGGTCTCGTCCGACGCCGGCAGGGTCGTCATTCTTATGAGGCTCAGCGATGTAAGCCATCATTGCCAGCGTTTCCTGTCCCCAATCGAGAGCCTGCCCATCTGGCGAGAACCAGGACACATCCGGGATCAAGCGATCGTCCGCAGGCTTCCCAGTGAGAAACGTTTTACGCCGAACGCTCGGCTGCTCACGACGAAAGCGAATCAAGCCTTGGACAAACCTCAACATATCGTCGTTCCGCTCAACAAGATCCCAATCAAACCAACTGGTTTCATTGTCCTGACAATAGGCGTTGTTATTCCCCCCCTGTGTACGGCGAACTTCATCTCCGCTAACAAGCATCGGCACACCTTGGCTGAGCAAAAGGGTGGCCATCATGTTTTTGATCTGTCGCGTTCGAATCAGATTCACTGATCCGATTTCTGTTTCCCCTTCAACGCCATAGTTATCACTGATGTTGTGATTATCACCATCGCAATTATTTTCGTTGTTCGCTTCGTTGTGCTTTTCCTTGTACGAGACAAGGTCATTCATTGAAAAGCCGTCATGACTAGTGACGAAATTGATACTGCAGAACGGAGGGCGACCGTCATGTTCGTACAGATCGCTGCTACCGGAAAGTCGCGTGGCAAGATCGCCCAACGTTCCTGCATCGCCACGCCAAAAGCCACGGACGTCGTCGCGAAACCGGCCATTCCACTCTGCCCAGCGATGATTCCCGAATGAACCCACCTGATATGCCCCCGCGGCATCCCACGCCTCAGCGATGATTTTGGTATCCGCAAGCAAAGGATCTTCCGAGATCAATTCAACCATCGGTGGGTTGGGAATCAGATCACCGTTGCGATCCCGACTCAAAATACTTGCCAAATCAAAACGAAATCCGTCGACATGGTAATTGTGGACCCAATGTCTCAGGCAGTGAAAAATCATCTCGCGAACAACAGGATGATTTCCGTTGAGAGTGTTGCCACACCCGCTGTAATTGCAGTAATGGCGTCCTTGGCTGAGCATGTAATAGACCTGATTTTCCAACCCTTTGAACGAAAGTGTCGGCCCCTTCTCGTTTCCCTCGCAAGTGTGGTTGAACACGACATCAAGTATGACTTCGATCCCCGCAGCATGCAGAGCCTTCACCATCTGCTTGAATTCACGTACTTGCGAACCAGGTGTTTGATCATGAGCGTATCCACGGTGGGGTGCGAAGAAGGCCATGGGGTCATAGCCCCAATAGTTCCCTCGTTCCATCTCGTTCCCATGCATGTCTTTGATGGGAAATTCATTGACCGGCATCAACTCAACTGCCGTAATCCCAAGCTTCTTGAGATAAGGGATCTTTTCGATCACACCAAGGTAACTACCACCAGCGGCGACCTTGGCGGTCTTGCTATTGGTGAAACCTTTGACGTGCATTTCGTAAATCACAGACTCACTAATGTCGTGGCGAAGATGGCGATCACCTTCCCAATCGAACTCATCGTCAATCACGACACACTTGGGTGGACGAACCACCCCATCAGTACCGCACTGAAATTCGCCAGCGAGGGCCTGCGTGTAAGGGTCGATCAGCCGTGCCGCTGGATCAAAGCGTTGCCCAATCTCAGGATCCCAGGGTCCGCTGGCTTGAAAATGGTAAAGCTGACCGTGCGTGAGGGATGGTACGCTCAAACTCCAAACATCTCCCCAGCGATCAGAATTCCGATCAAAACTGATCACCTCAGAGGGTTCGGTGTCACTCACGTCGTTGTAAAGCAGCAACCGCATGGCAGTTGCCGATCGACTGAATACCGAAAACTGGGCGCCCGTGTTGTTAACGCAGGCACCAAAAGGAGGCTGATACGCGAACTGCAGACTCGGGCAACGTTGGCGCATTAACATGATGTGGTTCTCTAATCATAAGTCCGACTTGACGGTGACATTGCAGTCACTGATCAAATTTGTTTTCGACGCCAACTGGCAATTCATTGCGTCAGTCGCCACCCGTTGAGTTCAGACCCATCGCCTTTGACTGCCGTACCTCAACCGTAGCGCCATGCCCCGCAGATACCTGAGGATCATTGAACGGGTGGTCAAAATCCCGCCATCCAGTTGTTTACCAGCATGATTGGCGATTCAGTAACGGAGAAACCTGAGATCGGGATAAGTGGAAGCTTGCGGGCTGTAGCGACCGACACACCTTCCCGCAAAACAAGCCGCAACCCTTACTGATCTCGAACCATCAAAATCCTTTGATGCAATAGGATCATCGACCGAACAGGCATGGCGAATCAGTCGCTTTTTCTAACGGCAGATCCACGTCCCTTCAGCGGCCTCAGCGTGGCATGCCCACCCCTCCACTGATGCGGAATCCTTGAGAAAACAGAACTTGCCGCAAATTGGCTAGACGTGTGAGTTTTCTGACTTTGGCACTCCAAGCCAACAACGAAAAGCCTTAACGCTGCTTCATGGTTGGCTAAATTTTCGGACGAGCGTCCGCCGCCGGGTGAACTTTGCAAAGCGGCGATCCGCCGTTGCGAATCAAACCCGGCAGAGATTCGCCGATCGACGACAAAGCAGGGAGCAGGGCAAGAAGCGTCATGGTGAGGCCTGAACCACCTGATGCGGGCCATTTGAGGGCCAATTCCCATTCAGTAAACCAAACGCCAGACGTTTGATTTTGAGGAAAATCGCTGCATTTCTTGCACCACCACCTTTTTTTACCCCGGCTTTCTGAACGTCTTAAAGCTAACGCACGACCTGTTCGTTGCCCCCGAGACGATTGACGCAATGCAAACTGCAACAGGTCCAGCGTGCGTCAGAATCCTCCGAGGAGATTCAAGGGGCTGGGTTTCAGAGGTCAGGCCCTCTAAAATCGACGCAGCAAGAGGCGATATGAGCTCTGCTGTTCGAAATCGCCTGTTTTGTTCATGCTATGGACTTAGGCAGCTCTTCGCTCGCCTCGACAGCCCCGTATCACCCGCACGCTCGCACCTTGGCAAAGATGGCCGCAACTTACAAAGACGCCGGTGTCGACTTGGACGTCTACGCCGAATCAATGAGTCGCCTGCCGCGGCTGATGCATCGTACCTTCAGTCCTCGGGTGATCCCAAGCGATGGTGGTTTTGCTGGACTGTTCAGTCTTGATTTTACCGGGAAACTGTTTGCTCGAAATTACAGCAACCCAGTGCTGGTCAGTGGCACGGATGGAGTCGGCACCAAGCTCAAGATTGCCCAGATAACGGGGCGTCATAGCACCGTCGGAATCGATCTGGTTGCGATGTGTGTCAACGATCTGCTTTGTACCGGTGCGGAGCCTCTTTTTTTCCTCGACTACGTTGCGATGGGAAAAGACGACCCTGCCCGTCTGGAACAGATCGTTCAGGGAATCAGTGACGGGTGCGTCCTGGGCGACATGGCGTTGCTGGGCGGTGAAACAGCCATCATGCCGGACATGTACGGAGACGAAGATTATGACTTAGCCGGATTCGCAGTCGGCGTGGTCGAAAAGAAACGGTTGATCAATGGCAAGATGATCAACGAGGGTGACGTGGTCTTGGGTATGGCTGCAAGCGGACTGCACAGCAACGGTTTCTCGCTGGTGAGAAAAGTAATCAACGATGCGAAAGTTAACTGGGACGACTGCCCGGAAGCGTTGGGGGGCAGCTCGCTTGCCGATGCTTGCCTGGAACCCACCCGCATTTACACCAAGGCATTGAGGTCCGTGCAATCGCACTATCAGGTCAAACAAGTGCTGCACGGACTAGCCCACATCACAGGAGGCGGTTTCGAAGAAAACCTTGACCGCATTCTTCCCGCAGGTGTCGACGCTATCATCGAACCCGATTCCTGGGACAAGCCGCCGATCTTTGAGTGGTTGCAAGCAACGGGGAACGTGGCCGACAGCGAGATGAGGAGAGTGTTCAACATGGGAATTGGCATGGCACTGGTTGTAAGCGAATTTTATGCACCAAGCATTGCAGCTCAGATAAGTGACTTGGGAATCCCCTGTGTACCCGTGGGCAAGATTGTCAGTGGCAACGGAAAAGTGCGATATTCTGACGTCCCCGCTTAGCCCGTCACACGCATACACTCTTCGGTAGCAAACTAAACAACACCTGCGGGCAACCACCGCACATCCCGTGTCCGGCAGAACACGGGCAGATTTTCAGATTCACCTGTACCATTGCCCGCCACGCTTCGAAGCTCAGGATTTTCTGTCATGAACTTTAGTTACCACAACGCGTCGAAGATGATCGACCATGCGTTGCTGCTGCCAACATTGACCACCCAGGAACTTGAGAATGGCTGCCGAATGGCTGCCGCTTACGAAGTGGCGAGCGTCTGCATCATGCCCTACTACGTAGCACGTTGCACTGATCTACTGAATGATACCGGCGTTCTGCCCAGCACAGTGATCGGTTTTCCACATGGCGGCCAGGCTACCAGCACCAAGGTTGCCGAGTCGGAGCAAGCCATCGCTGATGGCGCAATCGAACTCGACATGGTGATCAATATTTCCGCAGCGTTGAGTGGTCGTTGGCAATATGTGGCCGATGAAATCAATGCCATCACAACGCTGGCCCATGAACATCAGCGAAAAGTCAAAGTGATTTTTGAAAACTGCTACTTGGAAGATTCACAGAAACAACGTTTGACTGAGATTTGCTGCGAGCTTGGGGCAGACTGGATCAAAACATCGACCGGCTTCGGGACGTCGGGTGCAACCATTCCCGACCTTCAATTGATGCTTGCCCATCGAAGTCTTCCTACCCAGGTCAAAGCTGCAGGCGGCGTCCGCGATCTCGAAACCCTGCTAAAAGTGCGTGAGATGGGCGTATCACGTGTTGGAGCCAGCGCCACCGCAGCGATTCTGGACCCGGCCCGCGAGCAACTGGGGCTCGATCCGATCCAATGGCAAGGCAACGCTGACAAGGACGGCTACTAGAACCGTCGGCAGTTAGATCCAACTGGTAAAAAACCAAGTCTTACTGGATCCAATCAGTGACCGGGCCTATCAGGCACAGCCTCCTCCGCCGACAAGCATGGCCACCTCACTGTTATGGCAGCCCAGACCGTTGCAGGAACACGGCTCCTAAGAATTCCGCGAAGCCAACAAGATCCATGTGTCGCATGTCCCCAAAAGAAGCCATGCGATGGTGGTAAACGGTGTGCTGCCGCCATGGTAAACTACAGCTCGTGGAATAGCATCGGTTCTCAGCTAACGCTATCGGACTCGCGTTGCACCATCCAACTCCCTCCGTTTCTCAGGTCCTTCCATGCCCACCCGTTTTGCGTTGCTAACCGTTCATTGTCTGTTGATTCATATCAGCCTTCTCGCGGCCGATTCATGGCCACAATTCAGGGGTCCTGGTGGGGACGGAATTGCACAAAACCAAACGATTCCGACTGACTTCGGTGAGTCAGATGGAGTGACATGGAAGACCGAGCTCCCCGGCCTTGCCTGGTCCTCACCGGTGGTCGCGGACGGGACGATTTGGGTAACCACAGCAATTGAGCGAGTGCCGACGGCGGAAGAGAAGGTGGAACTACTGAAGAAGAATGGTATCGAGGAGCGAAAATTCAAGCAGTTGTCCATCGCCAAATCAATTGATCTGCAACTAATTGCAGTCAGCCTTCAAAATGGATCAATACAAAAGACGATCGCCCTAACCTCCATTGAATCCCCTGATGCGATTCACTCCCTTAACAGCTACGCGTCCCCAACGCCCGTCATTGATGACAAATACATTTATTGCCACTTCGGTACTTATGGAACCTTCTGCGTCGACCGTGCCAATGGCAAAATGATCTGGCAGCGGCGTCTGCCATTAGTTCACTCAGTTGGTCCTGGCAGTTCGCCCTATCTTTTGAAGAACATGCTTATTCTGATTCAGGATGGTGTTGAGCGTCAGTACGTTACCGCTCTAGACAAGTCGACAGGCACAACTCTTTGGGAAGTAGATCGCCCCGAGATGGACGCTCCCACCGGCGACCAAAAGAAAGCTTACAGCACCCCAATCGCCATCACCGACAAGAATGGTCGCGATCAGCTGATTTGCATGGCATCCCAATGGATGGTTTCCTACGCACCCGAAACAGGCAAAGAAATCTGGAAGGTCTATCACGGAAAAGGATTTTCAGTAGTGCCCCGACCCGTCTTCTCCGATGATATTGTGTATTTTTCAACTGGCTTCGGGAAACCGGAATTGTGGGCTGTCAACGTTGATGGCTCAGGTGATGTCACTGACACCCACGTTGCATGGACAGTCAAGCAGGGTATTCCCGCCAAGCCTTCCCCATTAATTCACGATGATTTGATTTATGTGGTTTCCGACAATGGCGTGGCAAGTAGTTTCAACACCAAGACCGGCGATCAAGTCTGGAAGAAGCGCATCGGCGGGGCGTACCGAGCATCACCAGTTCTTGCCTGCGACAACCGTTACTT
>DOPG01000440.1 GCA_003513555.1 Rhodopirellula sp. | reverse complement strand
CCGACACGCATTGATGATGGGGCACCATCCCATTGGGCCCCAACGCAGATGCTGTGGATGACTGCTGAGTCGCGTGGGCACCATGGTCAACGTTTTTCTACGATGCTGTAGAACCCGATCAGCATTTCGTCTGTTGTCTGGTCGCCCCAGCGAACCTCCGTCTGAGGATCTGGGTTCGCTGGATTTTTAGCTGAATTGTCGTACCAGGCTGTGCAGCGAATGCGGGTTCCTGGCGGCAGAGGCAACGGTTTCTCGAGCAGGTAACGCAGTTGCCAGTTGAAGTCGTACTTGGGAACGTCCAGCAATATTTCGCGGTGACCACTGGGAAAAAACGCTTCATAACGGAAAGCCTTGCCTCGTAAGTGCATGTGGGGCGACAGGCTCAGAAGTTCAACAGCGCGGTCGATTTTTAAGTTAGCAACTTCCTGATGATCATCCGTGTTGGGAGGGATGGTGATTCGGACGTTTGCAATCGCACCACCGCGAACGACCGAGGTCACTTGTTGGGGGTCAGCGAAGACCATTCCCAGTGAAGTCCGATCACGCTGCTGGGTGCCATTGGGGGTGTAGTGCATCTGAAACAGAAACTTCGCTCCAGCCGGTACATGAATTCCCATTCCAGGTGGAAGCTTTGTTGACTGCATGCCTGGTGCGTAGTTGATCAATACACCGCAGTTACCGATCCCGGGTGAAGTATCTCCGGGCAATACAAGAGATACCAATGCGTGGTGCACCACGGAATAGTTTCCAGGCTTGACTTGAACCGCCTGCAGAAATTTTTCTTCCTGAAACTCTGGATCTACAAGGAAGTATTCGTATTCAACTTGACCTTGTGCCGGGATCGTGTGCGGGTGATCACTGATGAAGAATACCTCGTCTGGTTCAGGGATTTCCCAGGTGCTTTTCGCAGGCTTGTTTTGATCGATCTGTACGTTTGCGACAGCATCCAAGGACCCCGGAGGACAACCAAGATCGATCCAGCCGAGTAGAGTTGCTTTTTCCGCGGGACTCAATTTGGCGTTGTTCTTGAAGTTCCCGTGTTTTGAGTTGGCAAACCAGGGGGGCATTCGCTCGTCTTCCACAACTTCTCGGATCATGGGTGCCCAGCCGGCGACTTCGTCGTAATCAAGCAATGCAAATGGTGCGATATTGTCTTGTCTGTGGCAGTTGATACAGTGCTTGCTCAACAGCGGTGCGATGTGTTCATGGAATGTCAGTGCGGCAGTCGGAACAGGAATCTCAAGTCTACCAATGTGACATCCGACGGATTCAGCGATCGGTACTGAGACCTTGTTTCCAGCCAGTGTTTCGTCGATCGCGATTTTCAGGTCGGATCTTTGGGGTTTTGATTTTTTGATTCCGATCGCATATTGATCGTCAATGCGTCCCCAGTAAACAACTCTTTGGTCATGGTTCAGCAAGAAGACTTCGGGTGTGCGAACTGCCTTGAATTGGTCAGCAACCCGCTGCTGGCTGTCCTTGAACACGGGGAACGTGAGAGCGTGTTGCTGCACAAAATCCGTCACGTCCTGTTGGGAATCCTGTGCGTTGGAGCAGAATCCAATCACGGTTAGCCCGTGGTTGCGGTATTGCTGTGCGAGTGTTTCGAGTCGTGCGCTGTAAAGTTTTGCCAATGGGCATTCGGTACCCAGAAAGGCAATCACTGTGAGGCGTTTGCCACGAATGCGGGTGAAGGAAACATCGTGCCCGTGAGGTTCAGTCAGGTGAATTTTTGAAATGGTCTGGCCGATCACGGACGTCTTCACCGATTTGATTGGAACTGTGTCTACGTTTTCTGCATCCAATCGCGGTTCGAACGTCGTGGTGTTGTGTGCGTGGGGCCAACTGAATGTCAGGCCGAAAAGAGGAAGGACTCCCAGAAGACAAATGATGCATGACTTGGTGTTACGTGGGGGCATCGTTTTACCTTTTGCACTTCGTTGATATTTTTTCAGAGTTGGGGTGATGGGGTGACGGGTTGATGGCGGGTCACAAGCCATCAACTGCCGAGCATCCGTGCGATACCGACCGTTACCGGCACAATGTCGCTTCCGTGAAGGAAGCGACGCTGTGCTGACTGGCAGTGCGGGAGGCAGCCAAGTCGATGCTGGTTTCGGCACTTACTTCACCAAGACCCCTTTCTTGTTGAAGAAGCGCAGACGTTCGTTTACAGAGACCAGGATGCCGTCACGGTAGGCTCCAAGAATCGTGGTCGGGTCCATTGCTTGTGTGGCTGGTAGTTTGTCGCACAGGTTATCCAAGGAGGTCGATCTTTTCTGCTTCCCTGTGACTGCGTTGAAGGTGGTCAGGGTTTCGTGCTGAATTCCGTAGGATGTGGAGCGGTCGATGACAAAGAGAGTCCCGTCCGTGTGAAAAATGTCCGTAGGCAGCGTTCTTGTTCCTGTGTGGATGTCCCGAACTCGCCGACCGTCGTGGAGGTCCACGACAGCAAGACCACTTGTGTTGGGGCGAACGACGTAGAGACGATTGTCCGCGCGAGCGTGTTGGATTCTGGCGGTCGCACCGGTCACAGTACGGCTGGACATTCCTTTGGGCATCAGGTTGATTTTTCGAAGAGTGGTCCCGTCAGACATGTCCATGATTGCGACGTTTGTTCCGTTGTTGAGAAACACCTTGTGTTCGCCAACGATGACGGCCCCACATCGTCCTTGGGTATGTGGGTACGCTTTTAGGAGTTTTCCTGTCTTTAAGCTGATCTCGCAAATCTCCGTTTCGGTCGCAACACACACTCGATCCCCCAAAACATCGATATGGGGCAAGAGCTTCCGACCAAAGCGACCATACTCCCGGGTCGTGCCCCACATCAGATTCTTGGAGATCAGTGAACCTTCTGGATTGATTGCGATGAGCAGTTCGCCTTGCGTGATCGAGCCTTCCAACTCAGCTTCCGCGACGAGGTAGGAGCGTAAACCGCCGTAGTCGCCACAAGCTCTGGCGACGGCTGGCATGGCAAGGACAGTCAACAGAGCTGCGAACAGTTGGATGGGCAGTTGCGTTTTCATGGTTTCTCTCCGGTTTTGTCTTAAGTGAGGTGCCCTGTGGGCGACTAATCACTTGAACGGAGACGCGTCCCATGAAAATATAAGAAACTTGAAATTGGACGCGCATGTGCGTCAATGGCAGAGAATTGCCTTGTAAAGTGCACAAAGACGTTCACTTACTGGCGGCTGCTGTGAGGCCATCGGTGAGCTCGGGCTCAGTAGAGATGGGCAGAAGGGAATACATCACCAAACTACTGAAAAAATGAGTGCTTTCGGGTATTGGGCGGCACAGCCGCGGACATCGTTTTCAATCTTCGCTGCTGCAACCGTCGACGTATTTTCCCAACGCGGTCATTGTTCGCCTGAGGTGAATTCAAGTTTGAGCTGCTTTCAACAAGATTCCCAGCGGCTCTCCGATGGGTTTGAGCTGGATTTGCAGCTAACGGCTGGCTGGGATATTACGAGCAACGCGCAGACCAACGCCATTTGAAAAGCCGTATTGCATACCCAGCGGGTTTCGGCTTGATGAACGTAATTCCGATGGGCGGTTGCTCACGCCACCACCCCGGAAGACGCGTTGATCACCCGCCGTGGAACCGGGGGGATTCACCGCTTCCGATTTGAGGTAGTATTCCTCATCAAATCGGTCCCAACACCACTCAGGTACATTGCCCAGCATGTCGTGCAGACCAAATGCATTGGGTTTCTTCTGACCCACCGCTTGAGCTTGACCGTTTGAATTATCCGAGTGCCACGCAAAGTCACTGATATCGTTGGCGGAATCACCAAAGTACCATGGTGTTTGGGTGCCTGCTCTGCACGCGTACTCCCATTCAGCTTCGGTGGGAAGTCGAAAACCGTTACTACCCCTTTGAATGGAAACGGTTGCGTCAGAGCCGTGGATTTTGTAGTAGGGCTGCAAGCCTTGCAG
>DOPG01000227.1:31311-59072 GCA_003513555.1 Rhodopirellula sp. | reverse complement strand
CATTGATAACAAAGAATCGAGAGGAAAGTCTGATAGGTGCTGCCGGCCCTGCCTTCTGGTGTTTTGGCAAAACCCCCGTCATCGGTTCGCAATGTGGAGAGGAGGTCGGAGACATTTTGACGCCAATGTAAATCTTCATCAGAGATGACAATCTCACCCACTGCCAGTTCTACGATAGCTGATCCAAAAATCAAAGAAATCAAATCAATGATCGACTCTTTGCGGGTCAGGCGTTGTTTCAGAAATTGGGCGGCGCGGCCTCCAATTTTTGAATCCAGAGCGTCGAGAATCCACAGAGCACGTAAGGCGAAGGCGGTGTAATACGGATCGCTATCGCCTTCACGGCCAGCAAAGCCGCCGTCGTCACGCTGCTGGGTGATTAACCACTGGGCATGTCGCGAACGTAGCGATGGATCCAATTGGGATGCACCGATTGCGAGTTGCAGTGTCAATTCCTGAAGGTACGGAACGCTCACGCAATCCCTTGCGGATTGAAGTACTGGGGTTCATTGCCCTCTTTCCATTTGATGTTGCAACCAATGGAGGGTGTCTGTTGCTCAGAAGGACTTTGACCGCTGAAGACAGCATCGATTGCCGCCCGAAGATCTTCACCCGTGACAGGGATATTGGTATTGGGTCTGCTGGAGTCGAGCTGTCCTCGATAGGCAAGCTTTTGCTCGCTGTCGAAAAGATAAAAGTCCGGTGTACACGCAGCGGCATAGTCTTGTGCGACTTGCTGCGATTCATCAAAGAGATAGGCGAACTGATAACCTCGTTCGGCCTTTTCGACAGCCATCGCCTGCAATGAATCATCTGGATATTTTTCAGCGTCATTGCTGCTGATTGCAACAACGGACAAGCCTTGCGGCATGTAATCGTCCGACAGCGCCTTGAGTTGGTCTGCTACATGTTTGACATAGGGGCAATGATTGCACATGAAAATCACAAGCAATGCTTTGCTACCTGCCAATGCGGCCAATTCGACTGTTTTGCCGTCAGTGTCGGGAAGAGAAAATGCGGGTGCTTGTGTGCCCAGCGGAAGCATGGTGCTGGCAGTACGTACCATCGATGATCCTTTGCGGAAGAAAAAGCTGAAGTGTTTTCAGTGACCGATCCATACACGATCAACCGTGTTTGCTTGAAGCGAGCTGTTTTACTTGCTTTGCAACTTGTTCAATAAACGACCAGGGCTACCCATCGCGTGGTATCCACCATCAACATGAAGAATTTCGCCCGAGATCCCTTCACTATTGTCACCGAGCAAGAAGGCGCCTGTACGACCGACCTCGTCATGGCTCACATTTCTGCCCAGTGGTGCCATGTGTTCATACAGTGTCAGCATTTCTTCGACACCCGCTGCTCGTCCTGCCAAAGTACGGATAGGGCCTGCGGAAAGCGCGTTGACGCGAACACCCTGCGGCCCCATGTCATAGGCCAGATAGCGTACGGTTGCTTCCAGAGCGGCTTTGCAGATTCCCATTACGTTGTAGCCGGGAACGCACTTTTCACCACCAAAGTATGTCATTGTAGCGATCGCGCCTCCAGGATTCATGATCGGCTTTGCTGCTGCTGTGCAGGCGATCAGAGTGTAGACACTTACGTCCATCGCCAATTTGAAACCATCGCGGCTGGTGTAGACCGTCTCTCGTGACAAGTCATTCCTGTCCGCAAAGGCAATCGAGTGGAGTAAAAAGTCTATTTTCCCGAACTGCTCGGCGGTATGGTCAAATACGCGTTGAATGTCTTCATCCTTTTGAGCATCCATGGGGACGAGGAATTTTGCGTTTTCGTATTTGTCTGTCAGTTGGGAGACCCGCCGACGATTTCGCTGTCGTTCGTCATCTTCCCGGTCCGGGAGGTGCGTGAATCCGCATTCTCCGCCAGCTTCCATGATTTGTTTTGCAATGGCCCAGGCGATCGAATGATCATTAGCCACACCTAGGACAAGGCCTTTTTTTCCGTTGAACTGCATATCGAACGATTCCTGCTTGGCGAAATTTACCGTCATATCTTCTTGGGTGACGGGAGCTCCAACGCACAGGATACCGCCTATCCCTTGGAGTCGTCTATTTCCCTACAACATGACAAAATGAAGTCCTTGGTTAATCCGAGGGGCTTCCTCCGTCTCCGAATTCCCTATTTTCCTGCCTGAGTGATCCGTTGAAAGACCGCACCCAGCCCCAAACGCCACAAAATGTCGAGATTCGTCTTCTTGCTGAGGTCGTAAATGCCCTGAAAAGGGATATTTCACGCTCGGAATTTCTCGAATTGATATTTCCTGCTGTGATGGAATTGGTGGAGGAAGCCACTGGCGGCATCGTGAATCAGGTTTCTGGCCGATGGAGTCGTGAGATTTGGATTGGTGAGCAGGAAGAAGTTCCGGAATTATTAATCGGTGAAACACTCGATCTTGGCAAGATCCAGTCTGCCGACGGGTGGGTCGTGGCTCCAATGATCGACACCGGCCAAAGCGATGATTCGGAAATTCTAGGGTTGCCAAATGGTGCTCCTTTGGTTGCCGCCTTGTTGGTACGGGCTGAGGCAACGGGCAAAGCAGACCCACACCAGCTCATCAAACGCATGAGTCGAATCTCGGATTTGCTAATTGCTGCGTTTCAAACCATCAATCGTCGTCACTTCCGCATCCGCCGGATCAGCCAATTGCAAGCTGTCATGGATGCCTCAGCACAGTGGCAAAGGTTTGAAGACGACATCGCCCTGCTACATGGGATCGCAGATGCCGCTACCGAATTATTGGATTGCGAACGCGCAAGCATATTTCTTTGGGATAAACGGCGCAAAAAATTGATCGGTCGCCCCGCGCTTGGTGTCGCAGAGGGAGCATTGGAAGTGGACGACGATGCTGGGGTCGTAGGAGAGGTGCTCGGTTCGCGGGAACCCAAAATCTGGAATGGCGGAAGCGATGATGAATCGCGAGTCAATCGGAAAGTTGATCAGTCGCTCGAATTTGTAACACGATCACTTATTGCAGTTCCAATGCAGGGGCAACGCAGCGATTTAATTGGTGTGTTTGAGGCAATCAATCATAATGGAAGCGGATTTGAGGCATGCGATGCAATTGTTTTGAGGGACCTTGCAACGCATGCTGCAGTCGCAATCCAATCGCTCAAGACACGTAAGAAATTGGTGGAAACCTGCGATCGTCTCGTCGAGGATGCTGCATCAGCCAGTCCCCTGATTGGCGAGCATCCAAGTATTGCAAAAATTCGCAAGACATCGTCGAAAGTCGCGAAGACTGATTTATCTGTTCTGGTGTTGGGGAAGAATGGTACAGGCAAGGAGGTACTAGCCCGGCACATTCACTTTGAAAGTGAGAGGCGGAACGGACCTTTCATTGCTGTTAATTGTGCGGCTCTTGTCGAATCACTCTTGGAAAGTGAATTGTTCGGCCATGAGAAGGGAGCTTTCACTGACGCCAATCAAACACGGCAAGGTAAATTTGAATTGGCTAACAGCGGAACGTTATTTCTTGATGAAGTTGGCGACATGAGCCCCGGAGGGCAAGCTAAGTTGCTCAGGGTTCTTGAAGAAAAGGTTGTGGTGCGTGTTGGGGGGTCACAAACGATTCCGGTCGATGTCCGTGTCATTGCCGCAACCAATCAGCCACTCGAAGAAATGATTGTCGAGAAGCGATTTCGAGAAGATCTGTATTTTCGTCTCAATGTTGTCAATTTGTCGCTTCCGCCGTTATCACAACGTGGGGAGGACATTCTATTGTTAGCCGATCATTTCTTGGAACAATTCTGTTATCAAATCGGTCGCTCCGTGCCTGCATTCCAGAGAAGCGCAAGGGAGGCTATGCAATCACATGCGTGGCCCGGTAATGTCCGGGAACTAAGAAACACCATCGAACGTGTTGCCTATTTGTGTGGTGATCAAGAAATTGAAAAAGATGATCTGATGCTGACCACTACCCCGCGGAATTTCGGACAGGGGCAGTTGCCCATTACCGGGACATTGAATGGAGCAACACGGCAGTTTCAAGTCGAACACATTGAACGTGCGATCGAAACCTGTTCTGGAAACATGACAGATGCCGCCGCATACTTAGGTCTGCATCGTTCCAATCTCTACCGCAAAATGGCGCAGTTAGGCATGAAAGGGTTAGAAGATGGCGAACGTTCTGAGTAGAGGGTTTTATTCAAAGGATGGTGGATTTTTGACGGCGTCACCGCACCAAAACCGAATCGCTTTTTCGTAAAGATCGATGCCCTTGGAAAGTTGCTCGATCTCAAGCCATTCATCGGCGGTGTGTGCCTGCGCAATATCACCCGGGCCGCAGACGGCACGATGCTTGAGTTCGTTAAACTCGCCTCCGTCAGTTCCGTAACAGACTGTCTTGGGGTGACCGCCTGTTAACGCACAGAAGTCCCGGATGCAGGAATTGTCAGGATCGATCCATAGCGGAGCTCCACCTTCGCATACTTGGTACTGAAGTCCCAACTCTTTTGCTTTTTCCTCGACTCTCGCCATCAGGTCTCTGCCATCGATCTCTGGCATGGGACGTAGAGAAATCCAAGCCACCGATTTGGCTGGTGTGATATTGACGGCCTTGCAGCCATCACTGATCCCAAAATTCCATGATAGTACAGGCGGATCGAAACGTTGGTCATGGTACTGTTTGGATTGCTGCGTCTCCTGCCGAATTTCGAGTAACTGCTGCACGAGCGGGACCATGGCTTCATTGGCGTTGATGCCGTCGGTGGTGCTGCTGTGGGCGGCTCTTCCATGACTGGTGATCCGCATGCCAACAATCCCCTTGTGTGCATGCACAACTGACAAGTTTGTTGGTTCACCAATGATCGCCATGGGTTGGGACCGCACAATGTTGCGATACCCTGCCGAGTTTTTTACTAAATCTTTTGCACCCAGAAAGCCGACTTCTTCATCGGCAGTGCAGACGATCCACACGGGGGCTTGCTGTTCTTTGACTGGTACTCTGGCGACTGCTGAAAGCATCGCTACCAGTGAACCTTTCATATCACACGATCCACGACCGTAAATGCGGTTCTCGTGAATGACACTTCGGAAAGGGTCTCCACCCGGACCAGTCCAGTCATCCGCAGGAACAACATCAGTATGGCAAAAGTACGCCAAGCCACCATTCTCAGCTGACCCAGAAGCGGTCGGCCTTCGACGGGCAACTAAATTAGTTTTACTTACGCCTTGAGGGTCGACGTAGACTGTTTTTTCGACATCAAACCCGAGATCAGCAAGGGCTTCGCTAGCCGTTTCTGAGACAGCGGAGTTGCTTGTGGAGCTGACAGATGGATGCCCCACAAGTTTCTGGAGTGTTTCGATGGAATACTGTAGCGAGGACATTGCGGCGCCTGGTAAGCTCGACCAGAGGAAAGGGATTCTTCCCGCCAAGCCTAGGTGATGTACAGCACGATGGCTATGCATCTTCAGAACATCTGCTTCAAGGTCTCAGAAATTCGTTGTGGATCTGCTCCCCTGACATCATTCAACTCGCTCAGCCATTGAAGTGCTTCTTTGCGACTTTCTTCGTTCGCTTTCGGGCTGATTGACTGATAAATGGATTTGGCAGCTATTTGGGTGGGAGACGCTGGTATGGTGAAAGATGCCAGCTTGTGGGCCAAAGAGAATGGCAGCTCATCAAACTTGTAAGTCTTTTTTCGAGCGTTGAACTGGATGGCAATGAAGTCATCTCCCTTTTCGACCACGATCACACGGAAGTCGTTCGTAACCTCAAAGTCATTGCCCACGGCGATGTCTGCGACAGCTTTCTTGATCCCACCTTGGTAGAAGGAGGCCAGGTCGGCCACTTCATATAACGCCTCAGCACGCTCTTTTTGCTCGGCGTTCATGGGTAACTGAGATGCTTTCTCGGCCGCAGGCTTCATCTCATCCCATTTAGCAGACTTGATCAACATCGCAACATTGTCCAGTTGCTTGTTTGCTTCAGCGATCATCTCATCCGTGATTGAAGGTTTCTTAGGAACTTCCGGGGGCTTTGGTTTAGTGTCAACCATTGGTGTTTCAGGTTCTGGATCAGGAGTCTTGACCAGATCATCCTCCTGCATCTTTTTTTCCAGATCTGTCATGCCTCCCTCGTTGCTGCCTTTGTTTTTACTTGGTCCGAGAGTTCCCATCACAGGATCTGGTTCAAGTGGTTCTGGGGTGGCTTTTCTTCTGGGAGCTTTTTTATTGGTACTGTTGTTCGCCTCGTCTTGTTTACCTGTGGTCGAGATGGTGAGTGAGCCGTCCGACTGAGTGATTGCGACTTCGCCTTGATTCACCATGAACCAAATGAGAATTCCAATGATGGACAGCATGCCAACGGCAAAGGTTCCAAAGATCATTAGTCCCAGAATCGGTTTTGGACGCCGCTGTGGATGACGTCCGATGGTCGAACCATTTGTACCCTGAGCAGATACGACCAGCGGCATGCCCCCAATGGTTCCTGTCTCGCTTGAAGCTTCCTCGACCGCTTTGCCAAACATGCCTGCGGGCATCTCGTTGGAAGTGGCTGCTGCGGCCGTCTCTGAAACAGTCCGTTGGGTGAGTTCGGGTTCATTGGGGAGTATGCCGGCAAGTGGGTCAGCATCGCCCAATGGATCTGCAGTAGGTAATATTCCTGCAAGAGGATCAGCGGACGGCAGGATGCTGGCGAGCGGATCGCCGCCCGAATTATTCACAGGTTCGTTCGCGATAATTCCGAATCTCGCATCCAGTTTGGCTTTTGTTTTTGGATTGGCGAGCGTCAGTCGTGCTTGCTGGGCCAATTTGGCTGCCTTGGTCCACAGCTTAGGATTTGTGCCTTCTTTTTGCTGCTTCAGATTTCCAACGACTTCGCGAATCTTTGCACTGATGATCGCGAGATCTTGCTCGCCATCCTCGATACCGAAAATCTGGTAGGCGTGAGGTTCTTTCACGCCCTCGGGAATGGGCAGTAAATCGTAAATGTTGGTGGCCGGCATCGCTGGGACCGCTTGGAAAGGTTTCAGTAAAGGGTGGGTGTCAGCATTGCTGAATATCCCGCAGCCTTCTACTCAAAGTGCTGCGAGTAGGTTAGTCGATCATTCTGAACGGGGGTGAACCCACGTATCCTGTTTGCTACGACAGAAGCGGGGTTTTCTTAGGCCTGCGGAGAATGTTCTTCGAAAAAAATCCGCGTTCCAAAAAATCCCCAAGTCTCCCTAGTTTCATGATTGTAAACCAAGTATTCCTCGGCAAACTAAATTGTCAATTCGTTCATGATTATGCTGCAGGTGGGGCGACAAAAATGGAGCATCTCCACCAGTCAAGACAACCGGAACGTCTTCTTTGGCAATATTCACATGGTTGCCATACTTGGCGATCAGAAGATCGATGGCGGCAATGGCTGCCGTCAGTACTCCGCTGAATATGGCATCTTCGGTGTTTTTAGCAGGGTAATGTGGTTTTTTATGCCTGGAGTCGAGCAACGGCAAGCTCGCCGTTCCCTTCGCTAACGAAGCGAATTGCATGCCCAAGCCAGGTAAAATTGCGCCGCCCTGAAACTTGCGGTCCGCAGTCACCATGTCAACCGTGATTGCCGAGCCAGCGTCAACGACAACGAGAGGAGGTTCGGATTGCAGTGTTGCCGCGTAGGCGGAGATGAGGCGGTCAATTCCAAGTCGATCCGGCTCGTCTACGTTGGGTTCCATCGGGACATCACACCACGTCATCAGCTTCACTTTTGCTGCTGGAAAGTTCGTGCCTAGGTGGTCCGTCAGCGTTTTGGTGGCTTGCGGATGAACACTTGCAATGTGCCAAGCGAGTGGCTGATCATCACTGTGGGATAACGCCCATTGTGCCGCCGATATCTGCCAATCACTTTCCACAAGGGGAAGAGATTTTTCGTGAATAATTTCCTCAGTTGATAGCGCCAACTTGATAGCTGAGTTTCCAATGTCAACGGCGATGTTCGTCGTTGTTTTCATCAGTCTTCTTCCCCGCTCGCTCTCGGTTCATGTGAAGGTTGATCAAAGTCTTTGGCTTGCACTTCATCTGACAGCTCTTGCGTTGGACCAGCAAGGTGCGGCGGCAGACGCTTGCCCTGTTGTGCAGGAGTCCTAACCAGATCTGATTCCCGTAAGACAGTGACTTCTTCACCTGCTTCGATCATTTGTGTGCGACGAAGATCTACTCGTGACATGATTTCAGACATTAACCCACGCAATCCATCGCCTGTCATCGAGCTGATAAGCAAGATCTCGCGGCCGGTTGCTTCGGCTAATGCATCGCGAACATCGGCAGCACCTTCAAGCTCGCTTTTGGTGACTACGACAATCTCATCTCGTTCACCGAGTGATGCGTCATATTCGCAAAGTTCACTACGAATGGATTTATAATTCTGAACAGGATCAGTGCTGTCGATGGGCATGGGTTCTACCAAGTGCACAAGCAGTCCAGCGCGTTCGACATGCCTTAGGAACTCATGTCCCAGCCCAATGCCATCGCTTGCCCCCTCGATCAATCCGGGGATGTCGGCCATGACAAACGATTTGCCTTCGCTGACGTCCACTATTCCAAGATTGGGGTGTTTTGTTGTGAAGGGGTAATCAGCGATCTCCGGGCGTGCGCTGGAAATGCGACTTAGTAAAGTGCTCTTGCCGGCGTTAGGCATGCCGACCAAGCCAACGTCAGCGATGGACTTCAGTTCCAGAATGACGTCACGGACTTCACCGAGTTCTCCAATTTGACGTTCGCGAGGAGTTCGATTTGTACTGCTTTTAAAGTGGGCATTACCTTTTCCACCTCGACCGCCGCGAGCGATCACAAATTGTTCACCGTGCTTTTTCAAATCTTTGATCACGAAACCGTGTTCAGCATCGATCACTGTCGTGCCGGGTGGTACCAGCAAAGTTTGATCTTTCCCTTGCTTGCCGTGCCGCAACGCACCCTGCCCGGGAGCCCCCTTGGGCGCGCGAAACATGCGGCGGTTGGCGAATGCTGCAAGACTGTTGACACCCAAACGCGATTCCAGAATCAGACTGCCTCCATCGCCACCGTTTCCTCCATCGGGACCTCCACGGGGGACATATTTTTCGCGACGCATGCTGGAGCAGCCATCACCACCCTTGCCAGCTTGCAATTCAATTATCACACGATCAACGAACATGACTGCTTCTACAGGGTTTGTGACCAGCTATCGGTTGGAAATTGGTGTTGCTTCAGCAAGTCGTAACCAGGCAACGGCCCGATTGCGATCTTCTCCGACAATTCTCTGTCTCGTTACCAGTTAGCTCAGGGAGTCGACAATCCGCCGGTCGAGTGGGGCTTGCCGAAGATCCAACGACCCTACTTCCACTGTGATTGATTCTGATGGGCTGAGTCGCTGCCACACCGTTCCGCTCACCAAGGCCACAGTAATTGCTGCGTTCCTGAGGGTCGGACCTTGCACTCAAGGGCGTTTCTGTCTTTCCAGTTGCTGCAGGGACGCGGTCAACGGACCACTTCTGCCCCTCAGTGGAATCCCGCGACAAGTGAATGTCCAGCGGGAAGACAAAGAAATCATGGTTAATGCGGATCAAGCCTTCCTGATGTGCTACCGAAATAACCAGCGGTAATCGAGACGTTCCTCTAACCCATATTGTTCCAAAATGTACTTTTGCTCTTTGGGGTCGTCAAAGGCTGGTACTCCAAAACGAATCAGATCTTCTGTCTGTCGGACAGCATCACCCGGGCGGTAGAAGTTCAGCTGAAGAGCTTTTTGCTTGTACTCGCTTTGCCCAGCATCTTCGGATTTTTCAAATGCATTTGTCAAACCAAATACTTCGACTGACACAAAGTCTAGGTTGGGATCGACATCCACCCAGGTTGCGACTCCCCACACGCCGGGGCTGGATTTGTCGCTGCTGTATGGGATGTCGACACGGGAGATCTCAACAGAATTGTATAGGGGAGCACTAATCTGTTCACGCACTTTGATTTTTTCGCGAGCTGTTGGCAAAATCCGATCAAGGTACTGCTTGCCAGTGATCTGATTGCGGAGCAAGAACATCGGGAAGAACTTTCGTTTATCAACGCGGACAGTTTCCATTCGTTGATACACGTCCTGGCCAGCGACCTTGTCCGCTGCGGGACGAAAATCACCACCGCGATAACGCACGCGGTAAACCATGTACCAGACAAGCTTGCGCTGCATGCGTCCATCCGGACGCGGAACATCGATGTACATCTGGCGAAGCGGTTTGAAAGAAAACTCAAAACAGAAGACCGTGCGGCGAAAGATGACTTCCTTTGCTCGATCCACCAGCGTGCGAGTGCGTGGGTCGAAGTGTGGTTTTGAATCCGGGTGACCAGAAGCCTCACTGAAAACAATCTGTGGATAGCTGTTCAAAAAGGGCTCCAACTTCAGTGGCCCATCGAACGTCTCCTCGGGTTGAATGGACGTCGGAATCACCGTCACGACACCAGGCGAAAATTGTGTTTGCTCCTGAGTCGAAGGATCCTTACGCTGACCCTGTTGGGCGAGTGCTGGCACGATGCCCGTGAGGCACAGTGCAAAGCAGAGCTGGATTCTTGTAGCAAGTGTCATGTCAGAACCGTTTATTGCATTTCATAGGAACAAGGCGTTGGGACGCAAAGCATAAGTTTCCCAACCCTCACTAAATATTGTACTCAGCGAACTGAATTTGCGTTCGAAATCGAGTCAGCTACTTGTTTTGGTGTCATTTGATCCGGCGACTGGTTGGCCGCATCATTATCCGAGTTCAGTGTATTACCGCCCGTTTTTTTCGCCGGCTCACTTTCGGAAAGCGGATCCGTGAACTGGAGCGAACTGGCAAACTGCATGTCAGAACTTCCAAATGCATCGATGTTGCTCCCCTCCATTGTGAAAGTGGCGACAACCTGCTTGCCAACCTCATCCGATAGATGCATCAGAACCCATCTTATCGGAACCCCCTCTGCGGAGCCATTGGCAACGACTCTTAGGACTCGAGTTCCCGATGCGGTGGTGCGTTCGTCCGACTCGACTATCTGTCCGAATTGCTGGCCGAGAAGAACTTGAACGCTCGACTCAAAAGCCGTCAGTGACCAAGGTTGTCCGTCGGCAGGTGGTGGTACGGGCTGAATGTCGCACTGGCCAATACTGCGGTCGTTCTTGACCATCCGCATCATCGCCGCTTGGGGCTGATCTTTCATCATTCGCCATCGGCGGTCCATCAGCACACGAAGACCAAGTTCTTCGCTCCTGACTGAGATGAACTGCAAGTTCGTAGCAGCTGGTCTGCTCACGTCGATTTTTTTGACTACGGTCGGCAGGGCGATGGTCCTTTTCAAAGGTTCACGCAACATTTTGATCGTCGCTGCCACATCAAAACCGGGCTCCGCCCGCCCAATCTCCCGGGTTTCATGAAGCGCCATTGCTAGCCATGTGCAACTGCTGATCTTTCGGTCGAATGTAAGCTTGCCAAGCGTCCGGATGATCGTGGGGACGCCATCGATGGCCCCGTCAACGTCACCTCGCAACTGTATTCGTACCTCTTTCTCGTTCACTGCTACGACTTCTGCTTCTACTTTGCAAGCCATCACTGCAGTCAAATTCAAGACTGAAGCCATCGAATCGGCGGAGACTTTGTATTTTGATCCGAGGCTGATGGGCTTCTCTGGTAGCAATTGATCGATGGCCATGCTCGATATGGGAGCATGTAAGAGTTCAAGCTCATCACGCTCGAAAAAATCCTCAACACCGTATATCTGCTCAGGTCGTGAGTCATGCCGGACAATCGTGTCACGCACTGACTCTCTTAACTGAGCCGAATGTTGCGTCTTGTTGAGAGTGCTGATCGCTTTGGCGCGGTGGTAGTATCGTTCGGCTGCAATGCATCTAACTCCTCGCGTCGCCGTTTGCGCGGTTTGGCCAGACGCTCGCGAAACACCAGTTGTCGCTGGAAGGTGAAGCCGTTCTTCATATTCGAACGACGCTTGGCTATCGATTGGTAGCTTCAGCGTCTTCTCGGGTGAAATCAATGGGTTGCCGGGGAGTTTAACGTTCCCCTTTACTTCAACTTCCATTCGGATGCGATACAAGTCTTGGCTGCCGGAGTGTAGTAGCACTCCGCTGGAATCTGCACCTCGGCTCACGTCCGGTGCGGCCCCGAGCACGGTACAAGCCGTGATCAGAAACTTCCGTCGATCCAGTGCGAGTGAAGGATTGTGTTGCTGCATTTTGAGATGCCAAGATTCGATCAACGATTAACAACAAAATATGGGTGTACCCACCCATTCCTTCTAATCGACGCGTTGCCGACGCTGATTCAGGGGAATTTGGCTAGAAAACCACGACTACGAAGCCACGGGGCCAGCCTTGCCAGTTGTGTCTGCCAAATCGACAAAATCGGCACCTACGAACCGTGGTGTCGCAAAATAAGACGCTGCAAGATGCAAAGTGTCGGAAAAAGTTACAAATGGGGTGGACATTTCGCCGGCATGACTACCCCGTGATTGTTTTAGAAAATAGCCTTAACTCTTAATCCTCCCTATGGTTAACGCATTTTTGGACTTGATTCTTTCTGATGGATTACTTGTTTGGCCCAATATTTCCTACAACGGTTCGTTGGTCAGTTGGTTTGCTGCCAGAGTTTGCATTACCAAGATTGAAGACGAAACGACGAATTGGAAAACGGATCAGTGATCCAAATGTTGCGAATTCAATAATTTAGTGAACTTTTTTGCAAATTAATCGGTCTTATTGGTGGCATGCGGAGTCTGTTTTACGCGTACCATCAAACAGGGTGTCGGCAAGGAGCCGCCGCCTGACTGAAAGTTGGGGATTGTTTGTGTGACGGCGGTCGACAGATTTCCGTTAAATGCAGTTTCAACTGAAGGTACCCATGGACGTCGCCCTATGGATTGGGCGATCCCCGGGCAACATTAGCAGATGGTTGAGCGATCCGCCGGGGTCGCAGGGAAAGAGAGATCAGCCGGAAGCAAGCGCTGGGAGAGACGGAGATGCACGAAGACTATCGAGACGAAAAAGTCAAAGAGCTGCGGGATCAACTTACACGTTTTGCACCGAAAACGAAGAAGGTTGAGCAGGCTGCACTGACGGAAAAACTGTATGGTGAAGTTGAGTCCGATCGCTCTTATGCGTTCGACTACTGCTGTTTTCGCATCACAAACTATCGGCCAGAGGTGCCGACGCGCCACAGCATCGCTGCGGTGGATCTGAAGCATGACTTGCGACTCCTCATCGAAGACCTCAGTGATTCCGCTGATATCTCGGTCAGTGAGGTGTTAGAACCAGTGCATACCGTGGATGAGCTTAGCAAGAAGTTCAAAGTTTCCACCAAGACGATTAGCCGTTGGCGTGACGCCGGGCTTGTAAGTCGCCGACTGCTGTTTGGAGGGCGAAAACGCGTTGGCTTTTTACAAAGTAGTGTTGATCAGTTTGTTGCCAGAAACCGTGGAAAAATCAAACGTGGTGAACGTTTCAGTCAACTCAGTGACGACGAAAAGTCAGAGATGATTGAGCGTGCTCGTCAGTTGGTTGAAGGTGGCGCTAGTCTCTCCGAAGTGACTCGACAATTGTCAGATCAGATGAGACGAAGTCCGGAAACGATTCGCTATACGCTCAAGAACTTTGACGCCGATCATCAGTCGTTGGCAATCTTTCCAAATCACCGTGGTGCATTGACCGGTGATGACAAGCGTTCAATTTTCAAGCTCTACACACACGGCTCAACTGTGGCTCAACTGTGTAAGCGTTTCAAACGCACACGGACCAGCATCCAGAGGATTCTTCTGGACATGCGTTTGGAGCAGATTGGCGAACTTCCGCTGGATTACATCTATAACGAAGATTTCGAGTCGGTTGAACGCGAAGCAGAGTATCTTGGTTCCGTACCCCTGCCAGCGACTGCTCCCCGTAAGGTGCGAGTTCCTGCCGGGTTGCCAAGTTATCTGGCTGCTCTTTATGACGTGGCTCTTCTGACTCGAGAGCAGGAGTATCACCTTTTCAGGAAAATGAATTACCTGAAGCATTCGGCAAGCCGACTTCGAGAAAGTCTTAGCCATGCAGAAGGCAGTAAGACCGCGATCATGGATCGAATCGATGATCTGTATGAAGCAGCAGTCTTGGTCAAAAATCGCATCGTGCAGAGTAACCTTCGTTTGGTGGTTTCGATTGCGAAGCGGCATGTGGCAAGCACCGATGACTTCTTCTCTCTGGTCAGCGACGGCAACATGTCGCTGATTCGCGCGGTGGAAAAGTTCGATTATTCCCGTGGGAATAAATTCAGCACGTATGCTTCGTGGGCGATCATGAAGAACTTTGCTCGGACCATTCCGACTGAATTCAAGCATCGCGATCGCTTCCGAACGACAACAGAAGAGTTGTTTGTTGCCCGTCAGGATGAACGCCTTGATCCCTACGTCGAAGAGACGGTCCAACGGTCCCGGCAGCGAGAGTTGTCGAAAATTCTGAATCGTCTGGATGAACGCGAGCAAAAAATAATTACCGCCCGTTTCGGTCTGGGGCGAGGTAAAGAGCCACTTACTTTGAAGCAGGTCGGTGAAGAGTTGGGAGTCACTAAGGAACGTATCCGTCAGTTGGAAGCACGGGCGCTGACCAAGCTTCGGGACGCTGCCGATGAAACCAATATTGATGTGGAGTTGGGTTCCTGATTCCAGCGGATGATTTCGGGGCTCCCCCATGGAAATGCGACCGTCAACGAAGCCACGCCCTCTGGGCGTGGCTTTTCTTTTGTATGCAAACAGTTGAAAATTGCTCATTTCCCTTCTGTGGTCGGCTTGTCATACTGCGGGGATGAGTGAGCACCAGTTAAAGAAAAAAACACGCGTTGAATTGTTGTCGCCTGCCGGCGATCTGGAATGTGCCCATGCCGCAATCGAAAATGGCGCTGATGCAATCTACTTCGGCTTGGATTGTGGCTTCAACGCACGCCATAGGGCAAAGAACTTTGGGCTGAGCGATTTGTCAGCCATTGGCAGTTTGTTGCGATCACGTGGTGTGCGCGGTTACGTCACGATGAATACCCTTGTCTTTCCAGATGAGATGGCACCACTTGTCGATGTCATTCAGGAAATCGCGTTGGCGGGGATCGATGCAGTCTTGGTGCAGGACTTTGGGGTTGCCCGATTAGTCAGGACGGTTTGCCCTGATCTAGAAATTCATGCATCCACACAGATGAGTTTGACCAGTGTGGAGACGATCAGGGTGGCTGAAAGGTTGGGGCTCGCTCGTGTGGTGTTGGCGCGAGAACTGTCTGTTTCTGAGATCAAAGCGATTGCTTCATCAACGGACTTGCCACTTGAAGTGTTCATTCATGGAGCACTCTGTGTTGCTTATTCTGGTCAGTGTTTGACCAGTGAATCTCTCGGGGGAAGGAGCGCCAATCGAGGGCAATGCGCGCAGGCCTGTCGCTTGCCTTATGACTTGATTTGTGATGGTGAAGAACGTGATCTTGAAGATGTACGTTATTTACTGAGTCCACAGGACTTGGCCGGTTATGCCGCGATCAATGATCTTGTTGAAGCGGGCGTGCAGTCGTTGAAAATAGAAGGGCGTTTAAAGACACCCGAGTACGTGGCGAATATTACCGGCCATTACCGTAAAGCCTTGAATCAGGCGTGCGATAATCAAGTGGTCGAAGTAACCGCAGAAGCCAAGCGGGAAATGGAACTGTCGTTCTCCCGCGGCTTCTCTCCAGGATGGTTAGAGGGAAACGACCACAAACAACTCGTGCCGGGACTCCATTCGTCAAAGCGTGGCATCGAATTGGGTCGAGTCCGGAGTATTGATCGGCAACGTGTGCAGGTCCGGTTGGCAGCTACTGTTGCACTGGGAGATGGGCTTTCCATTGGATGTAAGACAATCGATGGAGAGGATTTGCAACAAGGAGGGCGAATTTACTCATTGCATAATTCCAATGGTGATAAGACATCAGAGGTGAGCGAGTCCGAAGTCGCTTGGCTTGGATTTGGTTGGGGCGAAATAGACTGGCAGTCAGTGCAGCCGGGTGATCGTGTCTTCAAGAATGATGATCCGCGGTTGAATCGCCGTTTGCGAAAAACATTCACGTCAGATGATCCTGTAAGGCGACAGCCATTGCGGATGGAGGTGCAGGCGATTGTTGGGCAACCGTTAGTATTGACCGTCATTCTGCAAAATGGCTTGAAGGTCGAGTTGAACGGCGAGGTGCCGCTGGACGAGGCCAGAAAGCGTCCTATTGATATGACAGTACTGCGGGAAAAACTGGGTCGGCTGGGAGGGACGAGTTTTGAACTGAGTGATTTGGAGGCGAACATTGAGGGGCAGCCAATGGTCCCCATGGCCATGTTGAATCAAATGCGCCGCGAGGCCGTTGAAGCATTGAATTTGTTGGTCCAATCCGCACCTCATCGTGAAGTCGTGCCGGCGCGTGGGCGTGAATTGTTGACGCCGATTTCGGATTCTGAGACCAATGTTGATGAAGTTGCGACTGGCGAATTCAAGTCGGCTGTTTTGTGTCGGGACTTGGGGCAGTTGAAAACCGTTTGCAACTTGGGCGTCGACTTGGTCTACGCGGACTTTCATGATATTCGACAGTACAAAGAAGCGGTGTCGATTTGTCGTAGCAATGATGTTCCCATTGGATTGGCGTCAGTGCGGATTCAGAAACCGGGCGAGATCGGTCTGCTGCGAGTGCTTGAGCGACACAAACCAGATTTGATTTTGGCTAGAAATCTTGCGGCCTTGCAGTATTTTCATGAACGCGGAATCGAGACCATTGCTGATTTCTCTTTGAATGTTTCCAATCATCGATCAGCAGAATGGATTCGTAGTCTGGGAGCATCCCGTGTGACAGCATCTTATGATCTCAACCGTGATCAACTTGTCGGTTTGATCGATTCCGTTCCCTCATCGTGGATTGAAACCGTGATCCATCAACACATGCCCATGTTCCATATGGAGCATTGCGTGTATTGCAGTGTCTTATCTCCAGGGACGAACAAAACCAATTGTGGGCGGCCTTGCGACAACCATTTGGTGGCCCTGCGCGATCGGGTGGGAGCAGAGCACACGTTACAGGCGGATGTCGCCTGTCGTAATACCCTGTACAACGCGACTCCACAGAGTGGTGCGGAGCTTGTTAGTCAATTGCTTCAACGCGGCGTCCGATGGTATCGCATCGAATTGCTGGAGGAAGAACCTGAGCAAGTTCGGCAGATCGTGGTTTTGTATGACAAGTTGCTGAAGCAACAAGTTACGGGCCAACAAGTATGGAAAGAATTGCGGGCTACAAATCGGGTAGGAGTCACACGAGGCACGCTGGAATCTAAACGAAATCCGCTTGCCATCCTGTAAGCCGAATTCGGTTCATGAATAGCAGCTCTTGAGTGCGGTGCTTAGTCTCGTTTGTCGGGACGATCTGAATGCTCACGGAAGTATTGTTCAGCAGCTGGGTGCAAGCGAAGTTCGGTCCATTGGCTCGCTTCCTTCATTGAAATCCGGTGCTTCGGGCTTTCGATTCCGTACCAGGCATCGAGAATCGCGGTGATCAGTGCGTCTGACGTTTCCTGCTTTGCCATCAGAATGGCGGTTGTGGCGAGAGTCTGAACAGTAACTGGGTTGGATGAGTCGCTGATGTCATCCTTCAGGGGAAACCGATCAAAAGCATGAACCACTTTGTCAGGATTAATTTCCAGCACTCGCCAGCGACCATCGTTTCGAAGTTTGTCGAGAATCTCGCTTTCCTGTCCTAAACATAGAATGGCCGCCTGAGGCGTGTTTTCTTCGAGCAGGAGAGTCCAGTTTCCGGGCAGTTTTTGTATCTTGCCGAAAGATTTTGGCAGTGTCTTGATCATCAATTCAACGCACGCTCTGGATCCTGTTCCTGGTTCGCCCAGTAAAACGGGAAGCCCACTTAGTTGCTCTATTGTCTCAATGCCCGAATCTTTGCGGACCAATGCGTAGATCGGTTCGTAAAACAGAGGTGCGACGTGCGCCAGTTCCTCTTTAGGTGGAATTGATACAGCCTGAATCAAGGCTAGGTCCACATCATCGTTACTGAGCAATCGTGAGTTCTCTTCGGAACCCTGAGTTTTCTTGATTTCAGATTTGACGTCGGGCTGAGTTCGGTTGATTTGATCCGAAAGCAGATTTGCGACCGTGTTGTAACGCCCGTTCTCCCCACCACCTGCGATTTTGACTGATTTGGGCATTGCGTCTGGCCAGTGCTGAATTCCAACGTGGATTGAGACGGCCAGTAGTGGCGTCAGCAGCAGTCCAAGCAACATGGCAGCCTGAAAGCGACGATGTGTCGAAGAAGTATGAAGGACGCGACGGCCCGTGAGTGCACCAACAACAGGGACACCCTCAAACCAATGCCACGCCTTCAATACTTGGGATCGTGGTCGTGCTTCGATGTGTCGGTCTTCCAGGAAGGCATCCAATTCATCCGCGAGTTTTGCAGCAGACGAATAGCGTTTCCCTGGATTCTTTTCGAGGCATTTCGCAACAATGGTCTCGAGATCCAGTGGTACACCGGAGCGAAGTGATCGGATGGTTGGTGCTGGCTGGTGCACCACTTGTAAAAGTGTCTGTACCACCGTGTCTGCAACAATAGGAGGTCGTCCGGTCAAGCATGCGAACAGAATCGCACCCAATGCGTAAACGTCACTCTCGGTGCAGACGCGATCACTATGACCACCGGCCTGTTCAGGTGCCATGTAGTGTGGTGTGCCAATTGCAGCTCCGCTTCCAGTGACGCTGCTATCAGAATCCATGTGCTTTGCCAAACCGAAGTCCGTGACATGAACTTGGTCATGTTCGTCGATGAGGACATTTGCTGGTTTGAGGTCGCGGTGTAGAACGCCTTTGTGGTGAGCATGATGAATTGCCCTGGCAACGTCCCGCACGTATCTTGCAGCTTCTTTTGGATCCAGTGTGCCGGAATTGATTTTTTTTTGAAGATCGGTTCCGGGAATAAATTCCATGGAAAAGAAATGGTGACCAGCGCGCCGTCCAAATTGATGGACACCAACAATCCCTCGGTGACGAAGTCGCGCTGCTGCTTGTGCTTCGGTGTAAAAACGACGGACCTCGTCTTCGTCTGCAAGAATCCCACTGCGGATCATTTTGATCGCAACCTGACGATCAAGGTCGTGTTGCTTGGCGAGGTAGACCACACCCATGCCACCACGACCGATCTCCTCCAGCAACATGTAATCGCCGAGGTCATAGGGCAGGCGTGGACCATGATCACTTGCGGCACGATTTGCCATCGGAAGGGTGACATCTGGATCGCCAGATGATCCGTCGGCAGCGGCAGATGTTGCGATGGTCTCGGCGCTCGGAGATAAAGCAGCAACTTTGAATCCCGAGGACGATCCGGCAGGTTGGCCGCTAAGCGTCACGTTACCCAGCAGGTCCGCCGCTTCGATCAATTCCTTCAAGTCGTCGGCCAGATCAGGGAAAAGCTTCAGAAAATCTTCGCGACTGGCTATCTCCCCAGCATCAGACATCCGCAAGTAGTCCGCGAATGCTTCATCGAGGGGATCATTTGTGGGTGGTGATTCGGACATTTAGTAGTTTGACTTCTTCATAGCCGACTTTGCTGGATCGTTGATCAGCTTCTGACTCGTTACAGCGTCATAGGCAGTAAAAGAGTCAATTTTGGGCGCGCGAGCTCAAAGTGTCATTCTGTAACGAGCACACCTACTATTCTAGATGGAAATGGTGTCGGGTCCGAGCTGCGGGGCAATCAAGTTGGCTCAAAACCTCAAAACCATGGACTGTCATCGCTCTTCATGATGACTCGAAGCTTTTGAAGCCCACGCTTCAACAAACCCGCAACCGCCGTGTCCGACTTCCCCATCCTTTCTACGATCTCGGAAAGTGACAACCCCTCCATGTAGCGTAGCCGTATGGCTTCTGCCTGAGTCTCAGGGATTTGGTGCAATGCAGCTAGCAACGCTACGACCGCCTCTGAGCGTATCACAACGCCACTTGGGCTCGTTTTGCTACCCGGTAATTGCTGTATCCAGCCACCCGCATGAGAACCTTGTCCGGGGGCTGGTGAGGCGTCCACTTCACGACGAATCGAACGTTTTTGGGTCGTCACGTGCCGTGTGACCGCGGTCGCGACATTGTTTTTCAGCATCCCACGCAGCCATCCGGCAAATTCAGCTGGGGTTGAGCCTCGGAATGCTGGGAGGTCTCGTTTTGCTTCCAGGTACGTCAATTGGACCACGTCCGCCGGATCAATTCGTCGCCGCAAGCGATCCGACAGGTAGCGATGAGCCAGCATGAGCAAATACCCTCGGTATTGCTCAAGCAATTGACCCAAAGCCTCGTTATTACCGCCCTTGGAAGCAATCACGAGCTCGGTTGTTGACATCTGCCCGTCCACGCTGGCTTTTTCCTCTTCTATGCGAAATCAGTGAGTCCCTAAGGCGTTCCTCTCCCGTTACACTTTACTCGATCAGCAGCCCAGCAGTGGGCAATCTCTTGCCGGGAATCGCTTAGCTGGAATTCTTGGCCCAGATTGCCGGTCGCTTGGATTCATGGTGTGATGAGTGAATGCACGGTTCAGGCTCCCTCGAGGGAATGGAATCTAAGCGACATGGGATCTTATTTTCGACAGGATGTAACGATGACAGCAAACAGTCCGAAAAAATCACAAGCAAAGATTTTTGCTTGCCGTCAATTCGTGATCGCCATTCTTATGATGGCACTTTTGGCTGGCTGTGGTGGTCAGCAGGCGGAGGTCCCTGAGGAGACTTCTTCCGCTGGTGATCCGATTGCATCTGAAGCACCAATTCCAAATATTCAAACTTCGAATGCACAGGTAAGCGACCCGAGTTCCGGCGGGGGTGTTGGGTCGGATCAAGAGCCTAAATCACCTCCGGGCACGCTTGAGCTGCCTTCAGACTTTGATTCGAGTCCATCAACAGCCGAGGGTGATTCCACCGGAACCAAATCGGGCGGAATCGAGCTACCACCCGATGTTGATATCTCGGGTGAAGCAACCGATGCTGATGACCGTTCTACCGTCAAATTTGCAACGTGGCAGGAAATTGATCAATTCGCAAAGTCAGCCGGACGCATCACTGTGATTGATCTTTGGTCGCTTGCTTGCGAACCATGCTTGGAGGAGTTTCCTGGATTGGTCAAGTTGCATCAGACCATGGGTGATTCGGTTCAGTGCGTTGCTGTCGATGTTGACTATGACGGGCGGAAAAGTCGGCCCCCTGAATACTACCAGAAGCGTATTGTTGATTTTCTCGACAGTGTCAAAGCTTCAGGTTTCCCTACCTACATCAGCAAGACTCCCAGCGACGATGTTTTCAAGACGACGAAGCTGATTTCTATCCCTGCGGTCATGATTTATAATGCCAAGGGACAAGTCGTCAAAGTGTTTGTCGATACGGGAGAAGATAACGCTTTCACCTACGAAAAAGACGTCGTTCCATTTGTGAAAAGTCTTGCAGGTTGAGATCTATGCTCGGTCTGTCTGCGGAGACTCCTAGTTGCTCTCGTTAACGCATGCTGCCGCCAAATAGTGTTCAATCTCATGGCAGGTCGTCTCGATATTGTGATGTTCAGTAATCAAGCGAGTCGCAGCCTGCGTGCGCCGCGCTGCTGATTTCGGATCTGATGCAAACGATAGAATCGCTTCAGCAAGTGAAGTTGGGTTCTGTGGGTCTGCCCACAGAATGGTGGGTTCTTCCCGTTCCAACTCGATCGTGCCACCCGCACGTGTTGCGATGACTGGCGTTCCCAATGCCATCGCTTCCAGTACCACGTTCGGCATGCCTTCAAATAGCGAAGGTAGTACGAGCGCATCTGCATTAATGATGCTCGGGGCTACGTTGGACAGCGTTCCAGCAAATTCCACTGAGTGCGGCTTGTGGACTTTCCTCGCGAGACACTCCAGGTCTGCACGCAAGGGACCGTCTCCGATCAGTTGCAGATGGATCGCTGGATTTGTGTTGGGCCAGTTTGCTTGCGCCGTTACGATCGCGTTGATTAAGTCACGATGTCCTTTTTCCTCCGTCATACGGCCCACACAAACCAGTGCTAATGTCGACTTGGTTTCTGGTTGCTGTTCTTTTTCAGTGGTCTGTCTTAAGGCAGCGGTGTCTACGGGATTGGGCAGCACCGTGATCGATTTGGAAGGTAGTTGGTAAAAATTTGCTGCTGAATCTGCTGCTATTTTGCTGACCGCAATGACCTGTCGAGAAGCTTGGTAAGCCTTTGCAAGACGATGTTGTTTCATTCGCACAAAACGTTTTTCGACTAGTGGCAATGCCAGTTCTGGTGGGCTTACGATCGTGGAAATGCGAGGGATGTCCCTATGGCGACTGGCTGGACCAGCGATCATCGTCATGTGAAAGGTTCGGTCGTAGATGACGTCGATGGATTCATCAGACAGCAGTTGTTTTAGATGACGAATTTGCTGTCGCATCATGCCACCGGGCAGGTAGATTACAGGTTCCTTGCGGATATCCTCAAACGAATGAATCGGGACATCAGCTGGAACTTGGGAAAGCAGGTCTCCCGCCCTTTCCATCACATACAGATGGGGCGAAAACTGAGATCGATTCAGATGTTTCAGCAGAATTAAAGTTTGACGTTCGCTGCCGCCGCCACGCATTGAGCTGATCATGAATAGAACACGACGGATCATGGGCATAGCTCGACTTCAATCCATACCATGCGGTGATCGGTTGCACCAATCCATTGTGATTGTTGATCCTTGCGGCTGGGCCAAAAGACACCGGTGTCTTGAAGAGTGAGCTCTCGACTCGGCAGAACGTAATCAATTCGCATCTGACGACCCTTGCCAAAACTTGCAGTAGCATGTGCAGTTTCTTGGCCAGTTAATTCAGATGCACCAATGCTGGCAGGTTTTGAATCAAGTAGTTTGTTGTTTTTTAGCAACGCTTGAATGGCTGACCGACGACTGTCACCCGATTCAGGGTCAGAATTGAGGTCGCCTGCAATTACAAACAACGCCTGGTCCGGTAGCCCACCTGCTTTGCCCTTATCATCAACGAGGTAGGTTGATGATGGGCCTGCAAGGTAATCGGTCCAGAATCTGATCTCGTCATGGTTGCGACATCCATTGTGATCGTCGGCACCATCAAATACCGGCGGTGTGGGGTGACTGGCAAGCAGGTGAACGACTTGCTTCCCCACTTGGATAGGAATATCCGTATGGTTCTTGCTGGATAGCCTCAATTGCTTCCACACTTTGTCGGTGTAGTATGATTTTCCGGTCTCGGGAAACGTTGGTCGAAGGGCGTTGGGTAATTGCGACCAACGGTAATGCTGAAAGGTTCGTAGTTTCGATTTGACGATGGGAAAGCGGCTATAGACAGCCATTGCGTATTGTCCTGGGTAAACACCATATCCCCACGCATCGTTTGCGTCCGTCGATTTGCCATTGCCATCCAAATCCAGCATGCTTGGTTGCCCCGTATTGCTGGGAATGGCAAAACGGTACGGGTATTGGATTGCATTCAAGCCATTTTGACCGATCTCCAAATACTCATCACCAAAGGTATCAACTGTTTTGCCTTCGGTGTCATAGTCAATCTCGTTGATCAATAGTATGTCGGGGCGAACTGACTGCACAATGGATGCGAGATGAATGGCTTTCTGATTTTTGCCACCGCGCAGTCGACTGAGTACCTGACCAGCCTGCTTACCGTAAAGAGACGCATTGAAAGTAGCTATTCGGATTGCTTCCCCACCAACTTCATCCTGGGGCTGCGTTCGATTCTGGGCGAGCAATTCTTGATGTAGCAAGGTTGAGCAGCCTGAGATCAGAAGGAGGGCCGTGATCACTTGGAATCGCATGAGGCGGAAATTCATGGACGATGCAAATTCATAGGGGATTGCTTGAATAGGGGAAACCGTTGAAAGTTGAGCAATGCCGCTAATCAATGGGTCCCATCACTCCTAGTGTATCACTGATGAATAATCTGGTCTCACTCCCATCGCATGAATTGCATCGATATCTCGGTGCCCGGTTGGTATCTGAGTCGAAAGTAGAATTCTGCGTCTGGTCTCCTACGGTCGATTGCGTCCATATTTCTCTTGAAGACCGAGAAGACGAAGAACCATTTGCACTTCAAAAGCAGGATGGTGGTTATCACGTTGGCACCATGGATTGTGTTGGTGTAGGAACTCGCTATTACTGCTCATTCGATGGCGGTCCCAGAAGACCAGACCCAGCCTCGCGTTTCCAGCCTGATGGAGTGCATGGACCAAGTCAGGTGGTGTGTCGAGACTTTTCTTGGACAGATTCTGATTGGCAGGGAGTGCCGCGCCATTCACTGGTGATTTATGAACTTCATATCGGAGCTTTTACTGAGCCGGGGACCTTTCGTGCTGCCGCAGCAAGATTGGACGAGTTGATTGATTTGGGTATCACGGCGATCGAATTGATGCCGGTCGCTGATTGTGCGGGCAGGTGGAACTGGGGATATGACGGGGTCTGTTTGTTTGCTCCCAACCGAAATTATGGAACCACTGATGACTTGAAGTTTTTAGTCAATACTGCCCATGCCAAAGGTCTGGCTGTGATCCTCGACGTCGTCTACAACCATTTAGGCCCCGAAGGCAATTATCTGGCTGAAGCTGGTCCTTATCTTTCACGGCGGCATAGCACGGTGTGGGGCTCGGCACCGAATTTTGATGATCCAAAATACGGGTTGGAATTGCGGCGATTCTTCATTGCGAATGCCATCAATTGGTTGGATGAGTATCACTTTGATGGTCTGCGAGTTGATGCGGTTCACTGCATGAAAGATGACAGTGAATTTCATGTGATCACAGAACTGAGCCAGGTCGTTCGTTCGTGGTCAATTCTCGCAAAGCGATCGCCGCTGTTGATTGCAGAAACGAATGTTTTTGATCCGGAGATGTTACGTCCTATTTCCCATGGGGGGACTGAGTTCGATGCCCAATGGTGTGATGATTTCTTGCACAGTGTTTTTGCGATAGTCAGGCCCGGTGAGCATCTTTGTCATCGCAGATACGAAGCAGGGGCGGATTTGGACCAAACGTTGCGATGGGGATATGTCCATGAGGGAACGTTTCGTGAAGAGAGAGGTAGAGTCCAGCCCGGTGCATCAGCCGAGGTCAGCGGCTTGGTTTACTCGATTCAGCATCATGATTTCATTGGTAATCATCCCCTGGGAAAGCGGTTGCATCAGCTCACCAGTGTGGAAACACAACGGGCGGCATCTGCCTTGCTTCTGCTGTTACCTTCGATACCAATGCTGTTTATGGGGGAAGAGTTTTGTTGCGAAAATCCATTCCAATTCTTTGTGGATTTTGGTGATGCAGGCTTGAGAACTGCTGTTGTCGAAGGTCGGAAAAGGGAGTATCCCCAGCATGATTGGTCGACAGGCGTGTTACCAACCGATGCCGCCGCGTTCCACGACTCAAAAATTGGGTCTGTGTTGAATGGTGATAGAGAGATGAGAGCGTGGTATCGGGATTTGCTGGCGCATCGAAAGCGTTGGATTGGCAGCGGCATTTTGCAGCAGCGACATCTCATGGTGGATAGTTGTGTTGAGACAGGACTTTTTGTTTTATGTTATCGCACTGATTTAAGTTGCGTGACTGTTGCTGTGCGTTTGTCGGTCTTGGGCGATCGCGATGATATTTGTGATTTTACAGCGTATGGAAAACTGATCATGGATTCGTGTCCGGAACAAACTTTGACGCTGCAGTTATTGCCAAACCATGCAAAAATATTTGTGCAAGAATTCGAGTGAGTGAATCGATGGATGAATGTATCGTCAAACTTTCGGAAAATTCGAATAGGTTCCCTGTGCCTGAAGTCACAGTTTTGTGGCATCGCACTTTATCCCGGTCTTAGGAAGTTGTGGATCATCACAGGTAAGGTTCTTCATGAGTAATACCGTGAACAGGTTTGTCGCAACACTTTTCGTCTTCGGGCTATTGTTGGTAAACGCAGACACGTTGCGTGCCGCGGTGCCACCCAGAGATATCGACCAGTTGCGTCAGGCTGATCTGATTGTGGTGGGTGTCATCGATAAGGTGATGGTTCAGCCAGAGCCATCGAGGGTTGAGCGGGGTTTTGGTAACTATGATTGGGGCATTTATTTGACAGTCAGTGTGGAAACAGTTGAAAAAGGTGATCTTTCCCAGCCTGAGATCGAGGTTCGGTGTTTTCGTATTAAGTCTCGACGTAGTGCAGCCGAATACTTATCAGTCTCCGGGCATGATCCCATTCCAGGTGCTGGTACGAAGGTAAGGGCTTATCTGAATCGCACTGGTGGCAGTTGGGCCGTGGTTATTCCCAATGGGATCACTCCACACAATGCCGATACAAGTGAAGCGGTGTGGCCGGATGGCAGTCTCGGTCAGGCTAACGAACTTGCCGGATTATCAGGGCTGATGTACACGTATCTGCTGCCGCTTGAGTTGTGGGGGTTGGTGTTTTTTGTCTTACTTCCCATTGTGTTTTGCGTCTTCTGTATAGTGCGATATTGGCGGCGTGGAAAACGGTCTTGTCGTGGGCATGGGTCTGGAAAAGATGAGAGTGAGTCTTCTGGCTAACGGATGGGTGAGTTGCAATGAAAGTGGTAATCGGTCAGGGATTGAATGTTGCTACTCATACGTCATGCATGTTTGCAGATTTGTGGTCAGTCACGCTTGGTTGCGTTGACAGCCAGCAGCACATGCATTGAGATGGGTGTGGAACCGTCAGAATGTCGACGCCTGATGGTTACTCATTCGGTTTAGTATTTGGTGTCGAGAAAGTGTCTGGATTAAAATGTCGCAACTTCGTTTGTCAGTAGTGGGTGTAAAAGGCAAATGCATGTTGTCGTGATCGGTGCTGGTGCTGCGGGCATGATGGCAGCGTATGCGGCAGCCACTCAGTATGCCACGGTGGTTCTGTTGGAAAAGAACAATAAGACTGGTGTCAAAATTCTGATGTCAGGCGGTACTCGCTGTAATTTGACGCATCACACGGACGCGCGTGGAATCGCTGATGTGTTTGGCCATGCAAAGAGGTTTCTGCAGCCGAGTCTTGGCGCATTTCCGCCCCAAGCTGTGGTGGATTTTTTTGAATCAGCTGGGGTAGCTACCAAAATCGAGTCGACGGGAAAAGTATTTCCGGTTAGCAATCGTGCGGTCCAAGTACGTGATGCCCTGCATGCCTACGCGGTTGATGTCGGAGTGCAGATTAGGACTGGCTGTGGGGTGACTGGTATTCGTCCGGATGGAAAAAAATGGCTGGTTGATACTGGGAAAACGGTCATCGCGACGGATCGTGTGATTGTCACCACTGGCGGCAAAAGTTGGCCTGGTTGTGGAACGACAGGAGATGCCTACGCATGGATGACTGAACTGGGACATGCAGTCGAACGAACGCGGCCAGCGCTGGTGCCTTTGTTAGGTGGAGATCAGTGGATGAGGGAGTTATCCGGATTAGTGGTTGATGATTCCATCGTTACAGTGTTGCCCGTAGCAGGTAAGCAGAAAGCGTTGGCCCGCAGGCGAGGGTCCCTGCTCTTCACACATTTCGGATTTTCTGGGCCTGCTGCTATGGATGTTAGCGGTGCAATCACCGCCGCCTCTTTTGATCAGGTTCGCATGATCGCGGATTTGGTCCCGCAATACTCTGAAGAAGAGTTGCAAGCAGTGTTCAGCGATCGGCAAGATAATGGGAGAACAAGAGTTTCTGCGTTGTTGGCTATGTGGCTACCCAATCGGCTTGCCAATGGAATTGTCGCGCAGTTGGGGCAGGATGTTCGAC
>DOPG01000227.1:0-31123 GCA_003513555.1 Rhodopirellula sp. | reverse complement strand
CAGTTGGGGCAGGATGTTCGACTGGCAGAGCTATCAAAAAAGTTGAGGAATCGATTCACACAGGACTTGAAACGGATGCCACTGCCGGTCAGGGGAACACGCGGCTTCGAAAAGGCAGAGGTGACAGCTGGCGGGGTGCGGCTTGATGAAGTAAATCCTCGCACTCTCGAGAGCCGTCTTCACAAGGGGTTGTTCATTGCGGGGGAACTCTTGGACGTGGATGGTCCCATTGGTGGGTACAACTTTCAAGCAGCTTTCAGCACTGGGCGAGCGGCTGGTCTTGCAGCATCGGCGTGAATGACCTGCATGCAAACAGCAGCGGTCTAGCCACTGACTGCTGAAAGACCTTAGATTGAAGGTGCTCTCTCTGATTGAAAGTGCTGCGTTCGAGTCATCCAACAATCGCGGATTTATGCCAGATTTGATTGCCCAAGGCCCGTTGAGCGAACATCGCTGGCGACGCGAAGTGCCGGCGATAACCAGAAACGTTGGTGTGCTAATTGGGCGTGATGAAGCCGACTGGAACGTGCCATGGGACAGTAAGATTTCCCGAGCTCATGTTCGCTTGACGCCAATGGCCGACAATCGTGTCGAGGTTTACTGTGAGCCGAGCGCACGCAATCCAGTGTTTTTCAGGGGAAAAAAAACAACGAGATTCACACTCGTGCCGGGTGAGCATTTTGTCATTGGAAGTACAACGTTTACGCTCGCGAATCGACCAGGAGCCTCAGACGCGAACAGTGACATCGACCTGACAGAGCATGAATTTAGTCATGCGATGTTGCGCCGACGCAATTTTTGTGATGCAGCTGGCAGAATTGAAATGTTGAGTGCATTGCCAGATTTGATTACCAGTAGCAGCAGTGATGAGGAACTGTTGGTCCGCGTTATAAGTGTCTTATTGCAGGCTACGCCTGCAGCATCGGCAGTCGCGATTGCATCAGCTAATGCCGCCGAAGATGTTGATGATGGATATACGATCCTGCATTATGACAGTCGCGTTCCTGATAAGGATGGGCCAACGGTTAGTGCAAGGTTAGTAAGAAAGGCGGTCGAGCGCCGCGAAAGTATTTTGCACTTGTGGTCGGCAGCAGCGAACGAAAACCACGCATTCACATCCACTGAGGAAGCAGATTGGGCTTTTTGTGTTCCACTTCGAAGCGAAGCGTGCCGTGGTTGGGCAATCTATGTGACGGGTAAATTGCGACCAGATCAAAGTGGTCGGCTCGAGTCTTCACTTCAAGCGGCACCTGATACCCTGGAAGATGATGTCAAATTCGCAGAATTAGTCGGTACCATGATTGCCAATCTTCGACAAAGTCGAAGATTGGAACGCAGGCAAGCTGCCATCAGACGCTTCTTTGCTCCTGTCGTCATGGAGGCACTTGCCGGAAGAGATACCGGTGAAGTGCTGGCACCGAGGGAAGCAAATTTGTCCGTCATGTTTTGTGACTTGCGGGGGTTTTGCAAGCGAAGTGAGCGTGATGCTGACCGGTTATTGGAATTGCTCGCCAGAGTAAGTGATGCCTTGGGAATCATGACCCGACACATACTCGACACCGATGGCGTTATCGGCGATTTTCATGGTGATGCTGCCATGGGTTTTTGGGGTTGGCCATTTCAGCAGCAGGACGCCGCAATTCGTGCGGCAGAGGCCGCATCACGGATCTTGATGGAAAGTCCCCAGGTCCTTTCGGAAAATACGTTTGGATTCGGAATTGGAATCGCTACAGGCAGAGCAGTTGCTGGTCAGATCGGAACAGTTGATCAGGTCAAGGTTACTGCATTCGGGCCAGTTGTAAATCTTGCAAGTCGCTTGGAGGGTCTTACCAAACAGTTTGGGGCAAAAGTCATCGTTGACCATAATACGGCGATGGCGCTCAGAGAATCCAACGATCACCAATTTCAACTAAGGCGACTGGCTCTCGTTCGCCCAGCAGGACTTGAAAAAGAAATTGAAGCGTGGCAATTAATCGAGCCGTCCGAGCCCAATGTAAATGTTTTGAGCCCGGAACAAATTGCCTCGTATGAAGCGAGCCTTGATGCCATGATAGATGGTGATTGGAGTAAAGCTTATGAACTCTTGTATGCTATCCCAGCTTGGGATCGACCCAAGGATGTATTGCTTTCCTTCATCTTGCGTAATGACCGTGTGCCGCCGGATGACTGGGATGGCGTGATTAAAATGCCTAAACTGTAGAATCAGTTGTCCCATAGAACATCAAGTGAGTTTCATGTTCCCAACCTCTCAGTCGCATGAATTGACGCCGCTGGTTTGGGTGGGGTTGGGCATCGCTGGTCTTGTCTTCGCTGGGGGTAAGCTGACTGAGCAAACACCGATTGAGATGCTTGTCCCCAGCAGAGGTGAGAGGCAAATCATTATTCGCTCTGAAAACCAGACCCATCGGTTTCCACTCTTGGGAGTAGAAGTTCTCTTGTTGCCAGATTGGACTTATCTGTCCGTTGATGAGGACCATCTCGCCGATCGCCCAGTCTTCGTCCATCACCCCTCCCACTCCGTCGTTCGCTTGCAAGCCAATGTGCTGGATGCATGGCCACCGAAGGGGGGCAAGGCTAAACCAGAAGTTGGAAAACATCCTGCGGGTACGCTTGAGTGGGTCCGATTCGATCATTTAAGAATTGGACGACTTCTCTTGGCGAGGCATGGTCTGACCCTTGTTGCGATTCAGCACGGTTCTCAGGCGGAAGTGAACGAGTCGATCGAAGAATTCTGTGCTGGAATCAGTTATTCAGACTAGCGTAGTCGAGAAAGCCCTTAATTTATGTTGACGGCGCGTCTGGGCATCCACGAGAGAAAAGACTGTCTAGAAGCCATTTTACGGGGGTTTACGTAATTTAGTCGCGGGCACGAGTGCTGCGGTTTGTCTCAACCGGACCTTATACCCACTGAACTGAGCTGGATTTGGACGTTAGACTTAGCTTAGACTGCCTAGGTTGCCTGAACGCCGGGTTTTATACACGCTCCTCCTTTTCGCGTTTTTAGCATGTCACGATTTGGATTTTTTATCGCCTTTGTCTGTCTTTTTCTTGGTGCACCTGCAGCCACTTACGGCCAATTCAGTGAGCAGGATCGGGACCGCCTGATCAAGGTGATCGAAGCGACTGAGGCAGCTTTTGATCCTGAAAAGCTGCCCGATGTCGATACTGCGAAGTCCGAACTCGTTGGGAAGGTCGCCGCTGTTGAGTCATATTTTGCACGTGAATCCGATGCAGGAAATCGAGAAGCATGGCTACAGTTTCTCGATTTAGAACCACTACGAACAGCGATTCAGTCATCTGCTGCAGACTCCGCCGTGCTGTCTGAGGCTAAGACGCTTCGTGACCGTCTGATTGGAATGACGCCGGGGTTGGAGCTTAGTGTCATTCGCAACCTGCGTGACTCTGCGTTGCGTCTTTCTCAGGCAATCAGTCTGAATGGTACGAAGGGCAAGAGAGTTGTCGGTACGTTGGCCGCATTGAAGAAAATGGTCAGTGAGATAAAAGCGACTCCTACAACGGATCAATTTGCACAGATGGGTTTCTTTGTCGGAACGATTGATTCGTCTGGACAGGGTCAGCAGTTGGTTCGTGCTTTTCGTGAAGTTTTTGGTAAGCCAAACGTAGCAGTGCTGGTTGGAGCAGCGTTATTGCAAAAGGCCGTCGACCGTGAGTTGACACGCGAGGAGCCTGTTCGTCAGACGATCCTTGGAACGCGTATCGTGGGGACGGCCACCATGACTGGCACTGTCAGTGCGCAATTGCTGCCGTCGACCGATAGTGCAAAAATCGAATTAGGATTCAAGGCCAAGTTCAATAGTAAGAACACGGGCTACAACGGACCTGTGCGTTTGTTGACCACCGGTACAGGGGATATCGACTTAGCGAGAACACTCAACATCGATTCGTCCGGATTTCAGTTGTCGGGTAACAAGACAGATGTTGAACTGAATACTACTATTGACGCCATTTGCCACAAAATGGAGTTGGTTCGGAAATTGGCGTGGAAGGCAGCCCGGCGGCAAAAACCAAAGGCCGACGCCATCGCAACGCAGCGGCTAAAGCAGCAGGTTAGCCAGCAGTTTAAGGAAGAAGCAAGTAAGCTCAATTTTGATTCGCAATCAGGATTTCTCGCAGACGGGGGGACGGCATTACAGCGATTATCTTTGACAACGCCCATCTACGAGTGGTCGTCAACTGAGCAGATGTTAGCGATCGATTCTCTTTTTCGAGCCAGCCATCAATTGGGTTCGGTGGATCCTCGTCCAGCGGTTGATGAAACCTTTGATGTAGCTATTCAAATTCATGAATCAGCGATTGAAAACGCTTGTTCAACCGTCTTGGCGGGAAGGACCCTGAATGAGAAAAAGCTTGATGAGCTGCTCGGTAAAATTGGTCGAGGAGTTGAAAATGCAGCTGCCAAGGGGGAAGGCGACAAAGAAGGTGAGGAGCCGTTCGAGATCGTTTTTTCCCAACTGCGCCCCATCGTTTTTGAAGCCCGAGATCAGGTCGTTCGTGTTGGTGTGCGTGGTCGACGCTTCACAAAGGGAAACAGAGTGCTGCAGAAGGCTCTTGAAGTCACCGCTGATTACAAGCCCACCAAACTTGCAGACGGGACTGTTGTGCTAAAGCGTGACGGTAAGGTCAAAGTCGATTTCGGTGGAAAGAAACTTTCTATCAGCGAAGCTGGCATGAAACCTGTGATCGAAAAGTCGTTTGGAAAAGTCTTTCCAGATGTAATCCTGGAGCGAGCCATCAAGGTTGCCGAAGATGCCAAAATGGAATCGTTACGGGGAGTAGAATTTCGACCCCTGCTGGTTCAAGTGGATGGTGGTTGGCTCACCATTGCTATTCGTTAGCTTGGGTCTTTGGGAGTTCTGCCACCCATTGCATAGGCTCATCGGAATTTCGCCCACCGCCCCTCTTTTTCGAGATATTCTTGTGCAATTACGGTACATGATTGCTCTTTGCTGTTGCACGGTTTCGTCGTATGCCTGCGCTGTTGAGCCCAAAGTATTACGCGATGTCGAATATGCGAAGGTAGATGGGCATAAGCTGCTACTGGATTTGTATCTTCCGGCGTCGAGGAATGTGGATGACCGCGAGATAGTTGAGAGTGGAGTTGGGGTTCCCTGCGTTGTGTTTGTTCACGGCGGTGGATGGAAAGGCGGAGATAAAAAGGCTGCCAAGCAGAACGCTGCTTGGCTTGTTGATCACGGGTTTGCAGTTGCCAGTATCAACTATCGTTTGACTGATACCGCCCAGTGGCCTGCTCAAATTGATGACTGTTACGAGGCAGTGCGTTGGGTTCGGCGCAAGGCAAAAATCTATGGAATTGATTCCGCTCGGGTTGGAGCGTTTGGTACTTCAGCAGGTGCGCATCTTGCTGCTTTGATGGGGACACGTGTTTTTCCTGGCAAAGAGAGTGTTTCCAGTCGTGTGCAGGCTGTGTGTGATTGGTTCGGTCCAGCTGACTTGATGACCATGCCACCAAATAACATTGGGAATGGACGAACTGCCGAAGATGTCGCTGGATCAAACGGTGCGAAATTGTTGGGTGCAACCGTACGTGAGGTCCCGGATTTGGCGGCGGATGCAAGTGCGATGGCTCATGTGAGTGGTGACGCAGCGGCTTTTCTGATCATGCATGGTGATCAGGATCCTGGCGTCCCCCTGTCACAAAGTACTGGTTTGCACAAGAAGCTAGTGGCGAGTGGAGCTTTGTCAGAGTTGCATGTTGTCAAGGGTGGAAAACACGGCGGAGAAATGTTTCGTACAAACGATGTCAGGCAACGGGTGCTCCACTTCTTTCAACGCAGCCTGATGCAGAACTGGAATCAGGGAACTGGTCCAAATGCAAGGTTTTGCATCTTGGACGCGTCTGCGCCGACACATTGGAGCGTTGTTCGTGATGAGGGCATCAAATGGAAAGTTCCGCTTCCGGGTACTGGTCAGAGTACTGTGGTTAATTGGGGTAACCGGATCTTCTTTACGACGATGAAACCCGTCCAACAGGATTCAACGATTGGTTCGGACATCGTTGCCTGGTGCTGTGACCTGAATACTGGCAAGACTCTATGGAAACACGATATTACCGCTAAGTATCCACTGCGTTTGTCCGGATGTTTCAGCGATAGCACTGCACCTCCTCCTGTAACTGATGGACGATCTGTTTGCTTTTTCAATGCATCGGGAACGATCGCATGTTTCGATTTTGATGGAAACTTGCAGTGGACTCGGGAACTGATGGCAGTTGGACGTAGTCAACCGACACTGATTCAAGGATCTGTGGTTTTTATCAAACAGAGCTACATGCCGGATGAGGGAGGGAAATTCACACACGATCACGGTGATGCGCCGGTCGAAGAGTGGACGCAACTACAAGCCATTGATCTTCGGACGGGCCAAGACAGGTGGGCAACGACTTGTGGCGTCAATATGGGGTGTGTGCCACTACTCATGTCTCGAACAGATGGTCGTGAGGTGATGATTGTCGGTCGTGGTGGCGGGCATGCACCCCCCGAAAAACCAACAGGCGTTTCCATGATTGATGTTGCTGATGGGAAGACCCTCTGGACGCTGCCGTTGCCGAAGTTCATGAGCACGATGGCCTACAATCTTGTGGGGGACGATGTTCTGGTTTTTGACGCCGGAAATCATTTGTGGGTTGATGCATTGACCGGAAACATCAAACGGCAAGTTTCGATTGTCAAAAATGTTTCGGTGCGAATGCATGGTGCTGAGGGATGGAAGACGGAAATAAGAAATATTACGAATGTCAAGAAACCAAGATCGATTATCCAGCAATCAAACGTGCTCGCGGGACCTTATCATTACTTTCGTAGTTACACAGAACCGTGGCTGGGAAGGGTTGACTCCAGAAATGGACGCGTCGAATATTTGCAACTGCCCGTGCAGATGCGTCCAGGGTCCGAAAGACAAAAAGACGAGTTGTTGTGGGGCCCCGAGGACATGAATGTAAAAGTGTTAGACGCTTTGAAGAGGGCTAAGAAGAAGCAGGTGCCACTTCCTATTACCAAGTGGGCCTTCAAAGAGAACGACATGAAAGATATTAGCGGAAACGTGGTGATGGGTGACCAGCGATCCATGGGCAATGGTTGGGGACACCATGCATCACAGTTGCCGACGGTGATCGGCAGCTGTCTTTACTTGCCAACGATGGCTGGTACGGTGTACGTGATTCGTTGGGACAGTGAGACGCTAAACGAAGAAGCGATTATTGCGATCAATGATCTTGGGCCCGTTGGCGGTGCATGGAATCGAGCGAGTTTGAGTTTCGCAAATGACTCCTTATTTGCACATACAATCGACGGTCTGATTCGCATCGGTAAATGAGTCGATTGTGACTCAATCATCAGTCACGCCGTTTTTTTGCTGGCGTGAATCCGCCGGTGTTGGAGTGGGTTCTGGCTAGAAACGAGTTTGGTATTGCAGGTACAGGAATTGTCCATCAGCATCGCTCGGGACGCCTGGAGTCAGTTTGTAGTATTTGCCGGGCTGAAAGATCGAGTATCCCAGAAGAAGATCGTTTCGCGGATTCAAGGCAACGTTGATCAAAACATCCAACTCTTGACCCAAGTCACGATCCGCTGCTGCATTGGTTGGGTTGAACGCTGTCATGTCCGCGTTGTACGGAGTTGTTTTTTGATTCAGGAAGAAATAGTGGTACCAGAGTGTCAGTTCAACTTTCGGACTGAGTATGGGGGTCGTGAACTGAAGGCTGACATCATTGATGTTACGACGTCCAAACAGATCCATGAAGCCGAGATACCAATGCGATTGTGGAAATAATGCATCGAATCCGCCGTCGCCTCTAGAGGCGGGAACCTCGTTGTCTCCGGAAGCCCAGTCGTACCACAGCCAAAGTTGGGAATCTGTTTTACTGTGCGAATGCAGGTGGCGTAGACGGTGGCCCAGGCCAGCAGTGATAAATCCTGCGTCGTGATTTCCATATCCCGGACTATTGCTGCCAAATTGGTAGGCACCTTCGAATGCAAACAACTTTCCAGTTTCGGTTTCTCCCCAAAGTCGGCTGCCAATGGTCTGGTAGTTGTATTGTTCCCGTCGGTTATTGAGTCCTAAATAATAGGCATCAAGTTTCAAGGATTCAGTGGATCGCTGTGCAGCATAAATTCCGTAGAAGTCAACTTTCTCGTCGGCACGGTTGCTGTTTTTTCCAGATTGCGTGTTGCCCACCGGATGGAGGAAAAAAGCATCAGTGTTCCACCGGTGTCCTTGATGAATGACCTTCACGCCATCAAAGGTCCGCCGGTTATTCACCCAGTCCAGTGGCGATATCAGTCGTTGGGACCCATAGCACTGTTCTTGACGCCCAACACGCAGACTCAATGTTTCAGTGAGTTGTGTGTCAAAAAAAGCGTTTTGGATGCGATCAAGCGAGGGGCTGCCAGGACCTGGCGGTAGTATTGCCGCTGTCGAACCACCGTGCAGGTACTCAGCGTACAGTCGGAACCAATCATTGATTTGGTAGTCTGCAAAAAGTCGTACACGCGTTAGCCAATAATCATCACTGTCACCGGTCAAGCCGTTTCCAGCAATGTTCGATTCGTCTTGGAATCGGATGCGAGCTTCGCCTCCAATGTCCAGGCGCTGCCGTAGTAACCCTTTCAAGTGGTCACCGGGATAGTGTGAACCGTGATAGCAGCGGTCATTGAGATACCGAAAGTCGTTTTCGAAGAAAAGACAACGGTATGACGAACGCATCGCCGAATCTGCGCGACTTATCTGAAGGCAGGTGCATTCGTGATTGCATTGGCAGGTAGGAATCAGACTGGGGGGAACTTCGATGATTGCTGGCATTGTCGAAGTGACTGATTTTGCCCCCGAGGGCTTCGTTCCAATCCGCTCGATGGGGGTGAAGTAGGGCATTACGAGGTCGGATGGTGATGACTCTGCATCGCTCTCAGGATCAAATTTGAGATGCTCAATCACTACTGGTTCGATCGAATGAGCGATCTTGGAATCCCAGCAGATCAGGGTCACGATGAGGGCGATTCCTGCTGCAACGATCAGAGCGTGTGGCCAAGGCCGACTTCGCATGGCACTGGATTCCTTTCAGCCATCACGAGGCTGCCGAACATCATGGCGGCAGCATGAGTTTGGAATGAGTCTGGCCTGCGATGCGGAAGCAGGGTCAGGTGGGAGCACCATCGTCTCCAAAGAGAGATCTGCAGAGCCACTTGTGTTCATTCCTCAGCAGTACGAGGCATCCTCGCCATCGTTCCACTAACGCCATCGGCTTAGGGTGGGGATGGCCATCATGGCAAGTGCGGGGTTTTGTGTTCAGGCAGTTGCAGGGTCCGTGAGAAAAGGAATGAACCACCGAATCGTCATGATGCCACTGATCGGAATCAGTCATGGCAAATGTGCGGTTTGGAGGGATTTCCTGTGTCTGAAGCTGATTCGGGGTTGGTGGCCAGTTGCAAGATCCCATTGTGCATCACTTTCTGACGCACATGATTGTGTCAGCCAATTGGGTTGTTGATTGCGCGGGTAGGTCGCGTTCGATGATCCTGCCTGCGACCGCTGACGTACCAATTGCCATCGATGAAAAATCGTAGTTTTCGTTTCTGTGCTTTGGTAACGCCAATCCGTGCAGTGCGACACACTCGCGATACTGTTTGCCCACTCTGGAAAATACCTACACTGGAGGAATGAACAAGATCTGAAGCGTCGAGTGAGTGATCGACACCGAGTGCTTGACAAAGCATTGCCGGTCCCCGGGTCAACCGACTCAGATCGTCGATGGCACGCTGACGTTGCATCACGGCTAGACCCCATCTCGGCTCGATGGCGCGGATCAGCACAGCACTGCCGACTCCTGGCGACTGTGTTACAGCATTCAAGCAATACTTGGCATGGATTGGATAGACGTACAATGTTCCCGGCGGTCCGAACATGGAAGCATTTCCAGCGGTTTTTCCTCGAGTACTGTGGCTGGCTGGATCGCCCTTAGCCAAGTAGGCTTCGGTTTCAACAATTTGACCACCAATCCACTTGCCTCGAGTTTTTCGAAGCAGTGACATTCCCAATAATTCCCGGGCTACTTGCACGGGATCGCGGTCGTAGAATGAATGCGGCAGGCGATTTTGTGGAGAAGGTATTTTCATGATGAAACTTGAAAGCCAAATATTATCGGCACGGTGGATTGTTCCCGTAACGAGTGAGCCTATTCATGGCGGTTGGGTGGAAATTGACGATGGTCAAGTAGTTGCTTTTGGATCCGGGCCAGCACCACGCTCCGCGAAGGATCTGGGGGATATTGCCGTTCTGCCGGGCTTGGTAAATGCCCATACACATCTTGAATTTTCAGACTGTTCAGAGATGGTCGGTTTCCCCGGGATCTCATTGCCAGAGTGGATAGGTCAGGTAGTGAGAACGCGCCGAGCCACCGCTGAGCCAGGCCGTAGTGATGCCATTGAGCGTGGAATAAGGGAGTGTGCACGCACGGGGACGTGCCTGATTGGTGAAATTTCAACACCGCCTTGCAACTATCCCTCACAGCTAGACACTGTAGATCTGATCTCTTTTGCGGAGGTTTTGGGATTAAGTTCGGAACGCGGCAGAGAACGTCTTGACGTTGCGAAGGCTCATCTCGGACTTAACGCTTGCACTGGGGTGAGCCCGCATGCGCCTTATTCTACCTCTCAGGAAACTCTTGAGGCATGTCTTCAACTGGCGCATGCCAAGCATCGATCGTTGGCCATGCACGTCGCCGAATCACCCCATGAGCGAGAACTGTTGGAACGCGGTGTCGGGCCGTTTGCGGAGGCTCTCAAGTTGATGGGAGTTTGGCGGGATGACCTTTTTCCGTGGCCAAAGAACCCCTTTCTGTGGTTGATTGAGCAATTGGCAAGGGCTCCGCGATCTCTTGTTATTCACGCAAACGACTTAAATGAAGCAGAAATAGTGAAGCTTGCAGAATATCCCCATATGACGGTCGTCTACTGTCCGAGGACTCACCATTTCTTTCAATATGAATCGCATCCTGTGGCGAAGATGTTGTCGCATGGTGTGCGAGTGGCATTAGGTACAGACTCACGAGCCAGTAATCCAGATCTGAATTTGTGGAGCGAAGCACAGTTTTTGTGGCAGCATCGCAGTGATCTGGTGCCAGAATCTGTTTTGCGGATGGCCACGTGGTCTGGCAGTGAAGCATTGGGACGCGATGACCTGGGTTGTATACGACCGGGAGCCCTCGCGAAATTAGGATTCGTCCGAAGCACTGCTTCCACTGAGCAAGAGTTGTTTTGTGACTTCGCGACTCATGACTACACTCCTCTCGGGGACTTGCTCTGTTAACCACTATTGAGTCCGGCCTGAATTCCATCAGGGGCGAAGATGCTACGCCCTCCATCGACCGGAATGCAGGTACCGGTCACAAAGTCGTTTTCGCAAAGAAACTGGGTTGCGTGCGCGACGTGCTCAGGGGTGCCAACCTTGCCTGCCAGTGTGCTGGTTGCCATCTTCTGAGCAAACTCCTCGGTCGCTTCTTCGCCCAGTAAGACAGGGCCTGGTTGGATGCAATTGACGCGGATTCGCGGATTCCGGTGTCCGAACTCAACGGCTAGTGATCGGGTCATGGTCTCGATCGCGCCTTTACTGGGAAAGTAAGCCGCATGGTCCAGATAAGGACGCACTGTGGCCCAGTCACCAATATTGATAATGGATCCGCCCATGGGCTGTCCCACCATGCTCAGCCCTGCTGCTTTGGCCGATAAGAAAGACGCGATTGAGTTGATCTCAAAATATTCTCGGATTTCACCCGCAGTGATCTTTTCCAAGGGTTTCGGCTGCCAGATCGCGGCGCTGTTGACCAGAATATCGATCCGCTGGAATTTTGCTACTGTTTCGTCAACCAATCGTTGCGGTGTCCCTTCATCACACAGGCTTCCTTGTGTGACGATAGTCTGTTTCGAGTGCTTGTCACTGATCTGTCTGGCAACGTCTTTGGCTTGATCAACACTCGTATTAGCGTGCAGAGCAACGCGACATCCGAGACTGGCCAAGTGGATAGCGATTGCCCGTCCTACTCTTCGAGAACCGCTACCGGTAACCAGTGCAACGGGTTCGGGGCAGTCAAAAACTTCTTGCAGTTTGGACATGGTGATTGATCGGTGAAGTAGCGAAAAGACGGAATTCAAAGGTACTTTGCGAGCTCGCCACCGCGAGCTGCCCGGGCATCGACTTTTGCTGTGACTTCCGGATCTTCAATTAGTGGTGGTGCGTGATGTGGTTTGATCCTTGCGTCGATCACCAGTGAACCACGACAGCCCCAATGTTTATTGACAGACTTGGCGTTAAGTCCGCCTATATCACAGGCAGGGTTGCTTCGTGTGAACGTGGTCCACAGCCAGTTGCTCATCGAGCGTGCGGCAAAATCACTATCGTCGACAAGTGTTATTAGAGGATGTGTTGCAAAAGATGGACTGTTTGCCATGCTTTTTACAAAGCTCTGCAAATCGTTTGATGATCCGGCGTTGGTAAATCGAGGTGCCTCAATCGTGATGATGCCCGGTGAAACCATCTTCGGGTTCTTGAATCCTTCTGGCAATGTCAGTTCTTGTGGTAGGTCAGTACCCAAACTACGCTGCGGCGGCCCTGTCGCCGCAATCACTACTTTGGAACCCTGATTGAATCCACTGCCCGAGTAGTCAAGCGTGTCGATCGTGGTCCGAGTCTGAAAATGCAGGTCACGTTTCCAGTCAACGCGGGAGAGGATGTGATGTAGGTAGCTCTCAATGTCATGGATGTTGAGCTCATTGCTGGGATCATCCGTGATGAAGAGATACTTGGCTAATGAAAGTTGCCCATTGCCAAGAATTGCGTTGGCTTGAGTCAGCAGTTCCTGCGGTTCCGGTCGATCAAGATAGGGCATGTAGCGTTCGCTACCAATCGCCAGCAACAGGGGATGGACACCTGCAGCGTCCACGGCATGAACCGCCTTCACTCCAGGAATCACTGACGGAATGATGGGATCTGTGAGCTCGTGGATTAGCTGACCAAAAGTCGTATCTTCCTGTGGTGGGCGACCAACGACCGTAAATGGCCAGATTGCATCTTTGCGATGCCATACACTTTCAACCTGCATTACTGGGAACTCATGTTGCAAACTGTAGTACCCAAGATGATCGCCAAAAGGTCCTTCTGGTTTGGTTTGGTTAGGATTGATCGTGCCCACGATCGCAAAATCAGCGTCAGCGTAAACTGGGGCATGGTTGCCAGTGATCATGCGGATACGTCGACCGGCCAAAGCTCCCCCAAATGTTAATTCAGTAAGACCCTCTGGAAGTGGCATCACTGCGGCAACTGACATCGCCGGGGATCCACCAACCGTGATCGTCACGCGAAGTGGCTTGCCACGATCTAGAGCAGCTCGATGATGTACGCCCATACCACGATGAATCTGATAGTGCAGTCCGACCTCCGTGTTGGGTTCGTATTGGTTACCCGAGAGTTGCACCCGATACATTCCAAGATTTACCTGCATCAAGTTCGAAGGAGCATTCGGATTATCACTCAGTACTTGCGGCAGTGTGACGAAGGCACCCCCATCGTCGGGCCAGCACTTGATTGCGGGTAAGTCTGTGATTTTGCAAGTCGACTGTTGAACGGCGCCACGATTCACCTTGCGGGGTAGCATGCTCAGGGCAGTGAGTGGCACGCCCGCGTAACGAAATGGTCGTTTTGGTAGTGCCGATGGATCAATCTTTACTTCGATCACCCTCCGAACTGCTTCAAGGGTTTCTCTAAATAAATACCTCGCTTGTTCGATCGACCCGAACAAATTTGAAGCAGCAGGGAAACGGCAATCGCGGATGTTGGTGAACAGAAGTGCGGGGCCGTTGTTGGCATACACGCGGCGCTGGATTTCTGCCATTTCCAAATGAGCGTCGACTTGTTCATCAATCTGGATCAGGTATCCACCTTCTCGCAGGTCTTTGACGGCGTCTTGAGTTGAACGATGCTTCACGGTTGGAAACGCTCTTGCACACGGATGGTGTTGGGAACCAGATCAGGATGGCTAGGATAACCGCGTCTGGCAACATAGACTAACGATACCCGTGTATCGGTCATCTTGCCCATCCCATCCACAACCACTTGAAATACGCATGTTGGACAGCAATCCAATTCCATCCCCGGAACTTTTAACCGTCACCGAAATTTTAGAGCAGAAAAGCGATGTGTTGGTCGTCGGTCTGACGGAACAGGGTAGTCTTTCGTCAACATTGAACACGATCGATAACTTGACCGGGGGTTGGGTCAAGCGTCTGGTGGAAAGCGGCGAAATACGGGGCAAAAAAGGTGAGTTGACCCTGCTTGCTTCTCCGGCAGATTCCGGCCCCAGGATGCTACTCATCGTAGGATTGGGGTCTGGTGAACCCGACAGAGACTTGGCATTTGAGTCGGGAGCCATGCTGGTTCGTCGCTTAGGCGATCGCGAGCGTGAAACAGTTCTGGTTGCTTTGGGTGAATCTTTTCCGCCGACCACCCATGATGCACTGGTCGCGGGGGCTCTCTCGGGATGTGAGCAACAGGCGATTTATCAGTCCGATCTGCCGTTATGCGTTCCTGAGAAAATTCTGTTTCTAGATGTCTCCTCAGAAAGCCTCCAGCGGGGGCAAGTGATTGGTGAATCTATTAACCACACACGGCGACTGGTTAATGAGCCACCTGCGGTTGTCTTTCCGCAAAGCTTCGCAGAAAAGGCCACGTCTCTATTTGAGGGTAGCTCTGTTCTCGTCGAAGTTTGGGACGAGCAGCGGTTGATTGCTGAGGGCTGTAGAGCCATTCTTGCGGTGGGGGCAGGATCATCCAAATCGCCTCGACTATTAATCCTTCGATACAATGGGGGTGGATCAGAAAAGCCATTGGCTCTGGTCGGAAAGGGAGTCACCTTTGATAGTGGCGGGCTATCGCTCAAGCCCAGTGCTGGAATGCTTGATATGAAATGTGATATGGCAGGTGCAGCCACCGTGGTCGGCGCCATTCATGGAATTGCAAAGCTGGGCCTGAGACGTAATGTGATCGGGTTTTGCGGCCTTGCTGAAAATATGGTCAGCGGTGACAGCTACAAGTTAGGTGATGTGATTGAGACCCGAAGTGGAAAAACGATTGAGATTCACAACACTGACGCCGAGGGGCGTGTGGTGCTTGCTGATACGCTCGATGTAGCAATCCAGCATGAGCCACGAGCGATGGTTGATCTTGCCACGCTCACGGGTGCTTGCATGGTGGCTTTGGGAACGGATGTTGCAGGTTTGATGACAAACGATCAGGGAGTTTGTGACGAAATTCAAACTGCTGCTGACACGGAGGGAGAACCTGTCTGGCAATTGCCCATGTTCAAACTCTTTGACGAAAAGGTCAAAAGTAAGGTCGCAGACATTAAAAACGTTGGTGAGGGTCGCTGGGGTGGCGCGATCACGGCCGCCAAATTTCTTGAGAACTTTGTGGGCGATGTACCCTGGGTTCACATCGATATCGCAGGTCCCGCATTCGCTGATGGTGCCAAGCCATCAAGGGATGCCGGTGCTACTGGCGTGATGGTGCGAAGCTTGATCCGCTGGGTTGAGAGCAGCGATATCTAGCAGCAGCATCGTGTGAACCGCAGCAGTAAACTGCCGAGCACTTCGTTGGTGCCAGCGAAGTTGCTTTACTTGGTTCCTGGCCAGAACTTTTTCCATTTGCTCTTCCCTGCATTTACCACTAGTTCGCCATTTCCTTCGATTCGTTGGCTCGTTTCCTCAAGTTTTGAGGCCAGTTCACGAATTGCATGAGTGATGCCTGCTCGCGGTGCCTGTACGATCAAAGGCACGCCGTTGTTACGAACTTCAATCATCGTTCGATAGTCATTGGGAAGCAATGCGAAGACTTCTCGTCCCAGGGTTTCTTTGGCTTTTTTTAAGCTGATCTGACCGGAGTCCAGTCCCGCTCGATTCACTACGATCTCAACCTTCTCGTTGAGATCGTCCATTTCCTCGAAGCTCATCATCAGACGGACGACGTTGCGCAAGCAGGGTAGGTCCAACTGAGTCACCAACACCACTTTTGATGCACTCTCAATCGCAGTCATGTCAATCAGACTGTAAGTCTTTGACAGATCGATAATCAGGTGTGTGAAGGATGCTTTCAGCAGCCCGATTACCTTGCGTATGCTGTCGGCGGTGATCGTGTTGGTTTCTTGTAATTCAATTGGCCTGGGAAGCAAATACAGGCCACTGCTATGTTTGGTAAGCGATCGCTTTAGCAGTTGGATGTCGAGGCGGGACGCATTCTGAACAACATCAGCCAGCGTGTACTCGGGGATGGAGTCCAAGAATACATCGGCATCGCCGAGTGCCAGATCAAGATCCAGTAATGCAACGCTGTTCAGCGTATTCTCTGCAAGCACACAACCAAGATTGACGGCGGTGCTTGTCGTGCCTACTCCCCCTGTTGCGCCAGCAATGGCGATCACTTTGCTGCTGCGAGCCCCGCTTTTCATCGAACCAAAGTTCTGATGCGTGACACGATGAAGTGCCTCGGAAAAATCCTCATCTGAAATTGGAAGCGTCAGGAATTCTTTCGCTCCTGCGCGAATCGTTTTAAGAATCAGTTGCCCGTCGGTATCACGACTTGCAGCAAGGATTGCTGTTCCCGGGATTTCTGTTGTCAGTCTCTCGATCAGGTCAATTGCTTGATCAGGGTTGCTGTCGAGCGATACAACGCCGATATCCGGGGTTGTCTGCTCCAGCACATCTGGAAAGAACTCGTATCGTGAACAGTCAGCCTCCAACCAAACCGTATTTAACCCCAAGAACATTGCTTTTAAGGATTCACGCGTTGCGTCGTTTGGATCGACGAGGGCGATTCGTAATACGTTACTCATGAGATGGCTTACTCATAGGATGTCTGACGACTTGCGACGCGAGCGTTTGTAAATGTGCTTCTTCTGTTGCTTGCGTTACTTCACTGGTGGGGCAGTAATGGATACTCCCTCGCCTACAATGACCGGTGCCCTACCCGGAATAATTGCTCCTGGTGGAATGGCTTCCTCGTTTTTGAATTGCCCCGGCATGACTTCCGGCATGACTTCCGGCATCACGTTGTTGCGATCGCCTTCCATGTTGCAGTCATTGCCCCCCAGCAAGTTGGGGACTTCGATGTGACCGTGACCGAACAAATCGGTATCACTAGGTGACATTGAATTGAGGCCTGGGCCGCCTCGTGGAACTTGGTGAGGATCCAGTGCGTCGACTAGCTCTGGGGTGACTGTGATCAACAGTTCGATATCATTTCTGGCCTCGGTGACCCGGCGAAAAGCAGCACCGATGTAGGGTAACTCGCCGAAGAAGGGTGTAGCTCGTGTGACCGCCTCAGTGCGACTTTGCAGCAGGCCAGCGATCGCGAATGTCTGCCCTGCCTGTAACTCCACAGCAGTTTCAACGTAGCGAGAGCTGAAAGCCGGAACATCTATCCCTTCTGCGCTGATCGAGCGAGATGGGTCGGGCTCGGTTACCTCGGGACGGACTTCCAACCGAATCCGACCAGGGCCGACGACGAATGGAAGAAAGTCCACCGCAGTACCAAATTCTTCATAGTCCACTGTGACTGCATTGTTGCTCGGAACAATGTAAGGAACACGCCCACCTACGTTGAATCTCGCTGGGCGACCGTGGGTTGCCACGACGGTCGGCTCAGCAAGAAACTTGATCAGGTCCTGTTTTCGTAAAGCTGAAATCAATGCCTGAAAGTCGCCGGCGCTGGCGAATAGTTTGTTGGTTGCCGCTACACTCGCTCCTGCCGAGGGGATGGCCGTCGCACCACTTGTAGCAGCTCGAATCAAACCGCTTGGTGCAGAATAAAAGAAGGAGCCCGTGGAAACGCTACCCCAGTCGATACCAAGATCTCGCAACTTGGTGCGAGACACCTCCATGATTTTGGTATGCAACAGAACAGTCTGAACTCCAACAACACGAATGTTATTCACCACGGTTGTGTAGAACTGCTCTGTAATGGCGACGGCTCGGTCGACATCATCTACGCTGGTTACTGTTCCGGAAATGATCGCACTATCCTCGATCGGAATGACCTTGAGAGTCGCCAATGGGAGTTGGCTTTCCAGGATTCCTTCGACCTGTCTCGCGTCGGCCATCACAGTGACGTTCACGGTGTAAAGACGGTCATTGGTGTCCCAAAGATTCAACTGCGTCGTGCCAGGTGTCTTCGCAAAGATCTGAATCTGATTCTGAGAAACCGGAGTCGCCCCGACTACTAATTCGTTGTAAACCTGAAACTTTGGAATCCGCTCCTCAAGAGTGAGGATGCGGCTACTTTTAACAATCATTTCAACCCGCTCAGTGGGTTGCGAAATGTTGTGGGCAACGGAAGGCCCAGCCGATGCCAAAATATTCGGGGCGGTCTGGCCGTACGTAGGCCGGAGGCATGCGACGGAGATCGTCGTGGCAATCAATATTGCGGCGGAGAGCCGTGCCATCAATCGGTTCGTTTCCATCGCTGGGGCATCCTTGCTGGACCAAATTCGAATCCATTCGAATTCTGCTCTACCAAATGAGGCAGTTCTCACTGTAGTAGCGTCAGAGGTCAGTGCGTGTAACGGTTGTCAATGAAAGGTGGTTGCCAGAATCAGCTATCAATTGATGGGCTGATCCAAATTGTCTCAGTGGGAAAAGGTCCCCGCACTCGATGCCTTCCTATCAATTTTCGACATTCGAGGGTGGCTGAAAGAACGGACTGTCTTTCCCATTCGGTCGGCGGTAATCGTGATCTTGTTGGACCTTCCCGGGAAGAACGCTGGTCGGTGAATTCTGTGGTTCCCTATCATTGGTTCCGACTTCCCCAATGAGTACAGGTAGTTTTCCGGCCACAATCCGGTATTCCAGCATTCGTCCTGCAACGAGCTTGAACATGGTAAAGCCTTCGACTTTTTCCTCGGTGATCGCGGGTTCAACAGTGACCTCTGCTTCTAATTCCTGACGAGCTGCTTCCTCTTGCTCAAGTCGGAGTCTTTCTTCTTCCGCTTCCAGTTCTTTTCGATGGTTCTCGATCATCGCGAGAAAATCAGCAGCGGCTTCGTTTGAGCCATCCTCAAGCGTGTGATCCTGATCGCTAGCCTTATGCAACTCAATGTCCGCCAGTTCTTTCGCATACGACCATGCATCTTTGTCTTTCTCGGGAATCAACAATTGTAGATATCTGGCCGGCTTACCCCGCTCAGCGTCAGTGCGTCGTGATGTGTCCCCGTCGATTGAGAAGACACGGATTCCCATGAAGACAGTATGTGATTCGCTTCGGGGAATGAAATCACCCTTTTCGAAGAAGCCGACAACGTCCACTCGATCTCCTGGCTGAAGCGAACTGGAAATACCAAGTTCACTGGCATCCATATCAACAGCTTTCCAGCCATTGGGGACACTTGTCCAGTTTTCGTCCATTAGCTTGGCAAGAATGATCGGTTCGTCTTCATACAGACGTTGTTTGGCGTACTTACCTTCGACCTCTACCAGCTTTTGGCTCGTGCCTTCTGGGACTTTGTCCGCCGGCCATCGCTCCAATGCAATTTTTTCCCCTGTGATTTTCTCGCCCACGTCGATCGACGAGGTTGTTACAAAAATTTCGACCATGCTTGTCGTATTTTGGTTGCCTTGAGCCTTCAACCACTCGCTGGCCAGAACCGCTGCAACGGTGCCGCACACGCAAGAAAGCAGAAGATAGATGGATTTACTACGCATGGCCCTAAATCGTTTGAAACGAGTTACCCGTTGGGTTTTGTGGTCACTTCACCACGTGCCGATGCACAGCGGGAACTGCCGTAAGAGTCATTTTCGGCACAATACATTGGATCCCTGCAACCCGCAGGATCGTTGAGCTACCAACTATACGATCGGCGGCCCCAACGCAATCCGACGAGGTCGCCTAATCGTTAGAAGTTGACATCTACGTCGCCCGGCTACTGCTGCTCAAACGAACATGCCAGCAATCGCAAAGTAGGCAATCGACCCGATCGCCATTGGTATTCCGTAGGGCAGCAGGTACATCGAAGTCTTTCTCTCTCTTGCGATTGCGGAGAGTTTTTTGGGACTTCGCACTGTTTTCCACTCATGTAAGATCTGGTGCCCCATGGCGAGATGCTTCTCCCACTGTCCACTACGAAGGATCATGAACATCGCCATGGCTCCCCCTACAATGGCAGTTGCGGCAAATGCATAGAGGGTAACCATGACGCCGAGCCAAGATCCGATACCCGCAAGTAGTTTGACGTCGCCGGCACCCATGCCACCGACATTACGTAGAACGAGCAGCAGCATCATTCCGACAAAGGTTCCCTGCAAACTCCAGCCCAAACCGGTAATACCGTCTTGCAGGGTCCAGTGGAGCCAGCCGCAAGCGATGAAGGGAAAAGTCAGCCAATTGGGCACCTTCAAGATCGCTCCATCGATGATGGCGGCAATGATCAGGACGACCGTGACGAACCAGACGGTCCAGTTTTCAGCAATTCCTTGGAGTAGCATTTCCATAGTCAGTATCTCGGTAGTTTGTTGGCGAGCGGTTGGTGCGCATGAAGCATGGTATGCCTCATTTCATCATGGATGCGGTTCGACGAGTGTCAGCGAGGCCCTATCAGCCAACTGAACATTGCGAACAGGAGTGTCACTAAGCAACAGGAAAGTTGCCAGGCGTAGGCGGCTGCGTCGGCAGGCAGTAATGGGTAGTTCATGGCAGGACCTCGCAGGGAGCAGGAGGTGTTGCGATTGAGATCGCATGCGGTTGAGGTGTCGATTCGTCAATCTCAACGCAAACATCTCGGCGCTACGGCACGGTTCCTTATATGGTGGAACCGTGCCGGGAAGCGACGAGATATCCTATGTATACAGCCAGAGGCCAGCGGAAGCCAATTTACTTGGCAAGCTCACTACCTACCAATTCGAATTTTTCTTTTGCGCTGGTTCCAATGGTTCCAACAGCAGCCAGACAGACAACTACGATGAGTGCCAACATAACGGCGTACTCAACTGCGGTAGGACCATCTTCTTCTTTCAGGAAATTTACGACGCTATCAGCGAAATTTTTCATGTCTCTCTCCTTGGGAGTGAGAAGCATATCTGGTGGATATGCGACGACGACTTAAAATGTACGGCTCAATGTGAGTCATACCTCGGTAACGGAACAGCCTCGTCTCCGACTTTCGTCTGACACGCCTTGGCATGGGTTGCGGTCATGACCGCAAACGCATGTTCCCTCGGCAACCCGGCGGTCCAACACGCCCGTTCATGCATTCGTGCACGATGAACGGATTGGATCCGTGGCTTTGCGCCCCGCCTTTACAGACGGTTTGCCCTTGTTCAGGGAGCAAGGCTGACCAAAACGGCTGTCATCGCGTTCGTGCGACTGGGGCCGTTTTGGCAGCAAGTCGTACAACGACTTACTTACTTCACTTAAAAGGTAGGACAAAATACACCACAGTCAAAAAACTCTGGTCAACGGAACCTTGGCGATCACGATGAGGGTCCGAATACACGGATTGTGATCATTACGGAGCCGTTGATGAGGTCTTGCACCATCGCCTGCGCTTCTTCGGGAAATGCGAGCAGAACGTTTGCGCGCGGGATTTAGGCTTGGTCGTGGTTTGTGTGATCTGGCCTGAACATGAACTGACCAAAGATCTCGGGTCACCAGCGATGTCCGGATTGGGATGCCGACAGTGAGCTTGCCCTTGCAAGTATTGCTCTACCCAGTTTTCACCCTAGCGCGCCGTGATTCGTGTGGGCTGCTGGAGGTACCGGATCAGGTCTCTAATTTCATGACTGGAAAGCGTATCTAGAAGCCCATCTGGCATCGGAGATTTCTCAGTCAGTTTTTGAGTTTGGATGTTCTCCTTGTCGAAACTGAGATTCTCGGTTGCAGTTTGGATCGAGATCGTGCGATCTGTTTCGTTGGTGATTAAGCCGTTGAAGATGCGATCGTCAGTGGTGAGCAGAATGCTCATGCGATAGTCCTTGGCAACGACTGCGCTGGGATCAACCACATTACTCAGAAGATAGTCAATGTCATTGCGATTGGATCCTGTCAGGTCGGGACCGATCTGTTCACCTTCACCGAATAAGCGATGGCAATTCTGACACAGTCTTTTAAACAGTCGGCGACCATTGCCGAGTTGGGCTTCCGTGAGCAAGGAAGTTTCCAGTGACTCTTTTAGTGAGTCCATTTTGATTTGTATCTCATCCGGAGTAGTGCGAACCTCTCCCCATACGCGTCCAATAAGATGATTAAGTTGAGGGTCACCGAAGCTTTTGATCTGTCTTACCTGAAACGCAGACAAGTCATTGGCTGGTATTTTTCCCTTTTCTATCGCTTGAAGCATTGCCCGCGCGAAGGACTTTCGAGACACAAGCATTGACATGACTTGCGGGCGTACCGGGCTGCGAAAATTGCGATACCGATCAACAAGCTTTTGTCCAATTTCAGGTTCATCAAATTGAGATAAACCTCGGGCTGCTAATAGATTTACATGCTGGTCAGAGAGGAGCTCCTCACAGATAGCTCTCATTCCGGTTGCATCACTTTGGATCAAGGTTTGGAGAGCTGCTGAACGCACCGCGGGTTCCCACTGCCCCACCCCTCGTGCAATGGTTTTCAGTTCTGCGATGGCCCGACCATCGCCAAACACCACACCAAGCTCACGAATCAGTTTTTCGTTTTCAGGTGACTCTTGTCTGGTAATCAGATCCCATGATTTTGGGCGTGGAGCATTGATTCTACCTTTCAAACCAAGATTGACTCCGGTCAAGACCGTTTTTAAATGAGTGCCCTTTTCTTTTGCTGCATGTGTCAACAGTCCATCAAGTGCTTGTGGAAACGCATCCACTTCTTCCGCAAGACAACGCGAAATAAGTTCCAAGGTTTTTGGGAGTTTGCAATCTTTCGCAACATTGAGTAGTTCAGCAGGATTTCGAGTTGTAACGGGGATTAGTCCGTACCAAATCATCAGTGGTAAGTTGTGGTCCGTTTGATCTTCCTCACGATTGACAAGTGCTTTGGCCAGCAGGGGTCGGAAGTCGATTGGCAGTCGTTGCAGAGTGGAGGCAAGAGTCAAACGCACTAGAGCTGAAGCATCATGGTTCGCCATCGCAAGCAAAAGCGGCATGAGTTCTTGGGACTGTTGTCTTACTCGATTTCGATCAGACGCAGTGGCGGGCGATACGCCCATCGCATCATCAAGCGGCCAGTCATCTGTCAGCATGCGGATGGACCAACTCCTGAGTGATTCATGACTCGCCGTGGACAGTTTGCGTAATAAAGTCTGGTCAGCACCACCCAGTACATGCAGAGTTAATAATGCCTGAACTTTGGTCGTTGGATTGTTTTCTGGTTGTTCAAGCAGTTTTCTCAAGTCTGGGTAGCTGGATGTGATATCACTTGTCATGGCACGCCTTGCCAATTCCAGCCTCGCTTGACGCGTGTACCAGTCATTGCGGCCAGCGTGGACGTTGACCAACTCGGTTAAGGACCAGTTGGTAAGGTCAGTGGACTTGGTCGCGGCAGGTTTTTGAGTGTTGCGTAACTTGAAAATACGTCCACTTGTCCGATGCACTCCGGTGTGTTCGTGGCATTCGCCGGTATCGCTCCAGTCCAAAACAAAAACCGCGCCATCTGGGCCAGACCCCAATTCCATACCACGGAACCATGGATCTTTTGCCAGAACAAGGTCCTGTCCGTGTGATGCGACGTACCCTGAACCCTTACGACTAAGAATTTCCTGATTTATCCGTCTGCCGTGAAAGTTGAGAGTGAAAAGGCGATCGCGATAGATCTTTGGCCAGTTGTCCGCTTGGTAAACCATGGTCCCGGAGTGGGCATGGCCGCCGCCGTACGAGTTGGCAGTGCCATTTCGTGATTTAGTCCAGCTTTGTCCAGTATCAAAGTGCCAGTGGTCAGCATGGAAATCAATCAGTTCGTAAGTCCGTCGATTTGGATCTAGCACAAATGGTCGTGTGAAATGCGCACCAGGAATCAAATGCCATAGGTGTCCATTCACTGTATTCACGAAAAATGCTTCACCGAGAGAGTTCCAGTCATGCCCCCATGGGTTTGTCGTTCCGGTTGTGAGTACTTCCACTTGCTTTGTTTTTGGCTGGTAACGCCATATTCCACCTTCCAACGCAAGTCGCTCACCCTCTGGTGTTCCAGGCGCTCCGATTTTTGCGGGACAGGATCCACCGCATCTTCCATACAGCCAACCGTCTGGCCCGAATTGCAAACCATTGGCAAAGTTGTGGTAGTTTTGCTGCGCAACAGTGAAACCGTCAAGAATAATCTCCCCAGCACTGTCTGGCACATCATCTTGGTTCAGATCGGGAATGAAAATTAAGTTGGGCGGGCACATCAGCCACACCCCATTCAAGCCAACCTCGATTCCGGTCAACATTTGGACATCGTCAGTAAACACCGTACGTGTTTTGAATCGATCCTCGGTTGTGTTGTCGAAAATGACAACTCGGTCTCGCAGGTCAAGTTGAAAACGTTGCTGTCGCTCTGCATAAGTATAGTTCTCGGCAACCCACAAACGGCCCTTGGCATCCCACGACATGGCGATTGGGTTTTGGACATCGGGCTCAGATGCAAAAGCTTTTGCGATGAGTCCCTTGGGTAGTTGCATGCTAGCCGCCGCAGCGTCTGCAGGCATCAGTGTTTCATCTGATAACGGTTCGCTGTTAAACAAGGTGGGGAAGTCTGCCGCGGCGCTGTTCACGCACAGCAGGATCAGGATCCAGAGAATTGAACGCATCACTAAACTTTCTGTAAAGCAAGAAGTGCCTGTCAAGCCAGTAGCGGCTTTTACGCAAGAAGTGGTTGTACAACTTTGCCATGCACATCGGTGAGGCGAAAATCGCGACCTTGAAACTTGTGGATCAAACGCTCGTGGTCGATTCCAAGCAGATGCAGTACCGTTGCGTGCAGGTCATGAACGCTGACCCCGTTTTCTGCAACGTTGACACTGTAATCGTCGGTGCTGCCGTGGTTAACTCCGCCTCGAGTTCCACCTCCTGCCATCCACATGCTAAAGCAGCTCGGATGATGATCTCTGCCGTAGGATTTTTCCGTCAGCTTTCCCTGTGAATAAATAGTCCGGCCAAATTCACCACCCCAAATGATGAGCGTGTCGTCCAACATGCCTCGTTGCTTGAGGTCACGTAGCAGTGCCGCGGTGGGTTGATCTGTATCCTTACACTGTTTTCCAATCTGGGTGGGTAGATTGTTGTGTTGGTCCCAGCCTTGATGAAATAGTTGGATGAATCTCACGCCTCGCTCCGCGAGTCGTCTAGCAATCAAGCAGTTGTAGGCATAACGACCCGGTTTTGTCACCTCGGTTCCATAGAGATCCATGACGTGTTTGGGTTCATTTGAAAAGTCCAACAAATCAGGGACGGACATTTGCATGCGATACGCCAATTCATATTGCGCGATCCGTGTTTCGATTTCAGGGTCTTGCACCTCGCCAAATTTGAGCTGGTTCAGTTGCTTGAGTGAATCGAGCATCACGCGGCGTTGATCACGTGATATGCCAGCTGGATCAGAAATGTCGAGAACTGGGTCACCTTGATTTCGAAACTTCACTCCCTGATGTTTTGACGGTAGAAACCCGCTTCCCCACAGGCGGTCGTAGAGAGGTTGGCCAGTCTTTCCACTGCCTCTGCTGCTCAGGGCCACAAAGGCTGGCAGATTATCATTGTTGCTGCCCAAACCATAGCCAACCCATGAACCGATACTGGGGCGACCTGGAATCTGCGACCCTGTCTGTTGAAATGTGATGGCAGGGTCATGGTTGATCGCGTCGGTGTGCATTGAACGAATGATACACAAGTCGTCCGCCATGCTGCCAATATGCGGCAACGCGCTACTGATCCATGAGCCTGCCTCTCCGCAACGTTTGAAATCAAAGGTGCTGGGCGCGACAGGGAAACTGGCCTGCGCTGAACTCATGGTCGTTTTGCGTTCGTCAGGATAGATGCTTCGTGGTACTTCCTCTCCAAACCGATTTTTCAGTTCCGGTTTGTAGTCGTAAAGGTCCATTTGCGCAGGGCCACCGGACTGAAAAAGGTAAATCACACGTTTCGCGCGAGGTGTGAAATGTGGTAACTCTGGCAAGCCACGGTGCACCGTGGGATTCTTTTCCTGGGCATGGGTCTCACGATTCAGCAAGGATGCCAATGCAAGTGAGCCCAAGAGCATCGAGCGACGTGAGTAGAGGTTCTGGTTCATGGTAGAGGTTCCTATTCCTTGGTGATCGTCTCATCAAGGTTTAGCAATATGTTGGCAAGCATGGTCATGGCGGCATGTTCCACCACGGGAATCGTCTGATCACGCTGCCTCTCACCGACTGCCAATAAGAGTTTGGCTGCAGCAGGATTTTTTTTGAAGTGTGAGAGAAATGTCCTGTGTGTTTTTATCATGATCTGCAACTCAACAGGTGTAGAATCACGACCAACGGTTCGCCGGTACCCGGCTTGAATTGCCACTTCAGGGTCACCTTTGGCCGGTAACCACATTTGTTCAGCCAGGCAACGTGCAGCTTCGATGAACAGTTTGTTGTTCATCAACGTCAGCGCTTGTAATGGCGTGTTCGTGGTTTCTGTCCTTACCACGCACACCTCACGTGCCGCAGCATTGAAATTCATCATGGTGGGCGGTGGTATCGTTCGACGCCAATAAGTGTAAAGGCTGCGACGATACAGGTTGCTTCCTTGGTCTTGCTTGTAGTTGTTGTTGGAAATGGATTTCCAGATCTTCGGTGGCATGTAGGGCTTTGTAGATGGGCCACCTATCTTTTCCACCAAAAGACCGCTCACGGCGAGTGCCTGATCGCGCAGTGTGAAGGCAGGCAGTCGACTACGAGGTCCACGGGCGTAAAGTTGATTTTCCGGATCACGGTCACGTAGCTCATTACGGAACTGTGATGATTGTTGGTAGGTGTGGCTCAGGAGGATCTGTTTCTGAATCGCTCGGATGTTCCAATCGTTGCGGATGAGTTCTAACGCTAGCCAGTCAAGCAGCTCGGGGTGGGAAGGTGGCGAACCCTGAGATCCGAAGTTTTCGCTGGTTTCAACCAGCCCTGTAGAAAAAAACTGCTGCCATATCCGATTGACTGCTACGCGGGCGGTTAGCGGGTGTGATGGGTCGAATAGCCATCTGGCCAACTCCAAGCGATTGGTGGGTGGGGTTTGATCGCCATGCGACAGCGAATCTGGTACGCCTGCTTGTACCGGTGACGACCGGTCAGGCATGTTGTATTGCCCTCGCTGAAGTAAAAAGGTCTTCCGTGGTTGCTCAAGTTCGTGCATGACCATCAAGGTAGATGGTGATCCTGCCTGCGGACGCTTCAGCCCATTACCCTGATCTGCCCTGGCGTTGCGGAGCTTGACGGGATCTGGCGGAATGAGCTGATCTTCCTGAGGGCCCAGATTGGGCCAACTCTTGGGCACCTCAATGAACGGTGGGCTGTTGCCATTGTTGGGTCCAACTCCCCATTCAGCCACGTTGTTGAAGTAGGCAAATAATCCGTAGTACTCACGCTGCGAGATCGGATCATATTTATGGTCATGGCATCGGGCACACCCTATGGTCAACCCCAAGAAAATTGTCCCGAAGGTATCAACACGATCAACGACGTTCTCGGTTCTCCATTCCTCGGGAATCGACCCGTCCTCAGAATTGATTCGGTGATTACGACCAAAGCCCGTTGCAATTTGTTGACGTAGTGTTGCGTTTGGTAGCATGTCGCCAGCGATCTGCTCAATGGCGAATTCGTCGTATGGTTTGTTTTTATTGAATGCATCAATGATCCAATCACGCCAGACGTGTTGATATCGATACCGATCATTCTGGTAGCCATCTGTATCTGCATATCTCGATGCCTCCAGCCATCGGATTGCCATGTGCTCGCCATAGCGGGGAGAGTGCATCAGTCGCTCAATCAGTTTTTCAGTGGACGCCTCACTCGTGTCACGAAGGAATTCATTCATTTCCTGTGGGCTTAATGGCAGGCCTGTCAAGTCAAGCGAGATTCTGCGTGCCAATGTTTCGCGTTTGGCCGATGGCGACGGTGTGAGGTTTTCTGCTCGCAATTTTGCCAAAATGAATTGATCGATTGGACCGTTTGACCATGTATCATTTGCGACTTGGGGAGGTGGTACGTTCCGCGGTGGAGTAAAGGACCAGTGACTTTCAAAAGAGCCTCCCTCTCGGATCCATTTTTTCAGTATCTCCTTTTCCGCCGGTGTAATCTGTTTCAGCGACTCCGGCGGCGGCATCAGTTCATCAGGATCATTGGACAGCACACGACGGATCAGTTCGCTAGATTCCGGATCGTCTGTATCCAACACTGATCTGGCAGTATCTGCCAGATCAAGCCGCAGGTCGGCCTGTCGGGTTGAGGAGTCAGGACCGTGACAATGAAAACAGTTTTCGGAAAGGATTGGCCGTACATCACGATGGAAATCGAGGGTTCCGGTATCGCCCAAGGCCACGAGCGGACTAAATAATAGCAGTAGACAGGCAGTGACGCGGATCATGCAAAGTACTGGTGAGAGATGCTTGCTAGGTGTGAGTGACTGGCGTGGTGGGAGGCAACACGCCAGTCAATTTTGTGGTGGGTTGAATTAAGAACACAGTCTAATCAATTCCACTGATTCCTGCATAAATACCAGCAGGGTATTCAGAGCGTCATAGGCGTCAGATCACAATGCAAACGAATTCCGCAGCTGTTCGATTCATGTGCACGCGCGATTGCGGACGCTGAGCCCTGTTGTATCGGTTGTCGCATAACATCATTAATGCATCGAGTCCCTTAACCAAGTTGGTTAAGGCTTGGAGAGCCATTGGAAAATTGAGGGATTGAGCCCGCCGGTTTGTTTAGCCAATATTGCAGATTTGCCAACGGCTTCGTAAGTTTTTGCCACCGCAGGAGGAATGTTTTTTTCCCCCATGATGGTCAACGCATTGGGGGCTCTCAATGCGAGTAGCATTGGCAAGTCCCCATATTTCACAGCGCCCGGCACGAAGTTTATATCTTGGTATCGCTCGACTTGCTCGAAACGAAAACCATTTGTGTCGATTGCTGCACGTGCGATTGCCGGTCCCGCGATTGCTGCAGCGGGCGCTGCCCAAGTACAAGAGCCATCGGTTGAAAGTAAGTTGACTGATTCTGATTCAAGTGTTTTGGCGAATGCTACTGTCGCGAGAAGGTCAGCACATCGTTCCGCGACGAGTGTGCGGTTGTACCCGAATGTGAAAGCTGAATAAGCTCTCTTATCATCGACAGTGCGTTGCACAGATTTGCTAGTCGCATCACCTGTAGTTTGTAATTCACCTTGATCAAGCAGGTCGGGTAGTACAACAAATACGTTACGGTCGATCAATTGTTGTAGCTTGGTGTTTGGAGTGCCATTTTTGGAAAATAACGCTGCTTTGCCGCTGTCGGTGGTCCAGATGACAGTTGCCTTTGGCGTGCTGTCAGCTTTGCTCAAAACCAATAGTGGGATTTTTGATTGTCGTATTTCATCATGGACTATCACTTTTTGAATCTGGATGCCATTGTTGGTGTGTTGTCCTTGGTCGTCAAACGTGATTTTTTCAGGAATGGCCTGGTCAAATACAACTTGCCAAGCACCCGCGTAAGTACGGTTGAAGTCCTGCCGGCTTTTTTTATTTTCATTATTGAGTCTCGCTAGTTTCTTGGTGGCTTGGTCGTCAAACCACTTGCAAACAGATTTCTCATGCTCGATTCCAACGTTGGTAGGAGCCGGGTGGTTTCCACCCCAGATAGTCGTCTCTGCAGTGCTCAGAGGTTCGTAGTCCTGTTCAATCACAGGGTCATCGAGTCCGAGTTTCAAGTGACGATTCATCCACTGGTACATGGTGGCACGCGTGACGTAGTTGTAGTTGTGCTTGAAGTGCAGCATCGGGCGGCAGTAGACATCTGCCTCGTTTCCAATCATCGCATAGAGCCACCGTAGTTGTGGATATCCATCTTTCATCATGTCCCGTGTCCAGTCGTCCGCAGCAGTCATTGCTTGTGGTCGGGGTGCAAACAGGGCAGCGAGCTCGACATTTCCTGTATCAATGCGCAGTAGGTTGCAGTTTTCACAGTAACATCCACCTTGCATGGATGTTGAGACCATTCCATTGGGAAAAGATACTTTGATTCGGTCGTCGATCGCACCTAACAAAATGGATTGTGTACCGCCTCCACTGCCACCGGTGACTGCAAGACGCTCTGGATCCACATCAGGAAGAGCTGCAAGGAAATCAAGTGCTCGAATCGCATTCCACGTTTGCAGGCCCATGATGGATTGCAGCCGAAGATCTGCTTGGGGGCTGTAGAAGACCCACTCGTCTGCAGATGCGTCTTGTTCCTCTGGTCGGACTTTGGCATGTCGATGTGCGACTTCCCGAGAAATTTGTTGAGAATCTGCGTACCCCAACATGTCAAAGATGAAGCAAACGCATCCCATTCGCGCCAGTTGTGCACATCTTGCAAGTTTCGGTCGCTTGCCGGATTTGGCAAAGTGCTCGGCCCCTTGGGCAATCTGTTTTTCCACTTCGGCATCGCTGTACTCTTGCATCCGACCGCCATGCCCATGAGGGGACAAGACTGCAGGACGCTGATTTTCAACTGGGCCGTCTGGCCTGAAAAGCAAGCCTGTCACATAGTGGCCGGGGAGACTTTGGAAATAGACTTTTTCAACCGTAAAGCCTTTGCGTTGTGTTCTGTCAAACACCACTGCTTCAAGCGGTGGCTTGTCGGGCATCGGCCACAGTCCTGTTGCAACCAGAACTCGCCTGCGCAGTTGCTCGGCGCGACCGTACCATTGCGCGGGATTGCCCGGAACTTTGAATGGAAAGTGCCCATTCAATGTTTGTTTTGGCCCCAAACGAACATCATCGGCGATCTTCTTTTCCGGAAGTACGGTTGGCGACTGGGCCAAAGTAATTCCTGAAGCGATAGTCAGAGCGACGAAGATAGAGAGCGGGAAACGCACTGTGAACCTCTTGCGGCGATCGAATGAGTGGAAAGAACATCCCG
>DOPG01000024.1:8981-34183 GCA_003513555.1 Rhodopirellula sp. | reverse complement strand
CCACACACGCCATGGATGTGTTGTAGATCCGTTCAGCCCATTCCCCAGACTCCCCAGCTCGTTTTTCTTGAGTGAGAACAGTCGTCAAGCCGTTTCCAAGCTTCAATGCAAGTTCAAGCGATTCCGCCAGACGCAACTCAACACCTTCACGAACCACAATCCGATCGACAACAGCTTCGATGGTGTGATTTTTCTTGGGTGCCAGCGGCGGAACGTCTTCCAGCAGAAAAGTCTCACCATCTACCCTTACTCTGATGAGGCCAGCCTTGCGGATCTCCTCGAAACTCTCGCGATGCACGCCACGCCTGCCACGGACCATGGGTGCCAGCAAGACCACCTTCGTCTTGTCTGGTAGCGAACTCAATGAATCTCGAATGGCATCAGCTGACTGCTGCGCGATCTCCGACCCACACTCGCCACAATGGGGTGTTCCGATGCGTGCATACATCAACCTCAGATAATCGTAAATCTCCGAGATGGTAGCAACCGTACTCCTCGCTCCACTCACGCCGGACTTCTGGTCGATCGCCAGGGTGGGAGCTAAGCCATCAATGGTGTCCACATCAGGTCGCGGAATCTGATCAAGGTATTGCCTCGCATAGGCGGAAAGACTGTCAACGTACTGACGCTGACCCTCCGCATAAAGAGTGTCAAAAGCGAGCGAACTCTTCCCGCTGCCAGACACGCCGGTAACGACCGTCAAAGCATCCCGGGGAATGTCCAGACTGATGCCTTTTAAATTGTGAACTCGAGCACCCCGGATCCGAATCATATCATCCGCGGGCACCGTTGTTTTTCTCTTGGCCTTGCTGTGAACCAATCGACCAATCATCCAGATTCGAGAAAAGAGGTATGTGATACATTAGAATCATTACTTCTCTCGCACCAATCGGCAACCACGTTGAAATCGCATGTTGAAGTCTGCTCTGCCTATTGCAACACATAACTGCGTGTGGTCAGAACGCCGCCGACCATCGGTCAAAACGCGACAATGGCAACACTGGTTGCCGCTCCTGTTCTGCGGCCTCTTCTACTCAGGTTTGACGCGTCCGGCTCACTCGCAGAATTTGCAAGCCGTCTTTTCAGATGCCATCAGAGCACACAGCGTCGTCGGCGCCTAAATCATTGAGGGCTCCAGTAGGCACCCAGAGAACAAAAGTATCAACTTGGGTTTCATCTCACCCAATCGCCGCGAGCCGGTGACGCAGGACACCATGTTCTGTATCGCATCCTGTTCAAAGCCACTGATCTCCAGCGTGATCTTCAAGCTCGTCCAGACGGGACAACTGGGCCTGGACAACCCGATCGACCGCTGGCTGCCTGCTTACAGCAACGCGAGGTTGGCGGACGGAACCCAAGTCGCTCCGCCCACCTTGAAACAATTACTGGCGCACCGCGGGGGGATCTACTCCCAAAAGGAGAAACCCACCGCCGGCCAATTACGAGCGATCCGTGACTTTCGGTTGACATTGTCTCAATCCGTGAACCTGATTACTCAGCAACCCCTTCAGTCCATCCCTGGGAGTCGCTACGCCTACAGCGGTGCGGGTTACAGCCTGATTGGGGCGATCGCCGAAAAGGTAGCCCAAAAACCAATCGATGAGCTTTTGGACATTCAACTTTGTAAGCCGCTAGGAATGTCATCAACGACCTTTTTCCCTCATCTTCGTACTGGCAGTGTCGTTGCAACAGGAGGCGTTTCAAGAACAAAGTCTCCCCATGAACTAGGTGCCGACCTACGGCTCCCATTGGTGGGAGGCAGCATTCATACGACGGCTAAGGACCTTCAGCGTTTTGCCAGGATGATTGCCAATCGCGGTACAAACAACGGCGCCACGCTAATGCTTCGTGAAACGTGGTCCCAGTACATTTCCCTGCCGTTCTATCCACAGCGGTATGGATATGGCTGGACACGCACTGTTCAGGGCGATGAGATCATTCTATCACACAACGGTTCTTTACCCCCGGCGCAGGCGACCCTACAGATCAATCTCCGGACGCGCGAGTACAAAATTGCACTTTGGACTCTTGCGAACCCAGGTAATACCAAGACGACATCCGAGCTTCGCTATCGAATCCGACAAGCTCTGAACTGAGAATTAAAATGCGTTCACAGGCATTTTATTTTTCGTTGAAATACCGGGCCTTGCTAAACAGGTCGTCGCCCAAGACTACATTGAGCTTCAGATTCATGTAGTTGTATTCCTCTAACAGGCGTGGCGGACCACCCTCAGTCAAAGGCCAGTCAAAAACAACCAACCGCACGGGCACATTCAATTCGTCATCGACATAGAGACTGGCTTTGTAAAAGTTGAAGGCTTCAGATTTTCGGGGATGTTCTACCTGAATATGTGTACAAGACCGATCTTTTAGTTTTGCGTTTTGAAAATATTTGACCACCGTATTTTTTGCGGCTGGGTCAGCGTTCACATCCATTCTCGCGAGATCAAGCAATCGCTGCATGATCCGGTCAAATCCAATGTCGGTGATCGGATAATGACTCGCTCGCCTGGCGGATTCACCATTTGGCTCAATTTTCAGCTCGACATTTTTAAAAAGACCAGCCCCCCCCATGCGGACCCATGCTTGTCCGTCGTTATCGCCTTCGTTGAAAAGTACAATCCGGCCCTTCAGCCTGGCCGGCCCGAGGAATCTCATTAACACCGACAGCGGCACCGGCGTGCGACCGTCTTTGTGTTGGGCACACCGAACTTGCACATCCGCATACTGATAGTCCTGCAACCGTCCGCCAATCCGTTCACGCTTTACCAGTTGGCAACTGTATGTTCGTACGTGTTCCTTGATATAAGTTTGTCGTTCCTCGGCAAATCGAATAGTCGCAGCAAGTGGGTGGTCAAGTCCCAGCTCACCTTCACTTGGAAGGCCTTCGCCAGACGCCGTTTCAACGAAACAACAGCACCACAGGAACAAGTGCATTAATTGCCTCGACTCTTTCCACACAAACATGGGTCACCTTCTGATGCAATTGGCCTCGAATATCGGCATTCATGCCTCTCAATCACTACCTCCCGATGCTATCCCTCACCCCCTGAATCAAACACGCCCCATCAAGCTCGCAGGTCAAGTTGACACGGTGGATTGAAGGCACCCCGCCTCAACGCCCGCTGGGTTGGTGATCCAACACTACCCACTGACATGAAATAGGCAATGTTTTTCACTCGCAACGCAAAGACTTCCACTTAGCTTTTTTGGCAGTTGAGGCTAAACGGGTAACTTGATCGTCCCGTCCCGTGAAACCCATTTGTGCAACCTAAAGACTCATGTTGGCAGCCCGTTCACCATTAGAAACGGGTACTCACATCACGCGAAACCGGCTACTTTTCTTGTGCGATCCGGCACAGCTGCCACCAGACGGCGTTAACGGAGGAGATCCATAACACGCTCCCGAGTGTAGCCCCGGCATGAAATCCCTCCCGTTCGCGGGCTGATGTGAACCCTGCCATGTTCACCCATACCTCAAGATCCCATAGTTTCCTCAACAGACCGGACACTTCAAAGCCACGCCGGTTCCATCACGCCTACCAAAATGGGAAATCCGGTGCCTCGAAAGCATTGATGGATGACACAAAGTCGTCGTGAGTTTTAAACACCCAAGAATCAGCAGTATGCGAGTGCACGTGGATTAGGCATCCACTCACACAATGTTTGCGGCTACCATCCAATCGATCACGACGGCTGAGCATCTTCTCCGTTGAAGCGTCAGCATTCCATGCCGCGAAAAACGAAGGCATCGATTCAACCTGGCTCAAGCAAGCCCCGCGTCCCAGACCGTTAAGTGACGAGCCAGCTCAAAGGGCTTATATTTAATGCATACGATCCGCAATGCGCATTTCACCGCGAAGCATATTTGCACTGAGACATTCACCCCGCCCAATCTGAACTCCCATGCGTCAACTCCCCTACGTTTTACTGATGTTCGCGTTGTCCCATTCGCCGACAGTTTTTTCGCAAACGACAGAAAACACGAACCTTCTAAACACACAAGAGCCTGGTGAACATCCGCCACCCCCTTCAGATTCAGCTGCAAAAATCAGTGCCCCAGATGGTTTCTCGGTAACACTGTTTGCGGGAGAGCCAGCGGTTCATCAACCGATTGCAATCGAACTTGATGATCGTGGCCGCTTATGGGTAGTCGAGTGCTACACGTATGAAAGCAGCTATGACCTTACTCTTCATGATCGCATCTTGATTTTTAAGGACTCAGACGGTGACGGTGAGTTTGATCAGCGTAAGGTGTTCTGGGATCAGGGGCAAAGATTAACAGGAATCACCTTGGGCTTTGGCGGTGTATGGGTAACGTCCGCACCTCATCTCTTGTTCATTCCAGATCGTGACCAAAACGATATACCCGACGGTGCACCTGTCGCGGTCCTCGAAGGTTTCAGCACCCGCGCACGACACAACATGGTAAATGGGCTCCGCTGGGGCCCCGACGGGTGGCTCTATGGTCGCCACGGAATTACGGATACTTCGTTCGTCGGAACTCCCGACACCCCACTTGGCAAGCGTACCCCACTGAATTGTTCAATTTGGCGTTACCATCCTACCCAGAAAACATTTGAGGTTGTGACGCATGGAACCACGAACCCATGGGGATTGGATTACAACGATCATGGACAGTGGTTTTTCACCAACAACGTAATTAACCACCTATGGCATGTGATCCCCGGCGCACATTACCAGCGAATGTTTGGTGATGATTTCAATCCCAACTTATATGAATTGATCTCCCCCACCGCTGATCACTTTCATTGGGACACCCTTGGCAACCCTGGCGTCACCAATAACGAAAACCGCAAGAAGTATGACGGTCGGCATAATTCGCATGGCGGCGGCCACTCCCATGCAGGAGCCATGATCTATTTGGGAGGAAAATGGCCCAAGAAATACAGAAACACTATTTTCATGTGCAACACGCATGGAAGGCGCGTCAATCGCGACAAACTAGTACGCGATGGCAACGGCTACCGGGGAATGCATGCAAAGGACTTCTTGATCGCAAACGATCCATGGTTTCGTGGTGTTGAAATGAAGTATGGACCGGACGGGGATGCTTATCTCACGGACTGGTCTGACCTTGGCGAATGCCACGACCGCGACGGCGTCCACCGCCCCAGCGGCAGAATCTATAAAGTATCTTACACGGGTAATGTTGAGTCAGAAGCAGGCTTTTCACCAACACCGCAACTGCACGCGGCCCAACCCCTGCAGCTTGTAGAATATCAGCTGCACGCCAACGACTGGTACGTGCGTCACGCGCGACGTCGTTTACAGGAACTTGCGAGCGAGGGTGCGAACCTGGACGCAGCCACAACACGCCTCCGGTCGATCTTCGATTCCCATCCCGAAACCACGCGTAAGCTACGCGCACTGTGGTGTTTAGCCAGCATTAATGCCCTTCCTCAAGAGTGGCTGCGGCGTCAGCTGCACCATCCTGACGAACATGTTCGCTTGTGGGCCGTTCAATTTCTGGCCAATTCCTCAACAGATCCTGCAACGGTTGCCGCATCCTTAGCATCCATGGCAACTGACGAGCCCTCTCCGCTTGTGCGTCTGTATCTTGCGTCTGCCCTACAAAAACTTCCAGCCTCGCTCCGTTGGGGGATCGCAACGGAGTTAGTCAAATACACCAAAGACACCCACGATCACGCACAGCCGCTAATGATCTGGTATGGGATCGAACCCGCGGTCAGCCTCAACCCCTCAAAGGCTTTGGCTTTAGCCCAATCGACTAGATTCCCAATTGTCCGCCGCCATGTCGCTCGGCTCTTGGCTTCCAAAATTGATAAATCACCGCGACACGTCACACAATTACTCGTGGCGGCCAGTCAATCCCCTCCATCGGCAGCACAAAATTACTTGCAGGGCATCGCAGCTGCCTTGCGCGGAAGACGAAGAGTCGAAGCCTTACCTGCGTGGCTACCCCTGATCCAAAAATATCAGACATCAACACACCATCAACTCACTGACTTGGCAAATGAGTTGTTGGTAGTGCTTGGGGATGGTCGAACGGTCGACTCTCTGCTCACGACGGTTCGCGACCGCGACGCTGACCCTGCGGCGCGACGACAGGCACTGCAGGTGATATTAGACTCAGGCGTGGACGGAATCCAATCCACCTTACTCTCATTACGCTCTGATCGGATCATTGGCGGCGATGCCATTCGTGGATTGGCACAATACCCGGCTCCGAATGTACCAACGCAACTCATCAAGATGTTTGCTAACGCAAAGCACGATCATCGTCCCGCCATCATCGAAACACTGGCCTCGCGTCCCAGTTACGCAGCCCACCTACTCGAAGCTCTGTCCAAAGGCAACATAGACGCAAGTGAAATACCAGCTTCGACAGCTAGCCGGATTGCTAATCTTGGCGACCCGAACCTCAACCAGTTGCTCGCCCAAAACTGGGGTTCAGTGCGTGCGACATCAACAGAAAAGAAGCGCAGCATTGAACGCTACCGGACCATTCTCGCATCCAAGCCGCCGGTAAACCCAGCCCACACTGCCCTGCCTGACATGAGCAACGGTCGCAAATTATTCCAGAAAGCTTGTGCGACATGTCACAAAATGTTTGGCGAGGGCAGCAATATTGGGCCAGACTTAACCGGCTCGAATCGCGATAGCAGCGAATACTTGCTCGACAATATCATTGACCCCAGCAGAATAGTGCCCCGAGGCATGCGGCAAGTCATTTTCCTTCTGGACGACGGACGTGTCATCACCGGTGTCCCGATACGCGAGGACGACCATACCGTGACCATTCAAACAGCGGACAGCGTGAAGACGCTCGATACATCGGCGATCGAAAGGCGGCGTCAGCAGGAGACTTCCCTGATGCCTGAAGGTCTTTTGGAAAACCTCAGCAATCAGGACGTGCGCGACCTATTTGCGTTTCTTCAGAGCTCGAAACAGATCCCCATCAAACAATGATGCTCGACGAACAAATAAAATTTCATGCGAAGCGCTAAGACCCTGGTCACCTCAGCATCGCCCATTCACACGAATCGCTATTTTCCATTGCACGTGAACCCATCAATAGCGACTCAAAACTAAGAAGCCCCCAAGCAACGTGACGCATCGTTTCGACCTGCTGCATTCCACGCCAACTCGTCCTAGTGATAACACCATCGCAAGCTACGGCGTCAAAGGAGTCAGAAACCATTGATTTTTGGTGTTTGTCGTCGGCTTGTGTGGTGGCAGAGGAACGGGTTCGCCCGTGATCTCCTCCATTCCCCAACGAGTCGCGCTGGCGAGCATGTTGGTGTTTGCCGCATATTCCGCAAGCGCTTCCTTTGCGGACACAGCATTCATGCGGCCGAGGCTTACGGCGCACATAATCCGCACCAACTCAATCTCTGGCACCATTCCCTCATCGTCCTGAAGGCGTTCCACCATGCTCGCAACAAGTCTAGGCTCGGGATCATCTGTATGCAAAACGCCCAATGACCAAACCGCGGCAGGTCGCGGGAACTGACCGTAATCGTAGCTCTTTGGGACCAACTTAAGTAATAATGGTTCAGCCGCAGTGTAACCTTGATCACCGAAAGCAAGACACAGATGGGCTAAATGAAACGTCACCCCCGGCATCCGAGCATTCAGCTCACCAGATTTGAGTCCTTCATAAATACTCTCGGCATGGTCAAGCATATCTGGCAATACTTCTGCCACACGCAATTGAGTAAGCCCCCACGCCGCTGCAACCTTCACATCCCCTCGGGGGTGTCCCAACAGCTCAACCATCTTTTCTGCCGATGGCTCATGATCCAGTTTGCCAAATACGACGCATGCCTGCTCACACCCTCTCCAATTGTCCCCAGCGATGATCTTTTCTACTTCGCTCAAAACAAGCGGCTTCAGGTTTTGATCCTCAGCGAAATCAACGAAGGAATTGGCCACAAACGTGCGCAAACCCGGATTCAGATCATTCAAGAAGCTAGCCAACGCAGCAACATCCTCTTTATTTCGGCCATCGACCAGTGCCTTCGCGCACCACCGCCGCACATTCACGTCGCGGCTACCAAGGAGCGTACTGACATACGGAAGGACGAGTTTGTAGTTAACCCGATAAAGGTGCCCGAGTGCGAGGGACTGAACGGCGCTGTTCTCATGACGTGCATACCTCTGAAGTATCGCAACCGCTTCGGCAGAGTCGACGCCGTCAATCAATGCCAAACCGAGAAGTGCGTCCAAGATCTGGTCATTTGCCGCCTTCTCAAAATCATTGGACAGCGTTAACTGCTCCTCTGGTGCGAGCGTCCCCAACGCTTGTGCCGCCGCCATCCGTAGTTTCCGCAAAGCACTCGTATTGAGCACCAATGACTGCAATGCTTCGTTAGCGTCCTTGGAACCAATAGCAGCCAGTCCCTTTATCGCGAGCATCATTTGACTCGGGCTGGCCGCCTGATCGCGGACTCTCCCGATCCACGCATCCTCCATCACATTCGATCGCCAGTTTGCGAGCGCCGGTTCAACGATCTCCGAAACTGCCGCTCCCTTGGCCACCGCCAAGTCGGCGAACAACTGTTGTTGATCACGCACATCCAAAACGATCAAGGTTTGCACGGCTGCTCGTACGACATCAAGATCCTGCTTATCTGCAGAGGCTAACTTAACCAGCTCCTCAAGCGCAACATCCAGACCCTGCAAATTCTCGTCAAATGCCATTGCCATGGTGTCGATGATCAGCCGCTGCAACTCAGGTTCTTGTCGCTTGAGTGCACGCATCCACAGTTCCACTAATCCAACGGGGAACTCCAGCTCCTGCGTCTGCATTAAGGTTAAATGCGGACGATCCAGCATCAACAACTCGTATTCATCAAATCGGCCTGGAACGTCATCACCAGGACCTTCTGCAAATGCATCTACGCAGCACCCCCAACTAAGGACCACCAGAGCAGCACTACCAAAAATACTTCGAATCATTGTCAAACCGCACGCGTAAGTCGCCAAACCTGAACGCCAAGAACGAAAAACATCAAGGAAGAAAGAACGCCCGCAACCCACCAAGACGCTGGCAAAAGCTCATACGATTCAAAACCCGGTGCTTCGATCACACTCAAAGCCGCCCCGACAGGCGTCGTCATTAGGGCTGTCTGCACCGTTTGAAATCCAAACGGCGCATCTCTGCCAAGCCAAACCAGAAGCGGCAGCAGGAAAATCGAGATCACCGCCACATAGGTAATGGAAGTTGAAACTGCTGTGGACCGAAACAAGCTACCCACAGCGGCGCTGATGGCTAGTGCATAAATCGAAGTCCAAAGCAGGCACACCAACACCTGTTGCACTTGCAGGGTCAACTCCGGCGCAATCGCAACCATCATCACGTACCCGGGCAAGGTGGCCATCAACACCAGAAGTAGGGTCCACACCACGCTCATCAGCTTTCCGAATACCAAACGAAAAGATGAAATGGGCGTCATTCGCAGCAACTCCCACCCACCACTGTCTCTCTCGCCACTAATCAAACCAGAGCCCAAGCTCGGGGCGAGCACAATCACAAGTAGCACTTGCAGCAAAACCAGCAAAGCTCCGATTGTTTCCACGCCCCAGGATGTGATCCCCGTCGCTGCCATGTAAGTCAGCACCATGGAAGTAACCGCACAAACGGATACCAACCTCAACAACCACTGAGCCCTTCCAAAGCGTCTGCAACGGTATTCCTTAACCATCACAGGATTGAGGTACCACGGAATACCACCCTTACGTCGCTGCGGATCCACAATGTAGACCAAACGACGAACCAACCGTGACATCGCGCTACGATCGTCAGTAATCACACCTTTTGATCGCGATAGATCAAAGATCCGATGGTTCAATCGGGCAACTGTCCAGCACGCCAGACCGGCGGAACTCAAAGTCGCTAGCAAAACAAAATTACTTAAGCCCGGCAATGTCCTCAAGCCAAACGAACCCACACTACCCTGCCCCATGATCTCCATGATCGCCGGAAGAGGCGATAAATTTCGTATCCAGTCACCCATCCCGGCCGCAAGGTCACCGCCAACGCCAGTACCTCTAAAAAAAGCATCCGGTAACAAACTGATAAACAAGAGGCCAAACACGGCGGCATAAGTAAGCCGAACCGCAGAATCGCTTGATTGAACATAGCTGCTGATCAACATCCCCAAAGTTGAATATTGCAGAGCCAGCAGACCAAGCACCAAATACAGGAAGAAGAACTTATCGCCACCGATTCCCCCCATTGCATAGCAGGCTGCCGACGCTGGCAAACTGCACAGCAGAACCAACAGACTGAACAACAAGACCCCGGAAATTTTCCCCAGGTAAATGGACGCTCCATTCATAGGGGAATTAAGCAACAGTGCTAAGGTACCGCTGTTCTTTTCATTTACCAGCGAAGTCGCCGGAAAGGCTGGCACCAAAAAAATCACCCCGGTCATCAATCCATAACCGAAAATACGAAACACCTGCAATGATTGCAGCCCGCTGAGGTCGACTGACGCATCGGACGGCCATCTCATCAGCACCGCGATGGAAAACACCAACGTCAAACATGCCAGCATGCCGAACGCACGCGGCGATCTCAAAATTCCAACAAACTCACGTCGTATGACAGGGTTCATGATGCAGCCACCTGTGTGGGACCTGCAGAGATATCCGAGGCTTGTTCTTCATTAGCTACATGTAAAAACGCATCTTCAAGATCAGTAGTCACTTCCCGGAACTGAGACACTGGCTGTCCTTGTTGCACCAATTGAGCCAACAACGGAGCAAGAGCATCGTCAGCCAAACTGGTATTGAACCTGACCATCTGCTCCGCCTCGGCCCCCGTTGCTTTCCCCGGTCCGCCCTTCTCCTGATCTGCTTGTTGATCGAGCCAGTTCTGAACAGACTTCGTGGCATCAACCACACTTTCACGCTTTAGAAGCTGAATTTCAAAAGTTCGTCGCTGTTGGATATCTTTCATGATACTATCCACAGTGCCAAAAGCCCGTAGTTTACCTTTGGTGATCATCGCGACGACGTCACAGACGCGAGCCAATTCCGGCAAGATGTGACTGGTGACGATCAGCGTCTTTCCCATGTCACTCAACTTGAGCAACAACGTCCGCATATCGATTCTCGCCTGCGGGTCCAAGCCATTTGCCGGCTCATCAAGAATCAGTACCTCAGGATCATGCATCATCGTCCGAGCCAGTGCTACTCGCTGCTGCATTCCTCGGCTCAACGCATCAACGAACAGGTCCTTCATGTAGGTCGCCCCGGCAATTTCCAAAACCTCATCAACACGTATCAACCGGGGTTTTCGTGCAATACCGTAGACGGCACCGAAGAAATCAAGATACTCGCTGACCCTCATGTTGTTGTATTTGCCAAAGTCATCGGGCATATACCCAACAAGCTTTTTGATTTTCCGCGACTCCGTCAGGCAATCCGCACCCGCAATCCTGGCACCACCGGAGGTAGGCTTGAGCAAGCCGACCAAGATTTTAATCGTCGTGGTCTTTCCAGCACCATTGGGTCCGATAAACCCCATGATCTGACCCTGCTCCACTTGCATCGATAACGAATCCAATGCGGTGAATTCACCGTACTGTTTTGTTAATTGGTCAATCTGTATCACTGCACTAGTGTCGTTCACTGACATCTCCGTTCCCACTCCAACCTCTGTATGTGTCGATCACTTTGCAACGCCTTCGAAGCTAACCTGCAAAGACTCAATTCCCCAAGTGTTCCGCAGTGGTTCACCCTGTTTCTCGCCTGACTCAGCCGCCAACTCTGCCGCAGCCTTTTGTTCATCAGATTCGGACACATTGATCCTAAGCCTGAGCCCACCCTTTTCATCCAGTTGCAGCGCACTGGGATCGGTAATGGAATACTGAACCGCACCAATGGGGCTAACGAATGCATGCAGTCTTTTAAATTCACCATCAACAAATCCCTCAATCGCCACCGTCCTGCCCGGAGCCTTGATGTTCAGCTCAATCTGGGCCTTGCCCAACTTACACGGCATCACGGACTGCGGCACGGAACAGCGAACCCCCACCTCACCTGGCTTCACGAGACCATCGAGCCATCTTCCTGTGGTGGGGTTGTAGAACTTGGAGCCAACACTCCCCAAGAGTGGCCCTAAACGAACAAATGTCGATGGAACCTTGAAGTAGGTATCAACCGGAGTTTTTTCAAATCGCAACGGCAACGAAACAAGCGACCAGCCCACTCGTTCATAACCTTCGCCAAAATCCAGCCCAATGTCGAGTGGTTTTGTCCAAGTCACCAAGGTTGGCTCTTGCCTGAAGAAATCAACCTCAGGAGCAGACAAATCCCTCAGCAATTCCTGTCGCTTCTGCTGCCTCTCTGACAAGACGTTGCTGCCGATAAACCTTCCGGTCACCAGAATACCGTTGCCACGATAAATTTGATCGGAGTCCTCACTAGCGATCAGTGACAAATCAGGAGTCCCAACCGTTGACACAAAACTGTCCTCACAGACACTCGGATTCAAGCCATCTGTCCTCACCTCGAACCCATCCGATGTAAATCTGCCGATCGCGTTCCAAGGCTGATCAATCTCAACCACCGCCTCTGACTCCACATGCTGTACGACACCCGGTGGCTGATTTACAAAATACCATCTCGCTCCGCCAGCATCATCCCACACAATTCGCTTGGGAGCACCATTGTCCTGGCTGACTAGATGCGTGGTCGTATCCCCACCCGTTGCAATCGGCAACGCACGCTCTTCTTGACTGTAGATGGCAGCAACCGAACTTACACCCGCCGTTGCGCTATCTGGTGTCGTTCGCACAATTTGCCCGCTCGCAATGGTGGATGGAACCTTGGATGTGTTCAGCTTTCCCATTCCCACCAGAACGCCCATCGCGATGAGCGAGGAAACCGGCACAAGAACCGCTAACCCTTGTAGTTTTTTCTGGTACATCAGCGCTACGCCGCCGAACACGACTACCAGCATTTGCAGCGACAATACCCAGGCGACTGAATTTCGACTTGGAATCCTGTACCCGATCTCACCGTTCAGCACTTGGGAAACTTCATCAACATACTTGGGTGGCTCCAGTTTCGAGACAAAAAACCGGCCGGCCAGCGATTTGAGCGGCGGGGAAATTTTACCATCCAACAACCAGCCACGAGCACCTAACGTGGTGAACAAGACCTCTCCCTGTCCTACCTGCTTCCAAAAAGCTGCTGGCCATCCGTCAATGTCGCAGATAACATCCTCCGTATCCACAATGACCCGCGACATCATGATTGGATTATCAAAACTCATCTCTGTAAAATCATCTTGCGCCGAAGAATGTAATGCCCGAACGCGAATTTGAAAATCATTCAGCTCAACTTCGTCCACAACTCCGTAACACATCGCATCGCCAATCAGCTTTTGCACTGATTCAGGGCTCACCCGATCCGCCATGACCCAAAGCCGACCACCATTGTTAAGCCAGGACCGAATCCTTCGCACCCCAACAGTGTCCGAAAGAACAGCGTCATCGGCAATGATCAATTGATCCAACGGATCCAGTGGCTTCGAAGTGGGGGGAATAAAACCACGGTTCAGGTCAACCATCCCAAGATCCTGAGCACCGCTACGTTGGCTGTCCGAAATTGCGTAGAGTGTCTTACTGATCACGCCAGCTTGATACTCCGAATCAAGCGTGTTGATGCGTGGCCCAAGAATTGTCCCGGTCCGATAGGCCTCGCTCGACAGCAAAAGACGCCGCTTCCCCTTGGGCATCCCAACGGCATTGGCTTTGAACTCCTCACCACGCTCAGTTTCTTTGAGCTGCATGGTGGTTAACTCGGTGTAAGGTTCGGGAGTCGATGTGGGCGAACCTCCTGATGACAACACGTCCTCAGGAATCTGTACTGCCAACCATGATTGACGTTTCGATCCGGCAGGAATCCACAATCGACGCCCATACTGAAGACCCGACTCATCACCCACGGTCACAACGCTCATTTCCTCAGCGTCTTTACTTGTCTTGTTTAATCCGTTCACGCTCAACGTAGACCAACGTCCCGCCACATGCCGCGATGCACCCGCGTTGGCCACAGTCACCGTGGGCGGTGGAACCGGATCAGACGCACCATTAGAAGGAGGCACAGCGTTGCCCACATCCGTTGCCCCGAGGACCTCCACAGAACTTCCATCTTGTTCAGATGCCGCCGCTTCAAGCTCCTTCTTCGTTGAATTCTCCTGAGCAAGTCCTGGCTCCTGAGCATCAACGAATTCGCATGCTACGTTGCCGAGCAACACCGTTGCCGCCGTCAACACGCACGGAAGCCAACATGATACCGATGTTTTTAATGCTGCTATCAAGATTGTATCGTAGGTTGGCATAAAGAGAGTACGAGCAAGCTTGCGCTACCGAGCCAAGCATTCTAGGGCAGTGGCGGAAACCTAGCAATCAGCCACGGCTTTGGCCCTGCACCTTCATACGGCCCAACCCCGGCAATCGCAACTCTCAGGCAAAACTCAGCTACCTAACTCCGCAACCAAAAACGCCCACCAATATCCGTAACCCGAGGGGCATGCCTTTCGCCCAAAACAACCTGGTACCAACCATCTCAAAGCAGCACTCACGAACCTAGCCTCGACACTAATCAGCGGAGAGCACCAACAAACGATCCAAAAGCTAGTGGACCCTGTTTGAGGAGAACAATTCGCCCCCCCAACCGCTTGAAGCTCACAAAACCCTATCCTTTACCGCCAGCTACTCGAACTCGGAAAACACGAAAACTCCATTCGCAACTGGGACAGATGTAAAAAATCGTTAAAACCTGCTCCATTTTTGTTCGGCCCATACGACAAGATCCAACCCAACTGCGTGCTGCCATCAGGTGCTGGAACTCTCCCGGGCGTTTTCAGCTTTTTGTCCAACCTCAGCGGGCAGTAAAGCTCTCAACCACAACCAGCAAGCCAACGCGACCACACCTTCGACTGCTGCGAATAACACTCGTGCCGCTATGGCAGCCAGTATCGCGTGAGTTGCTCCGATTGAAACTGCCAAAACGGTAGTAACAACCAGCTCGCGAATCCCAGCCCCACCGGGCAAAAGCGATGCGAAGCCAATCACCACCGCCAAGCTCATCGCGGCGGTGCAAACGAGATACAGTTCCCCCGCCCCCGGCCCTGCATCTGCACCCGTCGATGAAAAGCCCGGAATTGCATAAACCAACATGGTGAAAGAAGCTCCGATGAGCAACCATGACAATGCCGACCAAGCCCATCCTGCAACAAAGAGCCCCCAACCAATCCGCTCCACAGCACCGTCTGTAAAGTCTTTTATCAACTTCTTCGCAACAACCTTGAGCACCAGCGGCAATGTCGGCACGCTAGCCACAACCGCAATGCCGCCTGCCATGACCGAGATCCATGTAGGGACCGGAAGCCACAGAACAACGATTCCTGCGACCGTCCCCCCGACAGCCATCATCAAAAAAGTTTCCAGGAACACGCTCATGGTTGCCTGCACCGGCTTTACCCCATCACGTGCCAGTACACCAGCTCGGATCACAATCACCATTGCCTTTCCCGGAACGTATTTCCCGATGTGCCCCATCAGTTGTGCGGCAAGTACCGTCGCAATCCGTGGTCGTTGCCCCAAACACACCAACGCTCGTTGCAACAAGAAGCCGGACGGCAACAACCCCAGAGCATAGAAGACACTAGCCGCAAAAATGTATTGCCACCGGATCGATGACCAACTCGGCACCGAAGCAACTAGCATCTCTCTACGAACCTGCAAAGCTTTGCGTTCTACTGGCGTCGCCGTTTCCAAATCAGAATTGATAGACGCAATCTGTTGCTGCACCTTGGCTTTCTCTTCTCTCCATTGCGTGATTGCCGAGCGGCCGGCGATCCACAATCCGCCCAAAACCAAAATTGCAATCACCCATTTAGCAACACGAAGGAACAGAGGCTTGTACCTCATTATCATCATCCGCTCCCGCTTGCTGGCATTACTTCTTTCAGGTTGCTCTTCGGTAGAAAGCAAAACAGTCTCCTGATCGGATCGCTAATTGCGGGGAGCGTAGCAAAACCTTAACTTCGCCGATGCCCGAAACTTTGCGTGTAGTTGATGGAAGGGCTAAAAACAGGCTGACGCCGCTCCGAACGTGTGCCACACTGTACGCCTTACGCCACTGTCCGTCATCTATCGATCAGTTTGACTGAGCCTAGCCCAGATGCCCAAAAGAAAAAAACAGCGAAAACAGCCTTCCAGCGCACCAACACCCAACAAACTGGTGCAAAAGGCGGTGACAAACGCAAGGTCCAACGACAGACCGTCAGATACAAACGCAGCGAACGCCGACACGCTGGACGTCGGCTCTCCTCAGATGGCTGCCCAATCGCCAACAGTTCCCCTACCCTCGCTCTCTCGCATTCTCTCCGTGGTGATGTTGATCCTCGGAATTCTTGCAGTAGGCGCGCTGTTCTACAAAGTCATGGCAGGGTTCTTTGTTCCCCTGTTTCTTGCGGCCCTATTGGTCGTTCTATTTCGACCGGTTTACCTCAATATCCTGAAGCGTTGCAAGCAAAGGCGTCAAATGGCAGCCATGGCAACCACGTTATTAATCATGACAGTGGTCTTGCTTCCAGTTTTTCTGTTGATCTCCGTCGCAGCCAGCCAGTTCACTGCGATGGTAAGTCACGTCGACTTCAATGATCTTTCGGCAGCCTTGGATCGTGGTCGAGAACAAGTGGGTATTTCACTTCCCTATGCAGAACAGTTCCGGCGGCTCGATTCACTCTCGGACAGCTTGGATGAACCCGAGCGTTCCGGGATCAATGGCACCCCCATTATCAGTAGCGAGGCGAAGGCTGCACAAGAGATGGTACTGGAGAACATCACCGAAGCCCTTACGCTGGTCAAATACCTCCAATCAAAAGTCGATGGCCCTGCAACAGCGGATGAAGCTGCTCGTGTTGCAGAGGAACGGCTGCTTGAGTTTAGGAATGCAGTCCTGACACATAACGCCGATTCAACGAATTCCAACACGGACGAATTGATCGGTAAGCTGAGTGCCGAAGAAAGGTTTCATCGCCAAAGTGTAATTGCATCGGCAGCAATACGCTCGTGGATGCGAATCCTGCTTGGCGGAACATTTCGCAGCCAAGTGCGTCTACTTGCAAATCCTAGTACCGAATCATTCAAGGATTTACTGAATCGAGGACGCGAGGTACTGCAGCCTCGCTTTGTATCACTGACGAGCGCCACAGGTGGTTTTTTACTGCAGTCGATCATTGGAATGCTCATTCTGATAATCGCGATCTATTTCTTCCTGCTCGATGGAGCTGGCATGATCCGGACCTTGATGCGGCTCAGCCCACTTGATGACAACTATGAAACCCGTTTGCTACTGGAGTTTGATCGAACCAGCCGAGCTGTTGTGCTTGCAAGTGTATGCAGTGCATTGGCTCAAGGTGTTCTCGCAGCCTTGGCATTCTGGGCATGCGGCTTCGACTCCGTGATCTTTTTATTCTTAATCACGAGCCTAATGGCCCTTGTTCCCTTCCTGGGCGCGGCATCAGTGTGGCTTCCCTGCGTGGTTTATCTCGGTGCGGTTGAACAACGTTGGTATGTCGCGCTGGCGTTGCTCCTCTATGGCGCCGGCATTGTTTCGTCCATCGACAACGTGATTAAAATGTACGTCCTACATGGTCGTTCTACCATGCACCCACTCTTCGCGTTACTGAGTGTTTTAGGAGGAGTGAAGGTGTTTGGCCCGATCGGAATTCTAGTCGGGCCCATGGTGGTCGTGTTCATGCAAACACTCTTGGAAATATTAAACCACGAGCTCGCGGAACGCGACGCCAGTACAATCATGACGGCATCAGATAAGCTTGAAACGTCGCCGGTTGCCTCAGGATCTACTCGAGCTGAAAACGTCAATACACGCACCTCATAAGATCACTTGCCGACCCGAAATGGCATGACCAGCTTTCACTGGCGTTTACATCAACCCCTCTCACCCACATCGTGACTGACGACGACAAGTCAAAACACCTAGGTACCCGGATATGTCCACCCGTTGTGATACGGCCGGCTCAACAAAGTGTTTGCCTCCTCATCGTCGACTACCCGCTCCCGCTCACCATCCCACTTGACGCTTCTGCCCAACTTCATGGACAGCATCCCAAGCAGACTCATGTTGGTGGCGTCGTGCCCAATCTGCACATCACAGGTTGGACGTCGCCCGGTTTCAATGGCGTCAACAAAATCAGCCCACAGCAAATCAATACTATGTCCATCCGGTTCTTTATGCACCGCATCCTGATGGATAGGCGATTTTTTTGCATCAGATGGATAAAAGGTCCAACCGTCACGCCATCCCATATGGAACGTTCCTTTGGTACCGTAAAAGTAGCAGCCAACCGACGACTTCTCCGGCCCCGTACCAGCAAATCTCCTGTGTTCCCAATAAGCGGTGAACGATTCAAATTGATAAGTCGCAACCTGATGATCAGGTGCGTCACTTGTCTGATGCTGTTCGTTTAGTACGGCAGCACCCTTCACCGGCCGCCCACCAACGGAGTGAATCTGCTTGGGGTACTTCTCATCAGTCCAGCAGAGTACCTGGTCCAACCAGTGCACCCCCCAATCACCAAGCGTGCCATTCGCGAAGTCAAGAAAGTTACGGAACCCCCCCGGATGAATCTTGCGATTGAACGGACGAATTGGCGCCGGCCCACAATACATGTTCCAATCCAACTGCTCTGGTGGCGTGCTATTAGCCGTCGGCAGTTCTGCTCCGCCACGGTTGTGCACAAATGCCTTGACCATGCCGACATCCCCCGCGCCACCGTCTTTCAGAAACTTCATCCCTGACACATAATGCTGACCAATGCGGCGATGTAACCCCACCTGCACAACGCGGTCATTCGCGCGAGCAGCCTCAAGCATGACGCGGCTTTCCGCAATCGTGTGCCCGGTGGGCTTTTCGACAAAGATATGGGCCCCCGCCTCAATGGCTGCAATTGTATTAAGCGCGTGCCAATGATCCGGTGTCGCTACGATTGCAATTTCGATGTCTTCTTTCTCAAGCAGCTCACGAAAATCTCCGTACATATTTGGAGCATCCCCTGTGAGATCCTCGACTTCTTCTGCAGCCAACTCCAGCTTATCGCTATCGACATCACAAAGCGCGACGACTTTGACATTATCTGCAGCCAACGCTTCCTTGAGGATATTCATGCCCCACCATCCCGACCCTATCAAGGCCGTCCGATAACGTTTGGCTTTATTTTTTCGAGCATGAATTGCGGGTGTTGCCGCCAAGGTCCCAGCGACTGCCGCGGACTGGATGAATTGTCGTCGTCTAATACTCATGGTTTCTTTCCTCGTGTGCGTCCTTCACCCACATTCTAAACCAATTTTCCATGCCCGTAAGTAAACTACTTTTTTAAACAACGAGTCAGCTAAAATACGTCCTTGCCGCCGTCACGCCTTTTTAATCAGTGCTTTGAACATTGACACAGACTAAGGCGCCTCTAGCACCTCGGCAGTAAATCCGCCCATCGCAAAGCACAGGTACAGTCCAGCATTGCTCTTCAAAGACGCGTAATTGGCTGACGATCCTTGGCCCAAGCTGATTCGGCTCAATGATTTTCAATGTTCCTTCATCTGAAATTGTGATCAAATATTTGCCTGCCGCAGCCAAGCCACCTATCTTTTCATCCGCAGCGTTCCACAGCACCTTACCATCCTGCAGATTTAAGCAAGCAAGCGTGGCTCCCTCAGAAACTGAGCCATTCGCACCATACAACAGGCCATCGAAGTAAATTCCGCTTGAAAGCTGATTTTGGAACTCCTTGGTTTTCCACACGAGCACCGGTACTCCATCCTCAAGACTCAACAACGCCGAACCACGGTTGTAACCGGATGAGAGAAAGACCTTCTCATCCACCACGATTGGATTGGTGGCATTGCACCCAAAGGTGGTCAACCAACGCTGCCGCCAGCGTTCTGCTCCGGTACGGGCATCGACACAAACGTAGGATCTTGCAGAACCAAAGATCAAGCAATCTTGACCCTCTTGTTGCAACGGAACAAAAGATGAATACCCCGAGTCCTTGTCTGCCGATACCCAAGATACACTTCCATCCTTGATTGAAAGTGCAACCCCAGCGTCACCAACATTGACTACCACCAAACCCTCGGCGACCCAAGGTGCTCCGGAAAACCCCCATCCAGGAGTTCGAATCGAAGTTACGGCGGGCACATTTATTCTCCACTTCACTTCACCTGACCCAGCATCGAAACAAAACAAATCACCTACCCTGCTGAGAGTAAAAAGCTCACCGTCCGCAACCGTCGGTGTCGCCGTCGGCCCTCCTTCGAACTCGTTGGGGTCAGTTGCACACTCATAGGAGTGGGACCACATCAGTTTGCCTGTCTGAGCCTCGAGACAATAGACAGTGTCCACATTCTGTTGATTCCCCAATGTGTACAGTCGACCATTTGCAATCACTACTGATGAATACCCTGTGCCAACATCAAAACGCCAATCGATTGGGGGGGCTTCATTGCCCCAGTCTGCATTCCAGTCGGTCTCCTGCGATACACCATTGTTATCAGGCCCGCGAAACCGCGGCCAGTCCGCGCCAAAACAAGTTCTCGCACAGCTTGTGGCAAGAAAAATTCCAACAGTGAGTGCGAACACCGAGCCACGTTGGCCCCAATTCGGATCAGAAACCGATTTCGTCTTACAACACATTTTCCAACTCCCATGCACAACAGGAATACCAAAGTAAAGGTGCCGTTCGTAGAAGACCAAACAACAACCAATACCAGAAGTTTTTGCTGTCCCTTGTTAAGCTGCAGCGTTAGCTCGACTGGACCTCAGCAAGCAATCCCCGACGTCGTATTTTATCCGGAATGAGCCCACGCTCCGAACCGAACAACACAGCAACTACCAATTGGAACGCAGCCGCAAGGACAATGGCACCTGAGGTCCTCACACTTTCCGTCAATGGCAAACCGAATGCCTCCGTGAGCGGACCAGGAAAAACGTTCGCTCCCACATGCCCCAGCACCGAGGCTGACACCGCAGCGACAACAGAGATCACAATCATCGGACACAAACGCCGAGTAATAAAAAACGCGGTTGAGGGTGGTATCACCAACATCCCAATCACAAGAATACTGCCCACCACTTCAAACGAGGTGACCACGGTAGCGCTGGTGAATGCCATCAACACATAATGAACCAATCGAGGTCGGAACCCCAGTGACCTTGCCAACCCAGCATCAAAGGTAGTGAGCATCAATTCTTTAAAGAACAGTACCACCAACAACACATTTATCAACAACATGAACCCACAAGCGATTGCTTCGCCCGGGATACGTGCCCCTAGGCCCACCGTTTCCAACTGACCGTACAAAACACAATCGAGGTCCAGATCGCTCTTGTCCGCGAATTGCCTGAGCATGATCAGACCCACTGCAAACAGGGTCGTAAACACGACGCCCAATGCTGCATCCTGACGCACCCAACCGCTTCTTGTAACCCAATCCGTCATGAAGGCTGTCAGTACGCCCGCGATTACAGCTCCACCAAACATCAATAATTGCCGAACACCCCAACCCCCATCCGGATCAATCCACCCCGCTGCTTCCAGGTACCCAGACACCAAAAAAGCGAGAACCACACCCGGTAAAGCCGCATGTGTAATCGCATCGGCAAGCATGCTCTGTTTTCTTAAGAAAAGGAAACATCCGGGGATCGCGCACGAGGCCGAGGCCAAACACGCAGTGAGCGTGATCCATGTGTCCAACGGTGTCCACGCAAAGGAAGCCAGCAAATGAATAGCCGTTCAAGAGGGATGAAGCAATGGAACCCAAACGTCTGGCTCCGAAAATCACGATTTCCACATTCTACTCAAACAGCAACGAGGCGCGAATGCATCAGTTACGCATCCAACTCCTCGCCGACGAACCATTCAACGGCACGGAGATGCAAACCAATCGAGCCATCAGGTGACTTGCCTCAACCATGAGATAGGCATCCGTTTCCCACCCAAAAAATACTACCGGCTCAACGCCATTGCCCAACCTGGAATGCTGCAACTTAGCTTTGCTCGCATGGTGGTACGCATTCAACTCCAAAATGAAGATGTTTATGTCCAAGACGAGCAACTAAAACGCGTTGAACTGACAGCGATCCATCACGGCTCTCACAGCACTCACCTCATTACCATCCAAGACTGGATAACTACCGCTGCATACCCAACCTGCAGAATCCGTCTGCAGCACCTTGAAGGTACCGTGAACTTGAGTGCACCCCGTTTTCTCCAATAACTCGCCAACCGTATTTGCACAGATTCCCCCACCTGGCAATATCTCGATACGCCCCCTCGCACTCCTTAAAAACTCCGAAATGCGGCCTGTGCCCTCTAACGCAGTTGCTGCACATCCTGATGTCAAGACACGGTCGACATGTAATCCAATGAGTTCCTCAACTGCTTCTACTGGTTTGTGTAGCAAATCGAATGCTCGGTGGAAAACCAGCTCTCCTTGGGGGCATACATCGCGCAGACGCTCGATCAAGCAATGATCAAGCAAACCACCTACAGATAGCCCCCCAAAGACGATCCCATCAGCACCACAATCCACTAGTGTGCGAGCATCCCGAACCATCAACCCTTTCTCCGAATCGGAGTAACGAAAGCCACCTGTCCTTGGTCGCACCATTACCATCACAGGAACATCTACAGACTCCTTCACTTGCGCTAACAAGCCAACCGTAGGCGTCAGGCCGCCCACTTCAATCGCGACATTCAGCTCCAAACGCTGGGCCCCGTTCTCTACCGCAACCACAGCGTCATCCGCGGACGCAATACAGGCTTCCAACACAATTGACCTCTCATCAGAACTAGCCATCTCGGATAGCATCACCAGCACCAAGACACAGCGCCCCGGCCAGCCAATAAAACACGCAAAAACCCAAATGGCACAAAATCAGGAATCACGCCCACCACAGCATCGCTACCTGCCCTCATGATATCCGCAAGCCCTCGATCAGCGAAACAGGATGCACGTTACGCGTAAAGGACCCACTCCCAGATTTGCTACTTGGGAACCCCACAAACAGGAGACATGCTGCGAGTACTTAAAAACCGGTAACGGAAATAACATAGAATCTGAACTATGATTCTCATCCTTGACAATGTCATCCGAGACTCGGACCAAACGAGCCGGTAAATCTTCACGTTAATTTAGCTTCTGTAGGCACTCCTATGCGTCCTATCACTATCGGAATTTTTCACACCGCGTTTTGCGTGATTCTTGCTGCCGTCTTGCCTCTTGCCAGTTACGCTAACCCCGCCGACGATTCCACCGGTATCACATTTCTATTCCCTGAACAGAAAGCCGCCGAACGCCTACTGAGCCAAACCGACGCCTACACAGACACCGCGAGTGCCTTTGATCGAAAGGTAAGGATGGGGTTGGCCAAGGATCCCGGAATCGCAAAGTTTCTAGAATTCGTTGCCGCTCAAGTAAAACCTTGGTCTCCCGATAACAAGAAGAATATGCATGCTGCTATTGCACAATTGCAAACGCCATTGAAAAGCCTATCGATCAAACTCGATGCCCCCGTCCACCTCATCTACACCACCGGAAAGGAAGAAAGCGGAGCCGCCTACACACGCGGCAATGAAATTGTTTTCCCTGAAACTGAGCTGAATGCAAACAAAAGAGTTCCAACTCGCTTGATGGCACATGAATTGTTCCACGTCATTTCGCGGCAACATCCAATCCTTCGAGACGAGCTATATAAACTGATTGGTTTCAAGAGGGCAAATCCGATTCAATTGCCTAAGAAACTTACGCCGTTAAGGATCACAAACCCTGATGCCCCGGTAATTGAACATGTGATGCAAATCACACTTTCCCGAGGACAAGCCATCCACATCGCACCAATGCTTTTAGCCAAATCTGACTACAACGCAAATGGCCCGGCAAACCTGTTTGCTTACCTCTCTTTCAAGCTTATGCAGGTCACCCAAACCCCCGACGGCTGGATTGCCGAGGAGGATGACGGCGATGCTATTTTCCACTCACCCAACACTGCAGACTTCCGACGCCAAATTGGCAACAATACCAACTACATCATCCACCCAGAAGAAATCCTAGCCGACAACTTCGCACTCATTATGACGAATGGAAACGTGGTTGACTCGTGGCTCACGGAGCAGATGAAGACCGTGATTAAGACCTATTTCGACACGCGAGCACCGTGAGGATTAATACCCAGCGCCACCCTCACACAATGTTTGAACAAGCACAGCAGCACGCAAAATCCCTCGGTTCCTTGGGTCTTCCCCGTACACACGCCGTGTCTTTTTGCGCATCAAACACAAGCACTTCAAGCAAGCCTCTCATGAACGCCAATCCCTACGAAGCCGCTAACACGCCAGGTCAACAAGCGGTGCCTTACCGCCGTCTCTCTCTGACTCCGATCAAGTACATGCAACGCGCGTATCGCATGATCGAAGCGCAGTACCTACTATTTCTCGGCGTCACCTTCTGTGGCCTGCTGATTGGATCGATCGCACCGTTTGGTATCCTGCTCGGACCAATGCTTACCGGTGTCTACCTTTGTTTCCTTGAAAAAGAGTCGGGAAGTACCGCCAAGTTCGAAACTTTGTTTCGAGGCTTCGAGCACTTCATCCCTTCTTTTTTGGTAATGCTCACCGCAATGCTATGCAATTTTATTGTCACCATCACACTGGTCGCAATAACCATCATCACTGGTTTTTTTTTGCTCCCCACAGCCGGTAATGCATTCGGCAATTCAGTACCTGTCTCATTCGTCGCAATAGGATTTGCCGCGGCCTACAGCGTGCTCATGCTAGCAAGTTTCCTTGCATTCGTTCCTTTTGCTTTCTGTTTCCAGCTCATTGCCGAACACAAGATGTCAGCTGGCGACGCAATGCGAGCGAGTACTCGGGCAGCGATGCATAACCTGTTCCCGCTCGTCGCTATCTACTTGTGCCTAAGTTTTTTCGGGTTTGTTGCGGCCCTATTTTGTTATGTCCCTTTGTTTTTACTCATGCCCATCCAACTCGGATCCACTTTCATTCTCTACCGTGACACGTTTCCCCGTTTGGACGACGATGCCGCCGGCCTCCCCTTCCCAAGCAACGATTAATCAGCCTTGGCGAATCAAGTCTCGGCATGTGAAACTAAATT
>DOPG01000024.1:0-8753 GCA_003513555.1 Rhodopirellula sp. | reverse complement strand
TGAAACTAAATTGTTGTATGGCAGGATCTCGGCCTCACCACCATTCGCACAGAGTATCAGCAGCGCGCGTTTTCCATCAGTGAAATATGGGTCGCCCGTCAAATTCCTTCGCGGAGCCTGTGGTGCTGCTGGATCGCACCCCGGCACCAGAGTGAGCTTGGACAATCGGCCGCCGTCTGCCAACGAGTCCACCACGTAATCTCTTGATTCATCAACGTCAGGATCAATTCGATGTGTCGTGAGATTCCACGTCTTCAGAGTAAAGCGAACCCCGATATCCCGGCTCACTTGGCCGATCCACACGGTGTGACCCTGCAGCTTCAACGAAGTTCTCCACAACCGCAAATGCACGCGTTCGTTAATACTATCCCTTGCCCGCTGTAACGCCAGGTCCTGTATCCGGCCCTGCACAAACAACGGACTCACAGGCGAATAACGATAAGCCGAATCAAGCAAGAACGCTTTGGCGGTCTTCAAGCTTGTTGTCCAATTAATTGCCTCCGCATCATCCCACCGAGCACCAAATGATTGACGCACCAGATCCCGATTCCCAACAACGACGAGGTTCAAAGGATCGCCCTCACAGCCGCCCTGCCGCCCTGTCGTACAACGCGGTTGCTCTGTCGACCAACGCGCCAAATCGACCAAACTGACGTCCCGCGTGTCCCCTAACTCATCAGCCTTTTCAATTGGTCTGAGCACCAAGCCCGGGACTTCAATCGAAAAATTGAAACGGGTAACATCGCGTTCAGAAACAAAACGCAGCACAATGGATTTAAGCCCCTCATCCAAGCTGGTAAAGACCACGCCCGACCTCTTTTGGCCAGGTGGAATGCTACCGCCCCGCAGTGCTTGTTCCTTGAACAAGGCCGACATTCGTCGGTTGGCACTCTTTGCGCTCAGAATTTTGGACGGCAGCAAAGGCAACAGGAAAAGAAACATCCAACCTAAGATCCCGAAACTGAGCAAACGCTTTCCCACCGAAAAGTGGTTTGCCGAAGCGGCCTCCAATGCGGTGTAATAGCTGGGATCAACACTGTACAGGTCAAGTCGCTGCCCCACCGCAGACTGATTTTCAATTTCAAGCCAGACCGGCTGAACCCCTCGACGGGCCAGATGCACGCCGAAAAACTTAACACTCTCCCGATCACTCAGCACGGCGACGGAAACCTTCAGACCATCAGCTTCCTGATGGACCAAACGCTCTAGAAAGGGACGGCAGCCTGGATCCGGCTGATAATTCGTTGTCAACCAACGCAAAGGACGAGGTCTCATTGCAGCTTTCCCAACGGTAATGCAATCCGATTTCTACCAACCTCAACCATGCAGACCCGCATGCCCCTTGAACAACGCGCAAAACCGCGAGGTTGCGACTCTGTCCCTCCAACAAGGCGTTTCCCGGTGGCAAACCACTTAGTTTGATGAGGCCTGACTGTTGCGTAGGCCCTCTTGCCATTGTTTCGGCTTGACCGACACATCACTGTCGTCCTCATAGTGCCTACGTAGCCGCTCAAGTTCATCCTTAGCAGCAGCGATCTGCTTTGCAAAGTCGGGATTTTCATACTGATTCACGAGTTCATCTGGATCATTTTCCAAATCATAAAACTCCCACTCATCAAACTGATAAAAATGAATCAGTTTGTACGTCTCTCCACGCACACCGTAATGGCGTGGCACCATGTGCACACTGGGGTATTCGTAGTAGTGGTAGTACAGGCTCTTCCGCCAATCTGACGGCTCATCTCCTTCAAGCAGCGGAACCAGAGATTCCCCCTGCATGTCTTGCGGCACTTCCGTGCCTGCCATTTCCAAGAATGTTTCAGCGTAATCAAGATTTTGCACCAGCTGCGTGTTCTCCGTCCCGGCCTTCGTGACACCCGGCCATTTTACGATCAGGGGCATCATCATCGATTCGTCGTACATCCAACGCTTGTCGTACCAACCATGGTCCCCCACATAAAATCCTTGATCGGACGAATAGATCACAACCGTGTTCTCACTCAGACCGAGTTCTTCCAACGTTTCCATCAAGGTCCCGACACTTTCATCAACACCCTTGATGCACCGAAGGTAGTTCTTTGCATATCGTTGGTACTTCCACCGAACCAGATCTTTTCCTGTCAGGTTTGCTTGATGAAAAGCCTGATCACGAGGCCCATACGCGTTCCGCCATGCTTGTAATTGAGACGGAGTCATGCGCTGCATGTTACGCCAAGCGGATTTATCGTACCGACCTTTCAGGGCATTCCCATCAAAGCTAGGTACAAGATCGACGAACAGATCAAAATTGAGATGCATATGACGATCAATTTCCAATTCCTGGAACCGGGCGGGAGGAGCGTTGTCCTCCCATTTGTCGAACAAAGTGGCCGGTTCAGGCAGCTCGATGTCAGCGTAGAGATTGAGATGCCGTTTTGCCGGCATCCAATTTCGATGCGGGGCCTTATGCTGCACCATTAGCATGAACGGCTTCCCCTCTTCACGCCCTTCTTTGAGCCAATCAACAGCAAGATCAGTCACAACGTCAGTGCAGTGCCCTTCGATCCGGGTACGCCCTTCTGGCGTGATCATGTCTGGGTTGTAATACAGCCCCTGGCCGGGAAGCACTTTCCAGTCCGAGTAACCTTGTGGATTCCCTTTCAAGTGTGATTTCCCGTACATGGCCGTTGTATAGCCGGCATCCTTCAACAATTTTGGGAAAGTCTGCTGATTCCAGTCGAACGAGTTTCCATTGTTCATAAACCCATTCTTATGGCTATGTTTGCCAGTTTGTATCACTGCGCGACTCGGGCCACAAATTGAGTTGGTGCAGAAGCTATTGCGGAACACAATCCCCTGCGATGCCAGTTCATCAATGTTCGGAGTCGGATTCACCGACTTAAGCCATCCGTCGTAAGCACCGATCGCATGCGGGGCGTGATCATCACTAAAAATGAACAGAATGTTGGGTCGCTCATCTGCACCACAAGCATCTGAGCAAAGAAACTGCCCGATAAGGAGGAGCACGAAACCAGGCAACCGAACACAAACGCGAATCAAACTTTGTTCTTGCATAACAGCGCATCAAGAAGGACGAAAAATGGTGGACTCGAGCCTGCATTGTAGGTCGCTTCCACCAATCCAACAACGCTCAATTGCGTACGCCTGTCGAATCATCCACCAGCTTTGCATCAAGAAACGCCAATAACCTCCAACACAAGTGTTTTACCTGCCTAAAATCCTGCCGTCGTACTCGCATGCGCACCACACCCTGTTGAACACGATCCCAATACAAGACAGCCAACACACGCCCATCAACCTGCAAGTAGATGTCTTCCAGTTCGGGAGCCAGCCAATCCGATCTCAACTGCGAAACCAGAAGGTAATCGAACTCTTCCAACGCACACTGCCAGTCACCTAACACAAATGGGGAGCTACCAGCGTTCGCGACAATCGAAAAACGCATAACATCGCCACCACGCTTCCGTTTGGCACGAGGCTTATCGGCTCGAGTCTGCATAGCAAAGATGATACATCCGCCACCCAAAAGGATACTCCACATCCCCAACCGATGGGCAGTGGCCGCCATCGCTTCGAAGCTACGATTCCCTTCTCCCAACTGACTTAGCACAATGCCAATCAGCAGGACAAAACCTCCCACCGCAAACCCAGCGATTCCAATATTGAGACCGCGCGACTTAGTGAATATCAAACGCCTTCGTGCTGTGGGGACCGGCTTCGTATAATCACGATCCAACGGATGGATTCCATCATCTTCCTCCTTTGATTCACACACTACTGCCACTCTCTACCACAAAGCTCGTGTAGACTTTCCAGCGCAATTGGTTTCGAACATCGGTTGTGCACCCTAGTCGTCACCCGTGCATCCCAGTTCCAAATAGGGCTTACTACCACAGACCTTAGCCCGCAACCGGTTCCCTACCAGCACCACCAGTGCTTCCACCATCAGGAACAGTATCAAAATTTGTGTCAATGATTGCTGCGCCACATGCATCACCGAAGGTGTTGACGGCCGTTCGAAATCGATCCAGCAACCAGTCCACACTTAAGATCAACGCCAAATATTCAACAGGAAGCCCGACCGCATTGAGCACGATCAGCATTGTGACCAAGCCAGCTTCTGGAATTCCAGCAGCACCCACCGCCGCCAAAGTCGCCGTCAAAGCGATGGTCACCTGCTGCATCAAAGACAGGTCAATTCCGACCACCTGGGCAATAAAAATGGCAGCGGCCGCTTCGTATAAGGCTGTACCATCCATATTGATCGTTGCCCCCAGCGGCAGAACAAAGTTCGTGCTGCGTTCCGATACACCTCCCTCCTTCTCGGCACATTCCATTGTGACAGGTAGCGTGGCTGATGAACTTGCCGTACTGAAGGCAGTCAGAACCGCACGCGACATTTGCCAAAGAAACTGATAAGGATTTCTGCGGGTAAAAAACCAAAAGATCAAAGGCAACGTGAGCAGTGCGTGAACTGCCAGTCCACTGAGTACCGTCATCATGTACCAGCCTGTCTGCTGGATAACCTCACCAAGCTTCCCTTCGGCTTCGGCTGCACCGAACCTAGCGGTCACCAAACAAAAGATCCCAAAGGGCGCAATCTTCATCAACAGCATCACGAAAGCCATCAACGCATGATTGACTTGCTCGATCCCAGTCTTGAGCGTGTCCACGTTTTCGCCCAGCGTGGTCAACATACCCGCGAAGATGATTGAAAACACGATCAAAGGAAGCAGGTTCGTTTCGCTCGCTGCTGTGAAAAGATTGTCCGTGAACAGTGAAGTAACGAGATTCTCAACAATCATTCCAATGGTGGGTTCTACGTTTTCGGGAGCGCCAAAGAATTCTGCGACCTTGTCCTTGGGCACATCAATCTCAGCTGCCAGATAATCGTAAATCAAATCCCCCGTACCGGCCTCGTCCCCCTTGAGTTCTTGAATTCTCTCCTCGGACACCGTTCCAACGCCTGGCTGGATCACGTTCACCACGACCAGACCTACAACAACAGCCAGCACCGTCGTGGAAAAGTAGTAGAGAACCGTGTACAGGCCAGGTTTCCCAAGTTTTCGAACATCTCCCATGCCCAGAATTCCACACATCACACTCGACATCACCAACGGTACCACCATCATCTTCAAGAGGTTAAGAAACACCTCCCCGCCCAAATGGAATTTCATGGAGAACGTTGGGTATATCACTGCCAACAAAATGGCTATCACAATTGCAATGCAAATGTAAAGCGTTTGCCTACCACTGTGTTTATCGCCTGACATGGGTCTTCCTGAAGATTAAGAACAAGATTGATTCAACACCTCACACCGTGCCGCGTGGACGCCGACCCCAAGCTAGCAACAGATAAAAACAGCAGTAGAAGGCCGCGATCGCCATCATCAACAGCCAAAGATGATACTGCATGGCACTTATTGGCTGGGCTGAACATCAACAGGCCACAGGAAAAATCTTGAATTACCCCGACGACAGGCGTCTGGCACCCATCAGCTTGAGCGACTAACACAGATCAAACTCATGCGTGTGCCTGACGGATTGACCTCAAACCGTATCACGCAAAAATTGCGTTTTGTTTTACGGACACCGGTTTGGCTTACACAACAGCATCAAACAACATCTTCACGCCAGTGCATACCATCACAACCACAAGAAAGCTAAAAACAAGTCGATTGCCCTTCCTTATCGCAAGTCGCGCCCCCACGACTCCCCCAATAACATTCCCAAACGCCATCACAAGACCGGGCACCCACGCAACGAGACCGTAGGCAATGAAAACAAGCGTCGCTGCAAGAGTCACAATGAAACCGACGCTATTTTTGACTGCATTTGACGCAATCAGGTCGCCGCTTTGAAGCCAACTCATGGAAACCAGGAGCAAAATCCCCATGCCAGCCTGCATGAAGCCAACATAAATCCCGATGCACACAAATACTGGCGACAACTTCCAAAACGATGCATCTGCTTTCACCTGTTCGCCTGTCAACCGTTTCGGATCCAGCAGAATGATTCCGGCCATCACAAGAAACAGCGCTCCAAAAACGCCCCGAAATGCGTCTGCGGAAAGGTGCACCGCAAGCAATGAGCCGATCGGAACTCCCAAAAGCGAAGGAACTCCCACACGCATCACCATTCGTTGGTCAAGATGACCATGTTTTTTGAACGTGGCTACTGCCGAAGCACTTGAAAACAAGACGGCAAGCCGATTGGTACCGTTAGCTAACTTGGGATCTAATCCAAACAGCATGAGGGCCGGCAGTGTCAAGAACGACCCGCCACCCGCAATTGAGTTGACGATCCCAGCCATGAAGCCAGCCCCAATCAGCAGTAGATACCAACCGAAATCAACGGCACTCATGGCCATCCACCTGACTCGAATCGAAGCACCCTATTGTCAAACACGCTTCTCTATTCCTAAAGCTTCCCCTACGCAACCTACGCCTTCTTCATAGCTGCGACTTGCAAGTCAAACATGAATTGAATGACACCCCGTCTGCCCCAAGACAACGCCATGCCGTAGCACGAGTCACCCCGCCACGCCCGAGCCTCTCGCCAATCAGTACTCGCTCCCCAACTCAACCCCAAGCCTGAATGGCATATCAGGGTCAGGCGTTTGTGTTAGCAGTTGTTTCTACCCATCCCACTGCAATGTGTCCAACCACCTGCTCCAGTCTGCAATTTGTTCATCAGTCAATTTTGGTTCAGGCAGCGTGGGCAGCTTGTTACTTGAGGTCGCGTCCTCTGCTTGCGCACGCACGACCAACAAACCATTCACATCGATTTCAAACCCAATCATCCGTGCTCGCTTTGCACCTTCATCAATAGTAATCTCGTATCGTCCGAGTGTTTGCCAATCGTTTCGAGACAAACCTGACGACTCGACCAATGAAAGTGTCATCGAATCTCGGCCTGAGCCAACAGCGAGTCTTCGATTGGTTCTTGCGGGCAGCGAAGTCCCAAAAGGGATCAGCGGAAGAATTCGGCGACGACCTTTGACGTCTTCCACCACAATACCGATGGTCTGACCGGTAACCCCCCGAGCCGGCATGGCGATAGCCGCCCCCCGTCCAGGCAGTTCTGCTGCGAGGCACGCCGCAGCTCCCTTCGCGGTGTCAGTCCGATCGACCGGAGAATAGGTAACGTCCGAGCTGATCCCCCGGAGCACGGCATTTCGCACCATTGGGATTTTGAGAATTGGCCCCAGCGTCACGCATCGCTCAATCTCACTCAGAGAAATGCCAGAATCGCGGCAGGCTCGCTTGACGGTTTTTCTCAATCCAGCCGCCAGGTCTTCGCAAGCCTGCAACCAATGCCGTCGGGCGACCCATACTTTGTACTCGCCATCCTGAACCTTTAATCTGATCGAAACCTTTTCAAGTAACGTCATCGAGTTCATGGCGCGCTCACAGGCCATCTGCAATTGCGCAACCGTCGTTCGCGACCGACGCGGGTCGAAATCATGTTCCTTCTGGAATGCGGTAACGCTAAGCTCGACCAAACGCTGCAACCATGGCAAGGTGCCAGAGTTCCAGTGGCCTGAGATAGCCAACTGGTGCAATCGGTTAGCTTCACCACGGAACACGGAAACCTCACTCCCCATACCGGTCACGCCAACAAACAGAATCCGTTCCTGTGGCTCTTCCTCAACGCTTGCCGAGCTGTCATCTATCTCTTCAAATCCACCACTCAGCAATGTGGACTGCACAGCAGCGATGGATCGGTGCACCAGCCGGACTGACTTCAGCCCTGCCATTTCAGCAGCTTGCAGAATGGACTGCCTGTGCAGTTGGTCATAACTGGCTGGGATTGTAATCGCCGTGACTGCAGGCGGCTCATCTTCAGTCCACGCATTCGCGACCAGGTCGCGAAACATCATCGCCATGAGCACCTCTGGCGGACATTGCCTACCCGCGATCTCGCGTTCCACGACATTTTTCCCGATGTACATGGGCACGCAATAGGCAAGATGTTGCGTCTTGCCCAGCCGCCTTTCCATCGCTTTGGAACCAAAGAACAGCTGGCCATCTTCACTTGCCACCGCCATTCGGAATGCTGCACTCTGCTCTCTTGCCGAGGTCAATAGACGCACGGTACCAGTTGGTGTGGTTTCGGCAACCGCGCCGAAGAACATGCCGAGGTCGATGGCAAAAACGTTCGCAATGGCAGAGACACCCGACCCACTGTTGGAAGTCGACGCCGCGTCAGCAGACACCTGACGCCCGGAATACTCAGCAAGCCAAGCGGGCGTGTCGTCTTGTGTAACGTAAGCGCTGAGATCATCAATCACTTCATCAAAGGAGGCGTATCGCTCATCGGGCGACTTCGCCATCATCCTCATAAAGATGTTCGAGAACTGCAGATCAACATCGTCGCGTGCTTCCATCAAATCTGGAATTTTCCCATGACGATGGCCGTACACGAGCTCGAGATAATCTCCCGTAAAAGGCGAACGGCCAGTAAGAAGAAAAAACAGCGTCGCGCCAAGCGAATAGATGTCACTTCTGGGATCGGCAACATCAGGATTGTCCAACTGTTCAGGCGCCATGAACGGAAGCGTGCCCACGAGTCGCCCTTTGGACTTCTTTTTGGGATCTGCATTGGGGCCCACACCGTCAGCCTCATTGAGGAGCGAGGCAGAGTTGATGCGAGCGAGACCCAAATCCAAAATCTTGATCGTGCCGTCCACACCCTTCATCACGTTGCCCGGTTTGACGTCACGATGAACGATTCCCCCGCGGTGTGCGTGC
>DOPG01000373.1:9808-11596 GCA_003513555.1 Rhodopirellula sp. | reverse complement strand
TCGCGCGCACTTGAAGAAAAACCAAATGCATTCAATGCGGTAATCGACTTTGCGCGGGGAATCCACTTTGACTCAGTCATCCCTATGGGATCCATCAACCACCTGCGAGTGAGCTCATGAACTGACATTCCCGAGGATACAACCAGACAATCACGCACCACCGCATAGGCGGCCGTATTATAGAGCCATCGGGTTCCCGGCTTTGCCCGAAAATGCAAGTCGTCTGTCAGCCCGCTGGTCATGGAGAGAAGATGTTTTACCTTGATTTTCGCTTCCTGCGTCGGGCTTGCTTTGGACCATCCCACGCCAAGGTGCTTTGAGACAGAATCATCGACCTGCAACAGTTTTTTGTGAATCGCAACGCCTACTAAAACAGAGACAATGCTCTTCTGAACCGACGCCACATCTTCGATGGCTTGCTGCCGATCATTGAATCTGACGAACATACGTTGATACCTCCCACTGGTCGCACCGGACCCTTCGCCCCAGTGTTTTTCAGCGAGGATCCTTCCTTGCCAAAGAATCAAGACACTGCTCGAACCTCGTTCACCCGCCCAATCCAACAAAGCGTCAAGCTGTGATTGCTCCCAACCCGCCTCCTCTGCGTCCACGATCTCCCACTGCTCCTGCTTGCCGGGAAAGTAAAGACTTGACGCGACGACAGCATCAACGTTCCCTGTGTCAGCGACCTGCCCCCAAGCGTCCCCAGGTGATGAAATTGATCCCAATATGGCGGCGAATAGAGCAGCATGAACCAGCGGCAATGTTTGCATCGGTAACCTCAAGAATGAACCATGACCTGGGCGTAGCATTTATTCTATGGATACATTCTTCGCACACGCTTTTAAAAATGCAACATTAGGACCAAAAAGCTCTCCCATAATCGTTGCCTTGCTTCACAAACACTGTGCGCGCGCAAAACGTTCAGGCACAGAACGTCCAAGTGCAGAGCAGGTATTCAATCACTCAGCGTGACAAACACGTTTAATAACATCGGCCAACCGCTGCAAGCGAATGGGCTTGGACAAATACGCATCCATGCCAGCTTCAAGGCAAGCATCACGATCACCACGCATGGCATTGGCTGTCAACGCAACCACTGGCAAATGGGTATCGACTTCCGCCTGCCTCAATCTTCTTACTGCTTCGAAACCATCCATTACGGGCATTTGGATATCCATGAGCACCAGATCGAACGCATGGGCTTCGATTGCGGCAAGAGCTTCCTTGCCATGATTATCGATTACCACTTCGTGACCCAATTTCTGGAGCATTGCCACAGCCAGTTTCTGGTTCACCAAGCTATCTTCGACAACCAGCACGTTTAGATTCTGGGCTACATCGGAGCCAATGTCAGGTAATTTCTCGTCGGTGTGCTCAGGTCTTTTCCCAACGCTTTGCAGCTTGCAAATCAAATTTACAACCTCCGCACAATGGAGAGGTTTGAGAAGATTTCCGCAAAAGGTTGAGAGATCAGCTTCAGAAGTATCTTGCCAGTGTGAGGTTGAGTCGATCATCAGGATCCATTTTGTCGACAGCGGAAAATCATTCTGCAGTTGCGCCACCAACTCATCACTGCTTGGATCGACCAAATGTGAATCCACAAAAACGAAGTCCACATCATTGTTGGATAATGAATTCTCATGCAATCGCTCGGCAACCTCACTGAATGCGGATGCACGACAGACCTTTCCGCCAAAGCGTGTGATCCAACCAGCGAATATTTCCTGATGCCGCAGATTGCCATCAAGCAACAAGACACACATCCCCACAAGACTCTGTTCGGCT
>DOPG01000373.1:7740-9519 GCA_003513555.1 Rhodopirellula sp. | reverse complement strand
TGCTGCTCCTGTTCCATAATACGACTCAGGCATCGAGAAACCGATTTTGCTCCCCATGCCGACAACACTTTCGATCTGAATCGAACCCTTCATCAGTTCAACCAATCGGCTGACGATCGACAAGCCTAGACCTGTACCTCCAAACTGTCGTGTCGTGCTGGCATCAGCTTGCTCAAACTCACGAAAAATTGTTTTTTGTTTGTCCGGGGCAATTCCAATCCCGGTATCGCGAATCAGAAAGCGGAGTTCACGTTCATTGCACTCAGCCATCGACGACTCAATCATCAACTCAACTTCACCCTGCTTCGTGAACTTGATTGCGTTACTAATCAGATTGATCAGAATTTGCTGTACTCGAGTCTTATCTCCGCAAATGAATTCTGGTACTCCAGAATCGATGGAACAGAGTAATTCAAGCTTTTTGACGTGAGCTTGAGTTGCCATCGATTTCATAACAGAGAAAACGATTTCGTGAAGATTAACAACAGTCTTTTCCAGAGTGACTGCATCAGCCTCGATCTTTGAAAGGTCAAGAATGTCATTCACAAGAGACAGCAGATTTTCGCCAGAAGCCAAGACCGTTGAGAGGTACTCTCGCTGCGTATTGGTCACGTCACCATCTCGCACCAATTCAGTTAGCCCGAGAATGGCATTCATCGGTGTCCGAATTTCATGGCTCATATTGGCAAGAAATCGACTCTTTGCCTGATTGGCTCGATCGGCCTCTTCACGGGCAGCTTTCTGCTCACGATGCGCTTCCTGACGTTCCAACACACGACCAACCTGCTCACCCACCGATCCCAGCAACGTCAGCAATTGCTCATCCCGCTCGAATGCTTCATCATTGAAGAATTCCAAGACAGCAGCCACGCGACCTTTGATTTTCACTGGAAACCCAAATCCACATCGCACATTTAATATCGGACCAGCGTTGCCGCGAGGAAAGTTATCGTCCTGAGTCACATCGTCGATCCAGACCGGAGTCCCAGATTGCCAAATTCTGCCCGGCAGCCCCACTCCCTTTGGAAAACTGGTCTCTTCTGTAATTTCGCGAAACCTCTTAAACAAGCCAGGATTCTGAACAAACCACATGCCGGATGACATCAGAATATCGCTGCTACCAGTTGCTCGCTGAAAAATGTGCCCCAGCGGCCACCCGCTGAATTCGCAAATCGCCCGCAAGCATTGCTGAAGGGCCTCTTCAAACGTCTCAACCTCCGCGGCCATGAGCACTGTGTCGTGAAGGATCGTCAACATTGCGTTGGTCCGCTTTAACTGCAAAGTGCCAGCAGCGACCCGAGCTTCAAGAGTGAAGTTCAACTTCTCCAGATCTTGCTTCTTGTCGTAGAGCTCACGGCTTCGCTCCTCAAGTAGGCGTTCGGCCTCAAGCCGAGCCGCAATCTCGCGTTGAAGCTTTCGTTTAAGTACCTCAGATGGATCCATCTACTTGACGGTTCTCCTCATGGTAAACGCTACACATGTCCCGGCACCCTCTGAGAGATCCTCTCGCTGCAACTCGACCTCTTCCTGAAAATGGTCGAAACAGCCTAAGAGCAGACCCTCGGCTAGATCAGCAAGACCACGTTCCGATTTGTATAGCAAACGCAACACATCGGGGCCTCGATACTCATGGGAAAACGAAGGTAAATCAGCATCCGGATAAAGCTTCCGCACCTCAACATGGATGTGATTATCAATCGTGGCGACTAAGCCAAATGAATCTTTGACATCCTTGACCACCGCCGGGTAGCCAGCCACCAACGTTCCGAATAAATGATA
>DOPG01000373.1:0-7466 GCA_003513555.1 Rhodopirellula sp. | reverse complement strand
CTGGACGATCATCTGAACGATTTCTCCATGGTCATACGTTCCCACCGAAGTGTAAGCACCATCGGTTGCGAGATCACAGCCTGAGATCATTTCTTCAACAACCACACCACCGAAGGTGTCTTCGACATACTGAATAAACGCGGTAAAAACGATTCCCTTCACGGCTGATTCCTTCGGAGTAGGAAGAACGCAGAACAACATTGATCCAGAAGAGAGAGAAACACATGCTCTTCATCCCAGATCTCTCATCTGTAAGTCTTGCCCATTTAAATCAGAAACGCAATCGAAACGTGGAACACACCGCTCGCATTCCGAGGGCCTTCGGAGGGGTGGAAATAGATGCATTAGCGCGAAAGATTCGAATACTCAGCCTGAGCCGGTGTATCCATGAATTGGAAAGGCTGGAACGATCAAAGCACCAGTATTAGCGGTGCAAACTGGCACATCCGTTGTTGATTGATCGTATTTACGACGTCTAGACACCGGCCATTGAGTCTGCAACGCACAGACCTAGCTCCAGTCGCTCGTCGCACCGAGCGTGCGAATGCGAAAACCGACCGTCTGGGGTCTGATTTGGCCTCCCAGAATGGTGAACAGCAGTGCATCGCACTGGAATTCCAAGAAGTCCGCTCACACTAACGATTGAATGCTTCACACCGGTCGAACACCCGACGCCGAAGCTGAATGCCTAGTCCAAGCTTGTCTCACACATGCCTGAGTTCACTGTGAGCGACGGGGTCGGCACCCCCTTCACTGGCCTACAGGTATTGTCAGCCGGCACTCCGTGTCAGCTGCTCACCATTACTCGCAGATTCGACTTTGATCGACTTGATCAAGATCTTGAAAGGCCCGGGCTTCTTGTCGCCGAGCAGTATTCCCACGGAATTGACTTCGGCAGGGTTCAACGAGGCTCCTCTTACAACTCGACCAAACGACGTCGCAACCAACTGGTCGAGGGGAACACGCACTTCAGCCCACTGATCCTTCACAGTCTTGAACTCGACCCGGTAAGAGAAAGCCATGCGACGGCGAGGCACATAAGCATTGAAGGTATATTTCCGACCATCACCCTTTACTTTCAAGATGATGGTGTCGCCTTGCTTGAGTCCAAGGTTGCCACCTCGAGACCTCGTGGAAGCAAAGCCACCATTGTTCGCCAAAGACAGAACACCGGAGAATCTCATGGAACCGTCGCCGCCCGAATCAACTCGACTCGACGATCGACCTCCCATCACCCCATCGTTAACGATCTGCCACTTGGAGAGTGCCTGCCGCCCAACAAAGTCGAACAATTCCCGCCCCGGTGACAACTGCTCGCTCTTGCCAGGCTCATTCGCCACCGTGACATTACCTATCAGGCAAACAACAGCGAATAAAATGTGGAGCTTTGGAGACATCGATTTATCCTCGTGCGGGTCGGGTGGGCCTGACAGTAGTGAGGACTGTAGAACCTTGTCCACCCACACGAAGGCACCCACAACCTAGAGACTGTTTGTTCCTCACCAACATGGCTAATCTCAACACCAAGGTTCCCGTCGAGAGCCCTGCTTTAAGATTAGTGTTTCGGTTTCACCAATTCGTGCCCGAGTACACGCAGGTCGGCCAACGGGTCGGCAACGCCCGCTTCCGCGAGTGCAAACTTAATGAGGTTGCCCCGTGGCCTCTTTTGCGAGGCCGTGTTGTAGGCATCGTCGTAGTACCGCAACGCGATATCGGCAAATTCGGCAATCTGCTTGTCTTCCAATGCCGCCATTGCCTGTTGATATCGTAAGCCACCGAGCCTTTTTTTCACTCTGCCAATTGCGTCACCCAGCGCTTCGGAGGGCAAATCGCCATACTCCCGCACTAGCAATTCAATGCGACTTTCTCGATCAGCCTCCGCAAAAATTCCGGGCGCTGCACGCATTTGATTCCAGAGTGGCAGCGGCAAATTGACTCTACCGATCGACTGACTTTCATCCTCAAGCCAAACGGGCCGGCTCGTATCCAACAGTCGCCAACGCGTGAACAGGTCGTTTTCGAATTGCTCAACAGTGGGTTGCGGAGGCTGTCCAATGCCACCGAAGGCTGAACCACGATGACAAGCCAGTGACTCAAGGTCGATCACCTGTTCCCCCGCCGCCTTCAGATCCTGCAGCAGAACAGTCTTCCCGACACCCGTATATCCCGACAGTATCACAATTTTCATCGGTTCAGCGAAACTTTGATGGGCAGCCCGTCGGAACGCTTTGTAACCACCGAGAATTCGGGTGGCAACCAGTCCGGTTCGGCATGCCAGCCAGTTAAACGCTTCACTTCGCATTCCCCCACGCCAACAGTGGATGAACACGCCCTGCCCCTCGTCGAACTGACTCAATGACTGCAGCAATGCATCTGCTTTTTCCCCGACGAGACGCAAACCCAACCCAATCGCGTGATTTCGGCCTCGATTTTTGTAGGCGATTCCAACCTCAGCTCGCTCACTGTCACTGAATAGCGGAATGTTCACCGCGTCTGGAATATGGCCAGCAGCAAACTCAGCAGGGGAACGCACATCGATCGTTGGCCTGGACGGTGACTTCAAATAGTCCTGGATATCGATCGTTTCACTAATCACGATCACCTCTGGTTTTCAACAGCTGTTGTTCAAAAAACGTGTGAGCAGCACTTACGGACCACTATACAGCGGGGAACCGCTATGTCATACGTGCCCGATTTCAAAGCTCAATGCCGCATAAAGCCTGATCAAGACGCGAATGATTGTGCTGCGGCAACGGCAGCCAGCGCGATCCTGGTATCGAAACCAGCATAGTCGCTACAACCTTTCTCAATGTCGTTACCAATCCCCTACCTTCACTATCCACCAAGCTCCGCAACGTTTTGCCACATTCCACACTCGCTTCAACCGATTTCTCTTTCCTAGACGAGAGAGTGAACCCCAAGCGATCCCAGCACCAGTAACGTGACGCATGAAATCGCTGGCGTCTCTCCTCTCGACTGGCGGACACGTACTTACCATTGACCACCCAAGTGTCGAAACAAAAGTGCTTCGCAGAGAATGAGCAAAGGTTAAGTCTGAGCCGAGCTTACCGAAGTGATCGAGCAACAGTCCCTGTGCTTTTATTGATCAGTAGAGAACGATTGAGGATGGCGACATTCTCCGGCCAAAACAACTAGCTGCAAGCGTATAGGTCTTACGACAACCATGCCAATTCTTCCACCCGAGCCAGACTGCCATCCGGCAACATTGCTCGAGCAACCACAGTCACACGAACACCTCTGGTGGCTATTTTACACACGTAGTCGCCAAGAAAAACAACTAATGAGAAGACTCCGTGATTTGGACATCTATCACTATGCTCCACAGATTCCCCACCGAAAGCGATCACCCGCGGGCAGGGTAAGAACAACCTACGCTCCATTGTTCAATAACTACGTGTTCATGTGTGGTTTGGAGAACGAGCGCTACAAAGCTATATGCACCGGATGCATTGTAAAACACGAACAGATCACAAACACGGAGCAGTTCATTGCTGACCTGAAACAGATTCATCGCCTGGTCAATACCGGCGCTCCATTAACGGTCGAGAGTCGCATCCAACCTGGCGAGACCGTCCGTGTCCGTTCCGGTGCATTCTCTGGTTACGAAGGAACTGTAATCCGGCGGGACCAGGAAACCCGCTTACTCGTTTCGGTCCAATTCATGGATCAAGGTGTCAGTGTCAAGCTGGAAGATTGCCAACTTGAGTCGATCGCCTGACCACCACACGCGACGTTCGCACGTCAACTCGTTTCACCACCCAACTGTCCCAGTGTCCTCCACCCCTCCCCGACACATTCGTCCTCGATCCCCCTCCCCGAGGCACGAAATCGACAGTCCCAAACGAGCACGTGCGAGCGTCGCGTCGGATTTCATCCGCACATCCAGACTGAATACCAAGTGTCTGAAATCCCGTTGATTTACGGTTTCCTGCACTTCACATCCCTGATAAATCTCCCTCACTATTAACCACGGAAAAAGTCGTGCCCTCTGCAATGCTTACCGGGATTACCGGTCAAGACGGATCCTACCTTGCAGAACAATTGTTGAGCAGGAATTACGAAGTCCATGGGTTAGTTCGTCGCACCAGTTCCACTCAAAGAGTTCGACTCGACGCGTTGTTCCATGACAGCGACGTATACGACAAACGTCTATTCCTTCATTACGCGGATCTTGACGACACCACCACAATCCGTCGCATTCTTTTAAAAACCGAACCGGATGAACTTTACCATCTGGCTGGTCAAAGTCATGTCGGCGCGAGTTTTGAGATTCCAGAAACGACTTGTCAATTCACAGGTATGGGCACGCTCAAGCTACTGGAAATTGTTAGGGACCTTACGAAGCAACCACGTTTTCTCCACATCAGCAGCTCCGAGATTTTTGGTCGTCCAGACGTGGCTCCCCAAAATGAACAGACAGCGATGCGGCCAGTGACGCCCTATGGGGTCGCTAAAACTTTCGCTACCAACATGGTTCGACTGTACAGGGATTCGTTCGGCCTCTTCGCATGCAATGCAATTTGCTACAACCATGAATCGGAACGCCGAGGCGAATCCTTTGTCACGCGCAAGATCACGAAGGCAGCGGCAGCGATCTCTCTCGGTTTACAGGACAAACTGAAGTTGGGTTCACTGGACGGCAAACGAGATTGGGGTTACGCCCCTGACTACACGGACGCAATGTGGCGGATGCTGCAGCAACCAACGCCGGATGATTACGTGCTAGCGACGGGAAAAGAGCACAGGATCAGCGAATTTCTCGATGCAGCCTTTAAAGCCGTTGATCTTGACTGGCATGATTACGTCGAACAAGACCCTCGATACATGCGCCCTTCTGAGGTCACCCAACTAGTGGGCGACGCAACGAAGGCACAAGCGAAGCTCGACTGGACCGCCACCACAACACTTCCTGAACTCGCGGAACGCATGGTCATGAACGACAGAAAACTGCAGGAGCCACAGTGCGTTGGCACACCCAACGACTAAGCAAGTCCACCCCAACGGCGATGTTTACAAGCCGCCTGTCGCGACAACCTAGCGAAACTCACCACGTAACGGATACGCAGGATGCCCCTGTGCGCTGTAATTAACCGCACTTGAGGGTAACACTTGACCGGCGGCAGCCGCTTCGGGAGCAATCGTAGTCAAGTCGACCATATGAGACGCAGAGGTCGGTATTGCGAAGACGTCAGTCTCACCGGTTAGCAACTGATTCAGGGTGTAAGCACCCACATCGATCTTCATTTCCAACGGCGGGCCAAGATTGGGTGTCAGTTTGATTTCCACCACATGCGGTAAGCTGCATTGAAACTGTTCGTAGTACTTATGCTGCGACGCATGGCTTTCTGCGATCAACTGTCCCGAAGGTGAATAGAGATACTGATCGGTGACGTGACCTGCATTCGGATCGATGAAACAGATGCGATGAAAGATACCGTTAGGCATGCTGATCATACTGCTAACCTCATACCGACCATCCGGTCTTTGAACCGGCCCTGCATCCACGTTCGCAGGATTAATTTGCACAAGTCCTAAAGCGTCCATCACCCAAGATGGATCAACCGGCAGAATGGCACGTTCCAACTGTTGGCGATATTGGTCATGCCGAGCGTAATACAGTGTTTTTGACATACCTTCCGGCACCTCAAACCAAAACACTTCGTCATTACTTCCCATGTCCATGCCAGCTCCCATCACGATCGGCAAACTGGCACGTAGCCGAAAATTCTTATTACGCTCAACATGCATCGTCGCATTGAGACGCGGCAAACTCGGCATGCTGAGCATCTTCACCGTTGCCGAGTTGGTACTTAACTGACGAATGGCTTGACTGCGGTTGACAACACTTGCGATCTGTTCAAGCGAGGGTGTTTCAGTGAGAACCGTGGGTGGAGGTGGAAACGGCATGGGCGTACTCCTCGGAGCGCAGGTCGCACCGCCCGAAACAAAACAGATAAATAGTATTCCGAACCAGCTGAGTAATCGCATCCCTGCACTCAAATTTCGGTGTCCAACAGAGTGTTCTCTGCCGCTGAATTTTTGATAATTAATGATTTTGGTGCGAGTAAGACATGACGCAAGCCATCGCACTGAACTGCGGGCGGACAAACCGCCAGTCACCCTCACTGATTTTGAGCAGTTTCGACATCAGAAAGCCCATCTTCCTTGCCGCCGACTTCCATTTCTTCTGCTTCACAATACAACAGCTCGTCTAATTCCTGTCGCAACTGTTCTGACTCACCTCGAGTTATGACACAAACCGGAATATCGATTTCTGATCCGGTAGCGATCACTTCGATTCGCAGCACGTCTACCTGATGGTCCTCTGTATCCAATGGCCGAATCACTCGCTTCCTCATGAGCATTAAAGCAAGCAGGTACCGACTCTTTGCTTTCTCAGGTTGGCTGCCCATCTGCCGCAACAAATCCGTTAGCACTTCAATCGGCGCCAGAACCAACTTTTTCTCGTCGGAGGTGGGCATTCGGCACTTCCACCAACCTACAGTGCCGTCCGGTGGCTCGCTCCAAGCTTCAGCCGAATAGTCCTGCCGCACAAAGTCATCTCCAGATTCCACTACGACAGAGTAGTACCATTCACCCTCACGCAATGGACGCTTCAAATGCTGGCACTGCCTTGTGCACCGACTGACTTTGTATTCACCCAACATGTTTGGATCATTTCAGATTAGTTCGTGACCATGCCCATGAAACCGTCGCGTGAAACACAAAAGTGGGTTCCCCGATCGATTCACTTGAGTGCACAGTATCAAAACAGACAGGTCTCGCGAAAGCCCGATGCCGACTCTCCAGGCCACCTTCGACGGATGCTGTGGGGCAATCGCCACAAGGCACGTACCATTGGCAAACCGCGCCAGCCACAACGCAAGGAACCAACAACAGTTGTGGACGCATGCGTTCGGGTCCGCCACATAATTCACTGCGCCGACAAAAACCGTGTATCAAGTCCACCCGGACCGATTGGGACTGTCAACAATCCCCTACACTTCGGGCAATGCCCTTCATAAACCAGACGCAAGGGACTGCGATAGATTCTTCCATAGGTCTTGCAACATTTGAAATGTATCCCCAAAAATGGCACCTTCTGATCCTCCGGATGCAAATCTTTTCTTCTGTCTCCACAGCCAGCAAAGCCTTCCGCTGATCGGGCTGAACCTTCTTGCCGCGGATCGCTGCTAGCGTCAAAACTTGGTCGATTCATTGCTGAAGCTCAACGAAAAATCAATTTCGAGGGACGAGGATGCTGGCAGCTTACAAAAGACCAGCGTTGCGATGTGAGGCCAATTTACTGATCGACTTCCAGACGCTCGGGCAACCTTTCAAAATGCTTCTGCGAAAATTGCAGTTTCAAGAATCCACAGGATCGAAGCCACCAGACTCAAGCACTGAGTGATCCGTCCTCCGTCCTCACAGATCAGAGATCAGAG
>DOPG01000376.1:4601-6948 GCA_003513555.1 Rhodopirellula sp. | reverse complement strand
TTACCAATTCATGAGCCCATCACACCGCACTTCAAAGCAGTTCATCTCTTCAATATCAAAAACACAATGAAGGCTACACGTCCACATCCCGAAGAACTGCTTTACCACATCGAGGGCCGTGATAACGCTGTTGTGTGCCATCTTGGAAAAGTAAGAATTGTGTTGCTCGGACGAACGCATGATGGAGGAACCGGTGGGTTTGTTCCGGTTGCTGGAGACAAGCGAAAGAGGGGTGATAATGAATCCGTGACGGGTGAGGTGTATTTTTCGTACTCATACTTCTGACGGTGAGGCCGAGTGCCAGGTCTTTGGTTTTTCCTTTCTGTGTAGGACAGGAACTGTTGAAATCAATGAGCAGAATTATGATAGCGATACTCCGAAGGTCATCCTTGTTGACGCGGACGATCAAGTTTTGAGAACTTGTTCTCAGAAACAAAGGAAATCGCAACTTGCACGGAACGGGATTGGGTCGTGCCTGTTTGAACTACTCTGGTTCATCGCTAACTTCTGAGACTCAGTAAATGGAATTGTAGTAAGCGATTAAGTACGAGTTCTGCAAAAGTACCGGAGTCATGTGCCTTGAGCGATCCGACTTGAAAGTACAAGTCAATAGCTGACTCTTGTGTATTGTCCAACGCGAAATTGCTACAGCGTGTGCAGGTTAGAAGATTGGATCATATCAAGAAGAAACTGCATTACACCTCTAAGATTTCATGGCTGGTTTACCAGGTGTTGTGACGCCTGACTATTGAACGATCTCTTACCTTAATAGTCCGACCGAAGCAGGCAACAACTACTGACAGGAATCCGCATATGCTTCTGTGGAATTTTTTATGGGTAACGCTGACGCAGACACTGAAAAACTTTCGTGAAAAAATAACTCAGGTTCAAGGTCACTGAGAGGACCTGCTTTGACGGTGTCCTTTCAACGGCAAAATCTGAATCGCGTTGAACATCGAATAGGCACTGCCATCCCGATGGCTTGTGATGCACACTAAATCATCATCAGTCACAGTAAAATTAAAAGTCACATACTGATTACCCTCTTGTAGTTCTTTTGAGCGGAACGCCCAACTGCCATCATGAAGTGTTGTTTTTTGGCCGTAGGATTTATTGCCAACATCCAGCTCTATTTTCGCATTTTGATTGGGGTGATCTCCGTGTGCGTAAACGTATATCTTGTAAAAACCAGGAGCGAGCCCCTCAAACTTTACCTGCAAATCGACGTTACGACTGTTGTGATAAAGGTAGGCGTGAAAAACCCCCTCGTGGCCTTTAATACCCCACTCACCGTCAGTCGCTGACATTGATAGGGCGATAGATGTCTTCTTTCCTTTAGAGCCTTTGAGCGCATCCAAACGTGTCATTCCCACATCAACAAAATTCCATTTGTGCTTGGGTTTCCCCACTACGCCGTCATACTTACCTGGGCCGGGGTCAAGACCGAAAACAATGTTGATTGGTGCCTTTGGAGGTCGTTCTCGTGCAAGAACACCCGAGGGTTCGAGAATGAACAGGCTGATGAAAGCAATTAATGAACGCATTTTAGCGAGACGATCCGTTGAAAGTCTAAAATCACGGCATATGGGAAAACGAAGCAAACTTTCAGGCTGAACAATAAGTGAGTCGATTGTTGTTTGCATGCTCATCGACGTCTTGTATTCGGATAACAGGGAAATGTGGACTCGCTGCAAATGTCGAATGTCTGGTGAAGTGTACAGCCAGGCATCGTTGTTTGCTCTCCAAGTTAACGGCTTGGCGGGCGGAATGTTGGTGAAAAAAAAGCATGTGCGCTCAGGGATCGGGATGACCGGCAGACGTTACATCAACGCCTGGCAACAAGACACGTAGGTGTTCGAGCTTGGCAGAGCTAATGCCTGTGTAATCAAGGTACAGTGATTGCAGGTGAGGCAGGTGCGAAAGCGGTGTAAAGTCGAGATCGTCTTTGATTTCAATGTAAATCCCTAGACACCGTAAGTTTTGCAAATCGGTGATCGGCGTAAGGTCCACCACTTCTTTGTTGTCGAGCACAATGGTGTCCACCGACGCAAAAAAATCGATGCCCAATGCCTCGACCAGCCAATTCGGATACGGCAGAGTCGCGTCGTGAACCCACTGCTGTTTTTCCGTATCATACTTGTAAGAAAATGTAATGTGTCCGTTTTGAGAAACAACCCAATCACGACCGCGTTTCTGGGTGTAGGCCCGGTGGACTGGTAGCGCACAGAGTACAGCAACCACCATCGTCAGGAGCAGCAATGTTCGTAGAGAAAAACGTAAAAATTGGGACGTTCGTATCATGCGGTTGTTTCCTGGTGAACCTGGTTTTTTGGGCTAACCGCACGCC
>DOPG01000376.1:0-4377 GCA_003513555.1 Rhodopirellula sp. | reverse complement strand
ACGCCAGTGGAACGACCCGATTTTACAGCAAATTGAATACACCGAGACGTCGGTTGTCATCGGTCAAGCTGATCGTAACAGCCCGCGTCTTCGGCTTCTGCTAACAGAATCAAAGGAAGTGAATAAGTCTGATGTCGGGTGAATTGCCAAAAGCAGACTACGGCTAAGTGAGAGCATTTGCATGCACGTATCAGGCACGCTTGGTTGTTCAGGATTTTGTGTTTCCGCCCGTGAACCAGATTCGACTCAAGCGTTGTCGGTATGATGCAAAAATAAGTCAGGCCCAAGGTGGGCTGTCTTCCATTGATTCATGCCACGCTCGATCGTGATCTCTACCCGCCCGGTTGGATCCGTTGAATGTTGACCCAGAGGCACGCTGCGCAAAAAGCCCAGTCGTTCATGCCACACCCGAAAAATATGCTTTCTCACTGGTAAGTTTTTGATTCGAAAGCGACCATCCAGATCTGATTTGGCCATGTAGGAGTTTGATCTTAACAGCACGAATCCCTGCATCCACGGATAAACCGAACAACTTATTGAGCAAGGCACTGGTTCAGGTTTATCGTATCGCAACTCAACTGAGTTGCTGGTTGGAAGCAACGGTCATTTGGGTGAGTTGTTCAGAAAATCAATCCGCGCGTTATGAACAACAGAATCCAGATTGCGTTGTACCATTGTTTGCGTGGTACGCAACAAGAGTATGTGCGGCTCAAAACGGCCGCCTTGTATGACAAAATCCACTTTGGACTTCAACTCATCGTCGTAACTTGGGTGAATAGAAAACGGCGCTTCTTGATTCGGCAACAAATAAAGAACGACATTGGCGAGACCACTGTTTTTTCTGTTGACGAGTAATGATTCATCGAGAATTGGCAGCGGGAACAGATCCTTGTCTTTATCAGTGGGTAATTAGTTACGCTCAGCGGGAACACCGTCAAAGAGGAAACGTCCCCGTAGGTCACCCCACTCGCTTTCATTCGCTGCGGCAGTACATGGTGCCACCAGCAGCAACGCGGTAATCGCCATACCTATGAGATTCTTGTTCATCGTAATCCGGGCCAGACCGGCAAAAAATTTAGTAAGTCGCTATCATCAGGTCGCATGTGATCTAATTACTATACTTGGTTGCCGCATGGGCGAAGTATGGTCCGAGCTCTATCGACATTTCGTGAGTGATGACGAACATCCATTCCAGCCGATGTGAAAAAATATAAATATCATCATTCAATGCGCGCAGGTCGGGCCACGTCCTCGCAGTGCACTTATAAAGATTTTCATTCCTCTCGTGAAACAAATAGAAAGGCTCAATGGGCTTCGCCTGAAAATCCCCAAACGCTTTTTCCCCTGAGATAGCGACTTCATGATTAAAAGAGTATGCATGCCATCGGTAGCCTCGATACACCCAGCGTCCGGTGTTGTGTTTTACATTCGGAAAAAACGCCTCTAGCCAGACTTGGCATACTGTCCGAAATTTCTGTCCGACGATTGCTTTGGCCGTAACTGAATATTCACTTTGTAAGATCTCATAAAAATTCGGTTTCATCACACTTTTTGCTCGAACAAATTTACTGGGTTCCATCGTTCATTTCAGCATCGGCTAGTTTCGCGACTCCGAGTGGCAGACCTCATTCGAACTCTCTCTCTTCCCTCGTTCAGCTTTAGAGACTAGGCCTTGGAGTGTTCAAGAGTGTACCAGCGAACAAATAGAGGCACATACAACCCAGCAGCAAGTAGGTGCGCGGCAATTCCAATGGGGACAGAAGCAGCATAAAAACCCACACCCATCTGGTAAATTGCTGCCACCCACAACGTCCATAAAACCGCCCCCAGCACCGAGACGAAAGGCGCTCGCCTCAGCGATTGATACAGAGCTTCTTTCCAAGCCTCGACTGATGTTGTTCGTCCAAAAACTTTGTGGATAACAACAGTCAGCAATTCAAGTACAGGAGGCCCCAAAAACCAGAGGGCGGCTGCGGTGAAACAAAACCCGATACCATTTATCCATGCGAAGCTATTCTGAATGCGTAGTTCATCAGGAGCTGTTGCAGCGGGGTAACTGAAGCAGGTGAAATTGTAAACTGCTGGCGCGATAAGGATCAGTAACGCCAGTCGCAGGCAACTTTGTGCCAGTCGGCGACTTTTTGAGGAATCGTGCAGACCCGTCGAATCTGACTCGGGCGATGCGTAAGGATTGGGCATCATCAAGGCGGCTAAATTGAATGAAGTAAAAACAAGGCAAATCCCAGCTTTGAATCGGTTGAGTGTAAACTGGATTTTGCGTGTCGCCAGATTCAACCAGATAGTCTGCTTTCGATTGTCAATGTAAGGGAACCGAACCGGTTCCTGCCTGAGGTAGGCATGAACGCCTACAAGAATCTCTGTTTCTCTTACATTTTACAGCCACCGCGATTTTCAGCCTCAAGATGCCGACAGCCTACTTTCGAAAGAGATCGCTTTGGACAATTCCCTCTATCAAACTGGTTAGAGGATAGCCATCAGTTTCCAAGGGTTTTAGAATTGCATCAATTGTCGCACGGTCACCAGGGCCAGTGCGACGCCCCAAAGCGTGATTTAGTAATTTAGCGGTCAGATTACGAGCAAAGAATTCCTGCTGTCGTGTCAAAAGTTGCTTGAGTTCACCAAGATCAGCAAACCTCTCTCCATCGGGTAGTTCACCGGAAGTATCGATACTCACTTCTCGTTGAGTGTCGTAGAACTTTCGTTCTCTGCCGATCGCATCAAATGCTTCCAGAGCAAAACCAAGAGGATCGATTTTGCGATGGCACTGATTGCACGTATCACTTTCCCGATGAAGGGCAAGCAGATCACGAATTGACTTTGCGCCTCGCACATCGGGATCTATCGCGGGTACGTTATCTGGGGGTGGTGGCGTAGGCATACCGAGGATATTTTCCAACATCCACACACCACGCACGACGGGTGAAGTATCGACTCCATTGGCTGAAATAGTATGAACACTTGACTGTCCCAAGAGCCCACCCCGAATGCTCAACGATGCATCAAATTCAATGCGTCGAAACTCATGCGCGTGAGTCACCGGAAATTGGTCCGCGACGCCATAAAGCTTGGCCAAGTCACGATTTAAAAACGAATGCTTCGCACTCAGTAACTCTCCTGCTGGCCTGTTTTGGTCGAGCATATCTCGAAAAAACAGCTGGGTTTCCTTTGTGCTGTCGGCTTCCAGATTTGCAGCGTAATAGAACCAAAACTCGCTTTCGTCAGGTGGAGTGTTCCCCAGAGATCGGAGTTCCAGCCAGCTGTCCAGGAAATCAGCTATGAACGCGTTTGATGCGTTGCTAGTCAAGAGTCGCCGAGTCTCTGAAAGGAGAATAGAATCATTCCGGAGTTCTCCTGTCGCTGCCAATTGAGCTAGTTGCTCATCAGGCATGGTTGAGGTTAAGAAGTATGCAAGGCGTTCAGCCAATGCGAAATCAGATTCAAGACTGCTTTCCGATGGTTGGAAATACAGAAATTCAGGTGAACACAGGATGTACTTGAGAGTATCCTGAAACGCCTTTTCGACCGACTGGCCTTGCGTACGTCTTGCTTGCCAAAATTTGATCAAGCTGTCCAAATCTCGCGGTTCTACGGTTCGTCGAAAGGACCGGCGTGCAAACTCAAGAATTCGGTTGGGTACTTCCTTCTCTGACAGTGATTCCCCTCCGTACAGTAGTGCTCGGCTACGATTGGGCCAGCCATAGTGAATCGGTCCACGTATCTGGACTTCTGAAATGCGAATCTGAGGGATTTGTGCATGTTTGATCAATGCAATGCGTTGATCAAAAATTCCCTTCGCATCCCTGATTTTCTCAGGAAGTTTTTCTTTATCGTAGCGATACAGACGCCCGACCATGCCTCGGAAATCATGATGCCCATTCTCGAAAGTGAACCGAGGTGCAAAGCCTCGGTCCAGTTGCACTTCGAACTCGTACCAACGAAATTCGCCACCTACTATCAGTTGCTCCGCAACTAAAGGCTGAACCGGCTGGCGGTGAACCATATCCTCGATCTTTGTATCACCTGGGCGTATTCCCAGTCGAAAGGGCTCTTCCAAATCAATCTTCATGGCCCTCGGACTGTATGGCGAATCCTGGTGCATGTTTTTTGCCAAAACACGCACCTCGTACACGCCGGTATACGGAACGCCTTCCATGAAGTTCGACAGTGGGCCGTAGCCACCTTCGATTTTGTCGTTAAACGGATGGTCGTAAAGACACAGATATCGATTTTCAAAAGCTTCCCGGTGTCCGGTCGATAACTCTGCCTGTTGAAAAAAATTCCCGGCGAACTGCCAGGTCTGTTCAGCTGGACGCTGAGAAATCTCAAAGGCTCTGTTGATGCTTTGTTCTGCTGCTT
>DOPG01000095.1 GCA_003513555.1 Rhodopirellula sp. | reverse complement strand
CACTGGTCCGGACCTTGTCTACATTCGCAAGATAGGAAGCCAACTCGCTCGTGATGGTATTCTCAGCGATCGTAACGCCGATTGACAATGCAACAGAGGTTTGCCCCTTAGCGACGGAAACCGAGCCAGCAGCCGCAATCGCTGAAATGCTGCTATTGTCACTTGCCGTCGCAGAAATTTCGGAAGCATGAATTCCAGCATTCGACCCATTGCCATCGCCATCGATGAATGACTTGACTTGCACGCCTACCTTGTTGATGGCAACAACACCTGAACCACTAATGGCGACCCCTGTTTTCCCGCCAGCAATGCCAATCGAACCAGCTACCACGATGGATTGAATGGACTGGTTTGAACTCGCATCAAGAGTCAAACTGCCAGAAGCATGCACGGGGGTGTTCACCAGGTACGCTTGCACCTTCGCTGGGGCACTTTGCGTGCTCTCACCGGGTTGCCACCCTACATAATTCAACGCAATCCCCGCACCCAGTGAAATTCCCACACCCGTGTCACTGGTCCCAATTCCAATTGCCAGTGATGCCGAAAGTACCAGCGAATTGATTTTGGATTGGCTCTCTGCATCAATGTCAACTTTGCCCACCACCGATCCAACAGCGCCAAATTGGCTGGCACTGGCATACGCATTGACTGTGGAAAGAACAACGTTCCGAGACACCGCGCCCGCGCCGCTGACGGCGACACCCGTTTTACCGACAGCAAGCCCCAGCGAGGCAGCAGCAGAGACCGCATTGATTGTGTTTCGTCCAACACGAATCCGGCTTCCCTCTTTTATGAGTTCATAAGTCTTCCCATCCGGTGCGACCAACATCCATCGCAAACCCTTTTCCAGACTGATGATGCGGATCGGCTCAACCAAAACCCAGTTGTCTGTGTTCGTATAAACCTGACCTTTGAGATCTGTTTTTTCCTCATCTTTAGTCGTGTCAGCATCGGTACCGATATACTCGTAGACCTTGCCAGTTACCCCGCCGGCAGTATGACCGTCCGCCACCTTGACCGTGATACCTTTGGTCAAATGAACGGTATCCGTCTCATCGCTACGGTAGACCGATTCACCCAACACCGTTTGATTCTCGGCCAGCGTTTCACCATTGTTCTTAAACTCATCCCTCAAACGTCGCAAGAATTCGTAATCGTCTTTACGATCCTGAGCGAACGAGCTTGCCTCAGCTGACTCGGCGGCATCATCAAGCTTGTCTGTGGACAGGTCGCTGCTCAGGTTCAAGCTGAACAGATCAGCATTCCGGGCAACCGCAGAGATAGTGATATCACCCTTGTCCAGCGTCCGCAGGCCCTCATCGGTGTTGATCACGTGCGCAGAAACTGAGTTGTTTACCTCATTGAATGCAAGAGATAACCCAACCGCGACCGAGACACCGGTTTTGTTTGGCGTGAACGAAGCTGCTACCGAAGCGGCAGCAGCAGTGGCATTGATGACCGAAGTATCGTTTGCGTTTAACGCGATCGACGCCGCGTTAATTCCATCGCTGGACTGATTTGCTCCATCGCCCTCAATGTTTGCATGCACGAGACTTTGAATGCGATTTTCAACGTACACGCCGGCTGCACTGATAGCGAGTGCGGTACCTTTCCCTGCGGTTACCGCTGCCGACCCAGCGAAAACTACCGATTCAATGCGTTGGTTCGCAACCGCATCAGCCGTAAACGCTTTTGATGCATGAATCGCCGTTTCCTTGGTTCGAGCGCGAACTTCCGCGGGGTCTGGCCCCAGGCTGGCATGCCGCCACAGTTCACTATCGAGATATTCCTGCACCGAAAGATCGATCTGTTGATCGCCTTGCGTTTCGGACTTGCCGGTGATATCCGGAACACCATCTGTCTGTGTGCTTCCCACATATTCAAAGAACTCTCCTTCCAAGGGACCGGACGCGACTCGCACGATCTCCCCCGTGGACAGTTTGGCAGTGCTTTCATTTGACTGATAATCCGCTGTGACGCTCTTTCCATTTGGATTCCAACCGATGTAGTTCCTTGCCGCTGCAATCCCCAGCGCCACTCCCACCCCAGCTTTGTCACCCGTGCCAACAGCAACTCCTGCCGCCACCGCGCCGACGACTGAATCGATTTGCGAATTGGACTTGGCATCCACGTCCACGGCGCCAACCTTGGCGTTGTTACTACCTACCTCGCTGTCTGCAATGAGTGCATTGGTCTTTGTCAGGATTACATTGAGTGCACCCGCGCCACCGCCACTGACAGCGACGCTATTTTCGCCACCGACGGCGACGGACACTGCGATGGCGACCGAGCTGGAATCAATGTCTGAATTGTCAAACGCAGTGACAACAACGTCTCCGGTCGTCTTCAAGCTTCCAAGATTTGCCAACGATGCAGTAATCTCGTTGTCAATCCTATTGCTGGCCGCGGAAACGCCTATGGCGAGTGCCAATGCGTTGTTCTTTGGAGAGATGGCAACGGCAGCAGAAGCCGCTCCGGCCAAAGCCTGAATGGAAGATTTGTCTTCTGCAGCCACCCTCACGCTGGCCGCTTCAATATTTTTCTTCGCGCTTCCACCATCAACCTCGGCCTCAATGGTCATTGCGATCTTGTTTTCCGTCACCACTCCCGATCCGCCAATCGACAGCGCTTTCTCTGTGCCGCCATAGGCAATGGCTACGGCACCAGCCCCGACCAAGGCGTTGATTCGCTGATTGCCGTTGGCAGTCACACTCAAAGCGCCCTTCGCTGTCAACCCGCTCGATTTCGCGTAAGCCCGAACCTCGCCCTTGGTTCCGCCGGAACCATCCAGAATCGCAAAGTCAGCCGAATCGCCAATCAGGTTTCGTGCAATCGAAAATCCGATGCCGGCACTCCCAGCTGACTTGGCTGGTGCAATCGCGGCAGATATTGCAGCGGCAATCACGGCCGCGTCGATGGTGGACGCATCGTTGGAAGCGTTAATTGTCAGGACACCTTCGCTGGTCACTGTACTCGAATCAACGTAAGCATTTGTTTTCCCCGAGATGCGATTCTCAGCGATGGCGCCACCACCACTGAGTGCCAGGGCCTTGTCACTACCGCTGTAGCCAGCGGCGACCGATGCCGCTACCACCGTGGTATCTATGTCGACCTTATTGGTTGCCGAAACAGTGAGGTTGCCGCTTGTTGAGCTGACGACAGCTCCATCGCTGATGTATGCCAATACATCCGTAGCATCGAAGTTGTAACCCAAGGACAGCCCAATACTTAACGCACCCGCCGTCTTCTTACTGCTTGCACCGACAGCGACGCTGAATCCAACGGTGTGGGCCTCCAGCTTCGACTCATTCTTTGCTTCAACCTTGACATCCTTGCCCGCAACGACAGAGCCTTTTTTGATATACGCTTCTGCGGAACCAGTCACCTGATTCCGAGAAAACGCACCCGCACCAGAAAATGCATAGCCACCACCGCCGCCGGATTTTCCAATCGCAGCAGCACCGGCCAGAGTGAACGAATAGATCTCAGCATCCAGAGTGGATGACACTTCGACATTCTCGGGTGCTTTCAGCACGGAGTCTTCAGAGTAGGCTACGGCACCGCCATCAATGATTGTATTGAACGCCACGGCGGCACCGATTGCCACCGATGTACTGGCATCATTTCCGTTGCCACCTGAGACAGCTACCGCCAAGCCACCGGCAATTGCGGTGATTGCCGACTTATCAATCGCGCTGATCTTCGCTGAGCCACTTGTGTTGGCATTCTTCTTAATTTCACTTCGTCTGACGCGCGATCTAACACCCCCACCGTGAATGGCATTCACCGCGATCGATCCTGCCCCGGCAAACGCTGTATTGCCCCGACCTGACACAGCCACAGAAACAGAACCGGCAATCGCCAAGGAGAAAATGACCGCATTGGACGATGCAGTGACGTCCACATCACCCCCTACAGTCAGATAACTGTTATCGACCAACGCGTCCGTCGTGCGTTCCACTTCATTGAACACAACAGAAATACC
>DOPG01000141.1 GCA_003513555.1 Rhodopirellula sp. | reverse complement strand
TGGTACTCGATAAGGTTTTGGCACCGGCCTCACCAGCCCGCTGGATCATGGCATACAGCACGACCCCCGCGGTCGCCAAGGACGAATCGCCGGCGGAGGTTGTGGTGGTACAAAAGAAGACACTCCCACGATCTGTCGTTGCTCTGGCTAGCAAAGGAGCGCCCCCATCAAGCACCGCCAAAGAACGATAGTCACCTAACAGCTGACAATGTCGTGTTACTTTCAGCTCCCCCACTGGTAACGCATCACCGCTGCGAGTCCGAGACAAAAGGTCTTGATCCCCTACCCAAGATCCCACTCGCACCACCTGTGGCTCCTGCCATGCGCCCCAACTGACCCCGGAAAACTCGGCAGTAGTGGGCGATGCCGGGGGAAAAAACATCAGCTGCCCTCCACGCTGAACAAATGCCTTCAGTACCGCATGAAGCCCCTCGTCTTCTCGGGGGATCGCAACGTGCCAAGCGATTAACGATACGTTTTCGAGGTCCTGCGAGACCAAATCGTCCGGGGTGATGCTAACTGATTCGCAGACCACCGACGCCTCTGGTGAAATGGCAGCGGCAAACTCAACCGGCCTCACTTTGGCAGGGTCATCACTGACGACCAGCGTTTTCCTTGGTGGCTCCTTGTCAAAGACAAAATAGAATTCGTTGTCACTTGCACTGGAATCAGCTTGCAGCCACACACGTCCCCACCCACGTGACGTGCCTGCATCGAGCGTCACGGGATGCTCGACCAATTCAGATCCCTTGCCACTGAGCTCAACATTAAAGACGGAGCGGGCACCATTGAGTTCCAGTGAAATCGGAAGTGTGGTCACCGCAGCGTTATTCTCATCCTGATCAATTTGCAACGAGATCAACAAGTTTGCAGCATCACCATCTGCCACTCTGCGTACCTTAGTGACCGCCAAAGACCGATTTCCAGCGGGAATTTCGGGATACGCCAGCAGGTGGAACCGTACCATCTGCGGCAACTCAACCAGCGATTCGCGGATTGCGTCCCAACGACCACTATCATCTTTCCAATCGTTGCGTCGCACATCACTTAACATCCAGACTTCAGCGCGACTTGGCCGGTTCTCTCTGATATAGCGATCAGCAGCCTCCAACAAGGCGGGCAAATCAGCCGAGGCGCTGACTGACCGAGTCTCTGGCATCTGCAGCAGATCACTCGGTTTTTCAAATTCAACCGGTTTTTGATTGACACTGTCGATCAACAGGTAGCGGTTCCCTCCGAGCGTTTCTAGAGAATCCACCAGTTTTGCAACGCCCGCCTCTAGCTTGGACAGTCCGCCTGGACCTGCCTGATTCATACTCGGTGATCGGTCCAGCAGAATGATTGTGGTATCAACCTGCCCACCGCCCGCAACTCCCAACCAGCCACTTGATAACGGCCGACTGATCGCGAAGATCAAAGCAGCAACGGCGAGCGTTCGGGCGGCAAGGATCAACCATTGCCGAATTCTTGCATACCCTCGGGACATACGGTTGGCAGCCAGCAGAAACTGCATCGCTCCCCACTGCACCGTCTGAAATCGCCTCTGGTTGATCAGGTGAATGACAATTGGCAGTGCGATCAAAGGCAACGCAATCAACATTGCTGGCTGCAAAAAGCTCATCGACCGCCCCGCCCCGTATTTCGCCGCACAAGGAAGTCGAACAAAGCTTCCTCATAGTCTCCGTCAAGACTGCAGCGGTGATAATCAACTCCTGTTTCGAGCACAATCCTGCGCACTTCAGCTAGATAATCGACCATTGCCCGTTGATAACGCTCCATGATCTCGCTTGGATCTGCAAACAGTGAAACCCCGCCCTCGAGATCAACAAAACGCGTCGGCCTACGAAAGTCGAAAGAAATTTCCTGAGGATCCATCAGATGGAAGACCGACACATCATTTTTCCGGAACCTCAAATGATCAAAGGCTTCACGCAGCTCTGGCGGGTTCACAAATAAATCCGAAATGATCACGACGAGTGCTCTACCTCGAGTCGTCTCGGCAAACTCATGCAAGCGTTCCACAAGGCCAGTGTCGCCTTCGGGCGTTGCGTTCTCCAAGATGTCATTCAATCCCCTCAAGTGTGAAGGGGTGCGCCTTGGCGGCAACGCGCGAACGATATCAGCTCCCATGCACGTCAAGCCAACAGCGTCGCCCTGCTGTACCGCCAAATACGCGAGTGATCCGGCTAAGCGCCGAGCATACTCTATTTTACTTACCTCTCCTGCCCCGAACCCCATCGATCCGCTGGTATCAACCACCAAGCAAAGCCGCAGATTTGTGTCTGCCTCAAACTCCTTCACGTAATACCGATCTGTTCGTCCATAGGCCCGCCAATCCAGACGCCGCAAGTCATCACCGGGCACGTACCGCCGATACTCCGCGAACTCGACGCTGGAACCACGATGCGGGCTGGCGTGCATACCTGAAACGCCGCCCACCATCGGCCGTCTTGCAAACAAGGGCACTGCTGCGAGTCTCGCCAACGCTTGAGCGTCGAGAAACTGTCGATTCCGATTATCGCCTAACAAGTTGTGCCGTATGCCGTGACTGAAGAACGAAGCGGATAGAAGGAGAACATGAGGCTCATTCTGCAGAATGTCCACACGAGAAGTAGAGGTGAGAATTCCAAATTTCGAAAACGCTCGCGAAATGGCTCACCGAGTACAAGTTTGCGGACCGCCACAAAGTTCAAACCTGATTGGGGCCGCGTCCACGACTTGCTGTTCGATGCAAACACCGTTTGGCGGACAGAACTCGAAGTGACCTTTTTTTGAATACGTCTGCCATGGCATCGCATCCCATCACTACCGTAGCGCTTAGTATAGACAATTTGCGGCTTCTGCCATTGGCCGAACACATAATTTCACTGCGATTCTCGATTTGTTTTAATTTCCACCGTCACCCTGCACCTGCGGAAACCCACCTTCCAAAGGTCCTGAGCCCGCAGGTCACGTATCCGCTCCGCTACGGTCAACATTTGACCAGAAACGGCAAACCACCCTTGTCACGAAACATTGGAACAACGCGGCAGCCACAACAACACGTAAAATCACCAGAACTGCTGGTGAATTAGTACATCAAACACCCACCTCCATGGCACATCCATCGGAAAACTGCGAAACTCAACGGTTCAGCCGCATCCCAACCTCCCAGGCACGTCTCATGTCTCGTCCAATGCCGTTCGACCAACTACCGCTCCGTCTCGCCGTCTTGACTGGGTTTACCATTCTTATCATCCAAGCTCAGACAGCTTGGTGTCAAACCAGTAAGTCCGGAGCAACAGCACCCTCTTCTGAATCAACCACGAACGTGACGAATGAAACGCTAAACACCTTCACACCCGGAAGGTCTCCCAAAGCCGTTACCGTGGACCCCGATGTTACGACTGCCCACCTCAAACTTTTTGTCAAACCCCTCACCGTCAATGAGTTGGTGGTGGAGGCCAAAGGCTGGCAAAATCTTCTCAAAAACAACGTCGAGAAGATTACGATGCTCCAGCTGCGGATTGAACAAATCTCAAACCAGATTGCCGCACTAAAAAGTTCAGATACAGCTGCTGTTCAGCAGGCTTCCCCGGCTGCAGCCACGCCATCACCAAAGGACTCAACATCTACCTCAACACAAATGTCTGCAAACGATTCACCCCCGAGTTCGACGCAGACTGCCTCCGTAGCAACTCTTACCCAACAACGGGACCAATTCTCCAGGCAGCTAACCGCCCTGACCTTAAAAAAAACCGAGATCTCGCAGAAGTTTGACGTCGTTCTGAACAATCTAGAACTCAAGGGAGGCGATCCCGCCACCTACCGAAAATACAACGCGGCGTTGACTGGCGTTGCCTTGGAAGTCACCACTGCAACTGGGATGTGGCAGATGCTTATCGGCTGGATGATTGCGGATCAGGGCGGGAAGCGGTGGGCATGGAACCTCATCCGGTTCATCGTAATCCTGTTAGTGTCCTATTTTGGTGCCAGTGTCCTGGCAAACTTTGTGCGCCGCGGTGCCTCACGCGTGAAAGGTGTTTCCCAATTACTGGTCAACTTCCTCAGCTCATTCACCAAACAAGTCTCGATGGTGGTTGGCTTCATTATCGGATTGGCCGCACTTGAAATCGACATCACGCCTTTGATCGCCGCGGTCGGCGCCGCGGGCTTCGTCGTTGCCTTTGCCCTACAGGGGACACTCAGCAACTTCGCCAGTGGTCTTCTTATTCTGGCCTATCGCCCCTTCGATGTTGGCGATGTCATCGAAGCCGCGGGCGTCTCAGGAAATGTCGATTCGGTCTCCCTGTTTTCAACTCACATCCGCACCTTTGACAATAAACTCATGATCGTCCCCAACAATGACATTTGGGGCGGCACCATCACGAATGCAACTGCCAGCACAACAAGACGCGTCGACCTAGTCTTTGGCATCGGGTACGCCGACGACATCAACGAGGCCAAGAACATCCTCGCAACAGTTGTGGAAACTCACCCCTTGGTTCTCAAAGAACCAGCGGCAAATATCAGAGTCAATGAACTAGGTGACTCTTCCGTCAATCTGATCTGCCGACCTTGGACAAAGACCGAAAACTACTGGTCTGTGTATTGGGACTTGATGCAGGCAGTGAAGCAAGAGTTTGACAACGCCGGGGTGAGCATTCCCTTCCCGCAACGCGATGTTCATATCCACCAGCACAACTCGCCTAAGTGAAGCATTTGCAAGATTCAAACCAGCGTTCGCCCCAGACACAACAAACTGCTCGCAACGCCACTTGAAGCCGCGTCTTCACTGCAGCACCATCGCGTATTCGGCGTTCAAGCGACCATAAACAGTTTACTGAAAGGCGTCGTGCTTCAGGCTGCCGCCGGAATTGACGACTCAGCGTCACGCTCATCATCGCGTTTATCAGCAACATCGTTTGGCTTCCCCTGCCCTTGAACGGGCAGTGAGTCGATGACCCGTGCGGCTTCTCGTTTAACGAGCTTGGTCTCCTGTTCAGCCAACTGCCGGTTAACAATTTCAACTTCCAGCTTCTCCTCAAGTTGGGCCTGCAAGCCACGCGCAGCACCCACGTCGGAATGGAGGCATTTGATCACTTCCAACTGCTGCTTCAACTTAAATTCGTAGGCGTCGCGTTGCTCTTCCAGTTGCCCTTTTATTAACCGACACTCCGCATTGGCAACCTGCGTCCCACCCTGATGATGAGCCAATAATTTTTCCCATTCAGTTTTGTCAGCAGACCTTGCTTCCTCTGTTTCAACAAGCTGTTTCGCCAGCCCTGCCAGACGCTGTTCCAAATCTTGTTTGGATGCTGATAGCGTTTCGTTTTCACCCGCCAACGCAGCCTGCGATTCACGCAACCTCCCCACTTCGCGGCTGAGGTCCCTCAATTCATGAGCCTGTGATTCGATTGTCTCCGCAGAAAATGCGGTATTATTTGCAGGCGTTTTTATTGCCTCCAGTGCTTCGACCAGTTCGTTATTCCGAGCAACTAACTCATCAAGAGTTGGCTTTTCCCTAGCAGTTTGCCTATCAAGTGGACTTCCCGCTTGGGACGGGTTTACTGCGACCGCGGCTTCTCTGGATTGCTGGAGCATTGCGGCAAGGTTCGCATGCAGCTCGGCAACCTGAACGACATGGTAAAATTCAGAATCATATTTCTGCTCAACTTGTTTTGCATATTCACGCAAACGATTTGCTTCGGCATTTGCATAGTTGAGTTCATGGACTGCCGCATCAAGTTCCATTCGTGCGGCATGCAGGCTATTTTCCAAACGTTGATTCAACTCCTTGTAGGACTGATTCCCTGACATCGCTTGGCTATCGAGAATCGTTTCGTATCCGCTTTCATGAACTGTTTGGCTGCTTTTAATGTCTGCCAACTGTTTCCCAAGCGAGCGAATCTCCGCAGCCTGGCTGACGATCCTGATATTTAACTGCTGAACCTGCGAACGATCAGCAGCACCGTCTTGAGTAAGGCGATTCTTCAAGAGCCTGTGTTGTTCGCGTGCCTGACGTAATTCAGTCGCCTGCCGTGACTCCATATCACAAATGACGTCAGCGTAAATCCTGTTTTCTTGGCATGCTGATTCTAACTGATCGGTAAGGCTCTGATTATCTGACCGGAGTTGCTCAAGGGCCACGATCAACTCAGAACCATGCTGTTTAGCGTCATTTTTTTGCTGACCTGCTCTACGAACAAGAGCATTTACCAAGTCAGCGGCGTTTGTTAGCCACTCACGTACCTCACGCGCTCTTTGTTGCGCATGTTCATTCTCGCCCTTCAAAGCAGCAAGCTCAGCGAGCAGTTGGTCCATTTTTTTTAACTGGTGACGCTTTGCGAATTGCAGCAAGTCAATCGCAGACACCGCGTCTTCTCTCTGACGGACCACACTCCGAAGTGCGGATTCCAGGGATCGGATGTCTTTTCTAAGCCTTGGCACCTCCGCGTTGCAATCAGCACCGGATTCCTGGAGCTTAAGATTTGCTGCAGCTTGGTCGGTGGTAATTGGCAACTTCTGGTACCAACTTTTCAAGCACCTTGGTTTTTGGTTCGCCCACGTTGACTTGGCCTGCGGGTGCCGCTGCGGGGCGATTGCCTTTTCGAGTCGTTTCGGTTGACGATGCACTCGATTATCTATTGTCCACCACATCGTTTGATCTCGTATGACAGTGCAACGCAGCCTTGAAAGGAAACCACCTCAACCTCAATCGGGTCGTGCAACAACGCAGCACCTAACCGTTGATTTCGTTTTCATCGGCAACTTGAGCAAAAACCTTAATATTTTGCCCATCTTGCCAAAACTGGTTCGGTTTTCCGCGGTCCACTCGCACGCGTGAATATGCCAGTCGAAAAAGTGCAAGAGGGACGGGCGACTGTCAAAACAGTTACTCCAATCGAATTGCGGTGTCTCTGGAGCAACGCCCGCAGCGAGCAAATAGTTTTCTAGGCCCCTGCAAGAACTCAAGGGAGCGTTCCACTCCCTCAGTACGCAATCAAGATCAGGTTTTCTCACTTCAGCTGCTGGGCGTGGTGAAGCCGCTTCGAAACGACGGACGAATCAGGGGCGTCGGCCTCCCTACACAAGCGCCACCTACGGAGAGATCCGGCACAAAATCTTGGCACAAAGTGTCTAGGACAAACTGCAGTTCTATGAAAACGACCTACATGTACACTCGCCACCACCTCAAATGGGCGTTATGTTGATGCAGGATCCGACTCTCAACCGGTTACAAATGTTGCTTCCTTGTGTGTTAGTTGCCATTGTTGAAAGGGCACGCCTCAAGCGGTGCAACTGCAGAACTCGGCTAACCTTGCATTTAATTCCTATGCGGGGCGGGGTTATTGAGTGCCACGAGGAATTCCTGAGGGCTCAGGGGTTGGCGCCACTACCATTGAAATCAAGCTGGAATGATCCCCGGCGACTGGCAGGATGTGGCAAGACGTCGTGCACTAGCTGGCTTTACCCAACGACAAGCAAGCCACTAACCGAAGCACGAGAAAACTTGCATGAACACCGTAATAGACAAGCCAGCCGACGCAGATCACAGGCTCATGAAACATGCGACATTCTCGGCCGACCCAATTCAAAACGAAGTGTTTCAGCCATTGGTGTCTCGTCCAGTGCTACAAGACGCTACCCAAACAAACGATGTCCAATCTCTAAAAGATGTGATGAATTCGATTTGTGACGATTGCGTCAAGAATTCGCTGCAATATGTCGTGAGAAGCGACACCGGCCACGACGGCGAATGACCTTCCACAGACGATCCGATGGACGGAACGGGGACTTGCACTCGGGTTTTTCGATACGCAGTCCGCTAATGAGCAGACGGCGAGGTCAGCTCCGCTAATCCGAGTCGACGCTGGTTTTCTGACAGGCTAACGTCGACCATTCCATTCCACCAGTTGGTCATACCGCACTCCGTCTCCCCCGAAGATATCTAACGCGCTACCGACGGTAACATCGACTTTTCCGAGACTGTTTGACTCAACCGCTTGGACATCTTCCATCGATGCGGCGCCGCCTGCGTAGGTGATCGGCAACTCTCCCCAATTCCCCAACATCGACACCAATTCGTGGTCGATCCCACCACAAAGGCCCTCGACATCCGCCGCGTGAACTAGAAACTCGGCCGCAAATTCGGCCAACGCACTTAACGTCTGTTCACTAACAAAAACATTTGTGAGTTTCTGCCAACGGTTCATGGCAACGCACCAGCCAGGAGCCCCGTTCTCTTGCAAGATACGACGACAGCTCAGGTCAATCACAAGCCTGTCGGCCCCCACGGCTTTACGAATCTGTTTCAACCGTTCAGTTAATAAAATGCCTTCCGCACTGAACAGCCACGAGGTGATGATGACGTGGCTAGCCCCGAAATCGAGCCAATCGCCGGCATTTTCGGAGGAAATACCGCCTCCAATTTGTAATCCACCGGGAAATGCAGCCAACGCTTCCCTTGCGGCCCCGTCATTTCCGGGCCCCAATTTGATCACATGACCTCCATCCAAACCGTCAGCAGCATATTTGCTGGCAAACCAACCTGGTGACCTCGAAGACACGAAATTCTCGACCGGCGAAGCACCTTCCCTCAATGTGCCCCCAATGATTTGCTTGACTTGCCCAGCATGAAGATCGATGCAAGGTCTGAAATTTGTCATTCCGTAAACACGCTTAATGAATGAGAATGGGGATAGCGGCGTTTACGCCGCGTTAGAAACGTCGCTGTTCACTTGGTGTTCTGGGGGTACCCAGAACGCTACACAGCCCTGTTGTCTGGTATAAAAGGAAACTGTTTGTGGGCCTAGCCCCGCTCAGCTCGCACCAACTGTAATTTAACTTTCCTGCATGTCTTCCCAACCACCACTTGATCCCGGTCTGAACTCGCTGCTCCAGACGCTGCGGAGTCGAATCCGCCGCTACATCGTATGCGATTCGCTGCTGGCTGTTCTTGCATTGGTATTATCAGCCTTCTGGCTCGGTTTGGCTTTGGATTATCTGCCGGTTCAGCTAGGCGGTACAGAAATGCCGCGGTTGGCACGAACCTTACTTTTAGGTGTCGTAGCCGCAGGCCTATTGGCAGTGTTATTCAAAATGCTCGCTGGGCGTTTGCACCGTCCGTTGCCTGACGACAGTTTGGCGTTACTGGTCGAGCGACATCATCCAAGTCTCGGAGGCCGCCTGGTAACAGCAGTTCAACTCAACGAAGCTGGACGCACCGGAGACTCTCACTCGCGAAAGTTGCTGGATCAGGTCCACGCTGAGGCCGCTGCAGCAATCGACAAAGTCGATCCCAATCGCGTATTCCGATTGCAACCCCTGCTACGAAAGCTTGCGATTGCTGGACCGCTTGGCATGGCCGCTCTTGTATTTCTGATCCTGAGTCCGCAAGCGTTCGCACTCGCCGCTTCTCGGCTCACGCTTCTGTCCGACGCCCCGTGGCCGCGCAGGGCCGACATCCAAATGGTGGGGATCGAACTCCCGATCGTCACTGCGTCGGAGGACACATCACTCGCTCCTGAACTGATCGAGTTTAACGGAAAGACAATCAGCTTGCCCCGTGGCAGCAATGGCACGCTGCGAATTCGCGCACGGGCAGAGGGTGCTGAAGTACCTGTCGCTTGCACTGTCTATTACCAAACCGACTCCGGAACCCGTGGACAGTCAAGTATGCGACGCGTGGGCCGCATTGTGGATGGGTACCAGTCATTCATCCTTGATGGATCACCACTCACTGCCCTCAGTGAATCCGTCACATTTGACGTTCGCGGGCTTGACGACCGTTTGGACGATTACCGTGTGGAAGCCATCCAGCCGCCCGCTTTGACCAACATGTCTCTGCAAATCCGATATCCTGACTACCTTCGCACGGCGGACGACGGGCAGACCGATATGGTCACCGATTACCAGTCAGGACTGCGTTTACGTGAAGGCAGTGATGTCACCTTAGTCGCCAGCAGCAGCGTTCCGCTCGGCGATGTTGAGGTGCTATTGAAATCCGATGAAAACATGGATAGCGATATTGACCTACAGTTTTCATCAAACCGACAGGAAGTGAGCCTCACCCTGCCTGACTTCAGGTCGGCAAGCACCATCAGCATCGTTCCGCAGGACATCAATGGCATCTCTGCCCAAGCACCCTTCCGATATTTTCTGGGTGTTGTTCTCGATGAGCCACCCGAGCTAAACCTCGAGCTCAAAGGCATTGGGACCTCAGTCACACCTCGAGCAAAACTTCCGATTGCCGCTACAGCAACAGATGACTACGGCGTTAGTGACTTAACGGTTTCCCTGACACCCGCAGCGGCGGCATCGACGGATGCAGGTACAACGGATGCAGGTACAGTTGAACAAGATCCCATCAACTCGGCCGCAACTTCCCCTGCCCTTGACCGTAATGGCGAGGCCGCTGCAGTCCTCGACCTGAAAGATCTGGTAGATAACGGAACCTTGTCCGAGTTGGCCCCAGGTTCGGCAGTCAATTTGATTGGCGAGGCAAAAGATGCTTACGATCTGGACAGTAAACACATCACCCGTAGCGAAGTCTTCCGACTCGAAATTGTCACACCCGAACAACTACTAGCACTCTTGGAGCGACGAGAACTCGGGCTACGCTCTCGCCTGGAACAGACCATTACGGAGATGACTTCCCTGCGTCAGAACATCGACGTGCTGCGAAGAACCGGCTTCGACCTCCCAGAAAACGCTACCGATGACGCGGTCAGAAGAGCGGAACAGGTGCGGCGATTGAGGATACAACAAAGCGTTTTGCAAGCCAACAAAACATCAGAAGAACTACTGGGAATCGCATTATCACTCGATGATATCCTCTTGGAAATGCTGAACAATCGCGTTGATTCCGTTGACCGCAGTGAAAGGATTGCAACCGGCGTACGAGACCCAATCAAAGCAATAGTGGATGATTCCCTCGCCACACTCCGCAAGCAACTCAAGTTGATCGAGAGCGTCGTAGCCGATACTGAACAAGGCGTTGCACGCGCCGCGGATGCTGTGAACACGGCGGAAAAGGTCATCCTGCAACTGAATGCCATCCTTGAAAAGATGCTCGACTTGGAAACGTACAATGAAGTGCTTGATCTCGTCCGTCAATTAATGGACGACCAGTCAGATCTGACGGACGACACTAAGCAAGAACGCAAAAAACAAGTCCTTGACTTGTTCAAATAGCCGATAATTTGCTGCGATTCCCGACAACTGCAACCAACACAACATCGACTGCCATGCCCATCAAAACGATCACCAGCAACGCGGTTGACGCAGTAACTCAACGATCAACGAGGAACAGTTTCATGAGTACCGGACACTCGCCGAATGCTCCCGCCGCTGCCAACGGAGCGCCCCACCGTCCTAACATGAAATCCAAACTGCTACTAATCGCACTAACTTCGCTGCTGTTCACGTTCGGAAATACCACTCAACATCAATCGGCAACCGCTGATGATTCCAAGTCATTAGCAGCCAAGCAGCAAAGTGTCACCAAGCGATACGAGCGACTTGAGGAACTGTTACTACGTTTGGCGGAAGTGGAGGCGACCGAAAACCCCGAACGGTCCGCATTGCTCCGCCGAGCCGCAAAGCAATCGCGTGATAAGTTTGTTCTTGAAAAACTCAAACTCGCCTCAGCCTCGTTAAAAACACAGGAGTTCCAGAAGGCAGTTGAGAACCAGGAAGCAGCAACCAAAGAACTTGGCGATCTCTTGAAACTACTGCTCAGCGAAGATCGTTCCAAACGCATTCGTGACGAGAAGGAACGATATACAAAACTGATCAAGGATTTAAAAAGAAACCTCAACAACCAGCGCAGCGCGAGAGCCAGAACGGAAAACGGTGCCGACCTCAAGGAAGTCCAAGGCGAACAAAAATCAGTTACCGACCGAAGCGAGGAACTCAAAAACCAATTGCAGGACGAAAACTCTGAGGTGTCTGGTGAGCCCAAAGACGGGGAATCGAGGGACGGGGAATCAAAGGACGGAGAACCAAAGGACGGAGAATCAAAAGACGGAGAATCAAA
>DOPG01000177.1 GCA_003513555.1 Rhodopirellula sp. | reverse complement strand
GGGGAATGCGTTTTGGAATGTAATCTTTGCCGATTCCGAAGCAGCTGAAACAGCCATGCAGCAAAGTGCTGTGTTCGTGCAAACAATTTCAATGGGGTTGTAAACAGTCATGAAAATCATCGGACAATTACTGATGTGGTCCGGGTTCCTTGGTGGAGCCTTTTGTGCCGTGCTTCGGACTGGGCCGCCTGAGGGTGCAGCCAGTGAATCCGGTTGGTCAACCATTCCGTGGCCGTGGTATCTCGTGTCTGTCAGTGTGGGAGTGGTCGGCGTCATTCTGCTTCGGCTTGCCGCGGCGAAAGACAAGCAGGATGACGGCATGACCGAGTTCGAGTATTCCACCGTTCAGCGGAGTCTGGAGGAGGTGTCCACGGTGGTTGCCAGGATGTGCAGTCAGGCAGTGAGCGATCCACGCGTGATCGTTTCGGTGATTGACAACGAATGCGTTGAGCCACTTGCCGATTTCGCGAACGCGAGGCAGGCTCTGGTAAAACGCTTCGGAATGACCATCTACGCCGATGTGATGACCGAGTTCGCTTCAGCCGAACGCTTTCTGAACCGTGCCTGGTCAGCCGCAGCTGATGGCTACGTTGATGAAGTCGAAACGTGCTTGAACCGCGCCAATTCGCATCTTGCCAGCACTCGGCAGATTATCGGAGCGGCAGATCTTCAGGCAGGTTGATGGTCCCAAACAAGTCAGTCGCGAATAATTCATACGTGAACAAGTCAGTCGCGTGTCATTCAATCGAAGAAGAACGTCACGGCTGAGCGGTTCATTGCGAGCCAGTTCTCTCGGACAAGTCGTAGCATCGCAGTTCTTGGTCGTTGCGCAGGTAAATCTTCCCGTTGGCAAAAGCGGGGTGGGACCAGACAAGTTTCCTGCCGCCAACCTGATGCGTCGGGGCAATCACCGGGGCACGGTCCAGTTCGGTGTAACCTGAGGGGTCCATTCTTGCTAGAATGATTTCACCATGATCGTTGATCAAAAGGTAGCGATCTTTGTAGGCCGTAAGACGCACGGTAAAGACGTTGCCCCATGAGATGGGGCGTTTGGAAGATGCGGGCTGGAAGGTTTCCCACATGCGTTTGCCATCGCTCAGGCGGGCACAAATGTATCGGCCCCCGTTACCGCATCCATAGGCATGGCCATCGACGAGTTGCGCGGTGTTATGAACGCCGTCGATTCCCGTACGTCGATCACCTTCCCATTGGATCTTTGCGTCATTGCCGTCTGGGCCCACGTTGATCAAGCATGATTTCCCGTTGAAACACATGATGAATATCGAAGCATCAAGCACCTGCGGTGTGGCGACCGACATGGCATAGGTTGAGGGGAATTCGACCGACCAAAACGGTTTGCCATTGGCGGGGTCCAGCCCATGAATGGCGTCGCTGTCCCATATCAATAGTTGTCGATGTTCGCCGACCGTGCGAATTACCGGTGCGCTGTAGCCTGGTTCTGACGCTGTCAATGATCGCCACAATTCACGACCAGTGTGTTTGTCAAACGCGACGCAGCCAGACGAATCACCTCCAACGATACAGATCAAGCGATCCTCATCCACAAGCGGTGGAGATGCAAAACCCCAGTTTGGAGTCGGAACGTTGTAGTCTGTCTTGAAATCCTTTGACCAAATCATGCTCCCGTCGGTGATTCGCAGACAGCGAAGATCACCTTCTGCGCCAACGGTGTAGACGCGATCTTTGTCAATGGTTGGGGTTGCGCGAGGCCCAATCGCGTAAGTGGTTACCGTGGAGTACGGGCAATCATACTGGTGTTGCCAAAGAAGTTTTCCATCGGATTCTCGGAAGCAAAGGACGCGTTCTTTGCCTGGCAGTCGTTGGCGAACGAAATTCCTGTTTCTCGGGATCTCACCCTCGTGTACAAACTCTTCGTCGCCTGAGTTTGGTGCTGCTATTCTGTCCATCAGGATGACACAGCCCGAGCCAACCGCTGGGCCACTGTAACCACCACCAACGGCCTGTTTCCAAAGCAGTTCAGGACCGTTGGCAGAGAACGTTTTCGTGATGTTGTCAGCTGCCCAAGTGCCATCCCGGTTCGGGCCAAGCCACTGCTGCCAATCGTCGCCCCAAAGAGCGGCTGGTTGTACCACAGGACAGCTCGCCATGATTACAAGAATGAGGGGCAACATTGGATGTTTTGCCACCGGTTGGGCATCAGTGTGTTTGGCTGCAGCGTGTGAAGCGTGGTCGATCAATGAAGACATGGGGCTGTTCCCGTTGTGCCGAATCAAAGCCGTGGGGCTCCCTTTGTTCCAGCATTTTCTGTTCATGTTGCGAGTTCTGGTCACATGAGTTTAGCTTGTGAATTTCACTTGGGGCAGATCACCGCTGATACCACCTGATTGGTGTTTCAGGGAAACATCGCTGGATGTTCGTGCACGGCTTGAACCACGCCCGAAGGAACATGACAATGGAGGCTTGCGAGCAGGGTGGAGCGATTTTGGGTTGGCTTCAGTGTCGGAGTTCCCCATCTTCGCGTGGTTTGTCCTGTCGTCCCCGCCAATCAGAATCAACCCACCCCCTGAAAAACCGAGAGTAGCCGATGTTTCGTTGGTCCTGCCTGATATTTGCGACGGTTTTGGTCTCCCCGTTTTGCGTTCAGGGGTATGCCGAGGATTGGCCGGGATGGCGGGGTTTGCGTGGTGATGGGACCAGCGCCGAGCTGAATGTACCCACGGAGTGGGATGGAAAGAGTGGCAAAAATATTCGCTGGAAAACTGCGATTCCCGGATCAGGGTACTCCTCTCCCATCATTCATGGTGATCGTATCTTCCTCACCTCCTGTGACGAGACCGAGCAAACCCGTTTGCTGCACTGCGTGAATCGTGAGTCGGGAGAATTGCTTTGGACTTGTGAGGTGTTGGAATCGCCCCTGGAAGGGGTCCACAAACTTAATGGTCGCGCCTCGGGTACTCCTGCAACGGATGGCGAATGGGTGTTTGTGACGTTCTTTCGCACTGATTCGACCAGTGGTGAACGCGGCGAGCCGGGTGAAATGTTGGTGGGGGCATTTGATTATGAGGGCAACCAGAAGTGGTTGGTGACGGTGGGGGCTTTCTCAAGTATTCACGGATATTGCACCAGCCCTGTGTTGTATCGTGATCTGGTTCTGGTCAATGGTGATCACGATGGCGAATCGTATCTGGCTGCCTTGGACAAAAAAACAGGCGAAGTGGTTTGGAAGACGCCACGAGTTCATCAGACGCGAAGTTATGTAACGCCTTTGTTGCGTGAGGTTGACGGGCAAATGCAAGCTGTCATGGCGGGCAGCAAATGCGTGGCCGGATTTGATCCCATGACGGGAAAACGTTTGTGGTGGGTTGAGGGGCCGACGGAACAGTTTGTAGCTTCCATGGTTCACGACAGCCGTCATTTTTATCTGACTGCTGGTTTTCCTACCTACCACGTGATGGCGATTCGCCACGGTGGTCAGCAGGATGTAACCGAATCACATGTGTCGTGGCACGTGAACGATGCGAAAAGTTATGTCCCATCACCAGTGCTGGCAAACGATCTGCTCTTTGTCGCAGATGATCGTGGGATCGCTCACTGCTTTGATCCAGCGGATGGTGAGCATCTGTGGCGTGAGCGATTGGGGCCGCATTTCAGCGCCTCTTTGATCACAGCAGAGGGGCTGGTGTATTTCACAGCGGATGATGGTGAAACCACGATCATGCGGGCTGCACGTGAACCCATCGTGTTGCAGGTCAACGAACTGGGTGAGCGGGTTTACGCGTCTCCTGCCATTTCACAGGGAGAGTTGTTCTTGCGAGGAACGGATCACCTTTTTTGCATCAGCGAAAAGTGAGAATGGTTGACTGTCAGCCTGCTTTCCCGGTTGGCGTCATTTGACCTTGGCTTGGCGACTCAGACGCTTCGACTCACGCTCCCAGATCTTTGTGAGTTCGGCAAGTTTGTCTGGTTGTTGCTTGGTCAAATCGTCAAGTTCCAACGGGTCCACTCTCAGGTTGTAAAGTTCCCAAGGTTTTTTTCGCTCCCGAACAATTTTCCAATGGCCGTGTCGTAATGCTGAGCCACGCGCGTGATCAAAGAACAGAGTTCGGTCGTGTTCCAGTTTGCCAGTAAATGCCGCTGCTAACGATGTTCCGTCTTGAGGAATGATGGGCTTTGTCTTGGTCAGGTTCCGGGTTTCATGGTTGTGGGTGACTTCAAGAATCGTGGGCACGATATCGACGAGGTGAGAGACCGCAGGAACCAACCGTCCCGGAGATTGAATCCCGGCAGGCCAGTGGGCGATCATCGGCGTTCGGATTCCCCCTTCATGATCAAACTGCTTGAACATTCGAAATGGGGTGTTCGATGCGTTGGCCCACCCGTAGCCGTAACTTTGGTAGGTATCTTCCGGACCTGGCATGATGGAAGGAAGATTGCCGGGACGCATCGGGCGACCGTCACGTGTTTTTTCCGGCAAGTAATCACCTTTGCGATTCTCGCCATATTCCACGTGGCAACCGCCATTGTCGATCGTGAACAGGATCAGTGTGTTTTCAAGTTTTCCCGTGTCTTTAAGTGTCTGGATGATTTGCCCAATGCCACGATCCATCGCTGTCACTTGAGCAGCGTAGACTTCCATTCGCCGCTGTTGCCAAGCTTGGTTCTCTTCATTCTTCCAACTGGAAACCTCAGGATGACGGGGTGATAGCTCAGCGTTTGGTTTCAGGATGCCAAGTTCTTTCATTCTTTGCAGGCGTTCTTTTCGAAGTTTATCCCAGCCCATGGAATACTTGCCGTGATACGGTTCAATGTCTGCTGGTTTGGCATGCAGTGGCCAGTGGGCGGCAGTGTAAGCAACGTACAGGAATAGTGGCTTGTCATTCGCAGTGGCACGGATCATTCGCGTGGCTTCCGAGCTGATGGCATCAGTGATGTAGTAGTCTGCATCGTTGGCTGATTCGTCTTCCACATTCTTGCGATTGCGGTGCAAGTGAGCCGGTGCGTAAAAACTGGCTGCCCCCCCGAGGATGCCATAAAAGTCGTCGAACCCGCGATCGTTCGGGAAAGTACGGTAGGGCTTGCCAGCCAAGTGCCACTTGCCTGACATCGCAGTTTGGTAACCCGCTGGGCGTAATCGTTCAGGCAGGGTAGGGCAGTGTTGGTGCAGGCTGCCGTTGACCATGGATGTTTTGT
>DOPG01000002.1:9252-10231 GCA_003513555.1 Rhodopirellula sp. | reverse complement strand
CAAATAGCTTGTCTTCGGCAAGAACATCTGCCTCGGTCAGTGCATTCATTAGCGTGCTCTTACCAGCATTGGTGTAGCCGACCAAGGAAACCGTGGGGGCCTCTTTTCGGGCTTTCACCTGACGCTCGCGTCGCTGCTCGACTTTCGATAATTCCTGCTTTAGGTCGTGAATGCGTTTTTGGGCGAGGCGGCGATCAACTTCTAGTTGCTTCTCGCCCGGACCTCGCATGCCGACGCCCATCGCTTGACGAGATAAGTGGGTCCACATCCGCTTGAGCCGAGGCAGGGAGTATTCAAGCTGGGCTAATTCAATCGCCAGACGCGACTCGTAGGTTCGGGCTCCGGCCGCAAAAATATCAAGAATCAATTCTGTGCGATCCAGCACTTTTGCACCCACCGCTTTTTCCAGGTTGCGTGTTTGTGCAGGCGACAAGTCATTATCAAAAATCACAAGGTCAGCGTCGTGTCGCTCGACCATCAAACGTAATTCCTCAACCTTTCCCTTCCCCAAGTAAGTGGAATGGTCTGCCGACGGTCGACGCTGCACCAGCTCGTCCATCACTTCCGTGCCCGCGGTTGTTGCTAAGCCATGTAGCTCTTCTAGTGGATCAGCTTCCACTTGTTGATTCGATAAAATCAGTCTCGCCAGAATACTGCGTTCTGGCGAATCATCTTGGACCTGATGTAGTTCACGCACGATTGGGTGGTGTCCTCCTTCGTGTTTGAAAGAACGTTCTGGTGATTGGGAAGTGTAGTTGAAGTGGCACGACGAAGTTTCGCGACAGTAATACACATTGCCGTGACCGTGAAGCGTAGCGATTCGAGTAGCTGCCACCTAACAGCATCATAGTATAGTTGGCAGGGGAACTGAGCCAAAGGACAGCAGTGAGGCGGCGGCTTGTCCGAGGGCCGTTACACGGACTCAATTAAACACGTGTGTTGCATTGGACCATCCATTTTTGGCACCTGCCCAGGTGCG
>DOPG01000002.1:0-9042 GCA_003513555.1 Rhodopirellula sp. | reverse complement strand
CCAGGTGCGCTTAACCAAGTGCGGCGAACCAGGTCGCTTAACCAGCAAAGCAGCCGGGTGGTGCAAACAGTGGTGCAAGAATGGGAATATTGCTGCGTGCCGCTGCATGCCGCGTGTTTTAAGGACACAAGCGGCTGATTGAGGGTTCGGTCATGCAACGCGAGGCATTGGCTCGCAGACGTTCTATGAGTTGCGTGGGCAGGGATCCAGCTACAGAAAACGATCACTTTTGGGTTGGAATGGACTTTGCCGGGCAATTTTGTCCGTTTGTCCTTATTTGTAAGGGGAGTTGGGCTGTTGGCCAAAGCCCGAGCTAGTACGACCTCGGTTTGAATCTTCTTGTTGAAAGGTTCTTCGAATTCCTTACTTTCACGGGGATTCCCGTTGATTGCAGCTGTTTGTGCTTCGGGAGAAGGGATTTTTTCGGGTTGAGGAGAAAATATTCTTTTGCCTCGTGACCTGACGTGTCATCCGCATCGCGAAAAATCGTTTTGTCGAGCAATTGATCGCTCGAAAGACAGAACATCATTCTTTGCGGGAAATTAAACCATGACACAAATGCTTCTTTTTGACGCTCCAGCTGATGCCGCGATCCTTCCTGTTGCAGGATCGTTTCAAGCCGAGAATGTGGTTGCTGAGAACGCGGTCGTGGAACGAAGTGTTCACGTGAAACGCAGCAATGTCGCTGCAAAAAGCGATGGCGAAGGCGGTGTACACCATATGGGGGATCTGGCTCGTTTGGTTTTGCTGCGGTACGACGTAGTTGCAAAACGACGCGCTGTGATGGCTGCTCGCCGAGCCAATCGCCGAGTTGCTCGCTAAACAGATTGCATGTCGCAGTTTGGCTGCTGCAGAGTCGTGACAGGATTGATGGGCAAGCCTGTTGCGGATCGGCTGGATCTCTTTGTCGGTGCAATATCGCTGGTCAGAAAACTGGCTGGTTATTCGTCAGAGCCAGTTTCCAGAGGAGTTTTTCCCTGTTTCCTGCCACCAATTCGTTGTGACTTTGTTTTTGCTGGTGTGTCCATCGAATCAGTAGTTGGGAACTTCGAGGTCTGTTTTTTCTTCTTCCGTTTGCGAAGCATTGCCGCGGTCAATAACGCACCTAGTAAAAAACCAATGGTGGTGGTTGAAATCAAAAGTAACGAAAGTGGTAGGGATTGCTTCCAGAAAAGAAGCTGAATCTCAACTTTCGCTTGGTTCTGAAAGATCAGGGCCAGAGTCATCGCTGCAATCAAGATCAGGAAGAACCAGCGGATTTTCTGCATCAGTGATTACCAACAGCCGAATAGATACTGTACAAACATACATTACTTGATAGCATTGGAAAAGTGGTTGTTTCTGCCTCGATTTTCGGCACCACTCTTTGCTTGCTCCTTATCCATTCTCATTCAAATTCTTTCACGCGTGTACTTCGTTCTGTGATGTCAAGTCAACAAACCTTTGATTTCCTAGCTGGCTATTGCTCTCAGGGGAATGCTCGCGCGAATGATTTCTCTGAGGGGGAGCGTGAGCTGAATGCGCAGTCAGTGCCTGAGCCTGGCAAAGCGTTTCGTGCTGGCACCGATTGGCAGAGTTTGGAGTCCGAGCGTTTTTCGCCAGCATCAGTAGCTGATCTTGGCAGTCTGGTGGATGATTCGGAAGTTGATGTCCTCGCATCAGAAAATCAGGATCGGGAGGCGGTTCTTCGTAAGTTGCGTGTCGAATTGGGATACACACTGTCTGGGCAAGCTGAGCATCAAGCACAGACTCTCTATTCAACAGGAAGCGAGTCAATTGACAAGTTGCTGCCTCGGGGAGGATTACGGCGTGATGCGATCACTGAGTGGGTCGCTGATTCAGAGAGTTCGGGAGCGGCCTCTTTATCTCTGATCGCTGTTGCTAATCTTCTTAATGTTTCGGTGAAATCTGGCCCTTTGGTTGTTGTTTGTGGAGAGTCAGAATTTTATCCACCCGCTGCAATTTCATTGGGGCTGCCGGTTGATCGAATCATCTGGGTGCGTCCGGAAAGTCACGCTGATCTTGTCTGGGCGATTGATCAGGCATTGCGATGTGAAGCTGTTGCAGCAGTCTGGGCTCATGCAGGCGTCCACTTGGATGATCGTGATGCACGACGCTTTCAGTTGGCATCTGAAGCTGGAAAAACCGCTGGTCTGTTAGTCCGTCCGAAAGCGAGCCGGGGAAGACCCAGTTTTGCTGAAGTGCGTTTTCACGTTAAGCATTTAGTTTCAGCATCTCATCATGCTCCATTTGATTCTGTTGTGAGTTCGCGCGGAAGTATTCGTGAAGAAATCGCGGTTCAGTCCCACCGCACTTTGCAGGTCACGGTAGATCGTTGCCGTGGCGGTACATCAGGGCAACAGTCCACCGTACAAATTGATGATCATGGAAGTTTGCATACGGTCCATTGGCATCATGACTCTGGCTCCTCGACCGGTTGTTCAAAGGACAACAGATATGAAACGGCTGCTGTGCATCTGGCTTCCGAACTGGCCTATCCAAAGACTGCAAAGCGAGTTGCGACAAGCCGCAGGGCGTGATTCGGTGCCACTCGCTGAGGCTCCGATTGTGCTGTGGAATGAAAATGCCCGCCGAGGACGTCTGGTAGTCGCTTGTTCTCATGCAGCATCAGCACTCGGAGTGCGGGTTTCCATGAAGCTTGCTGAGGCAACCGATTTGGTACGCACATCTCGTGAATCAAAATTGTGCCAATCAGATTCAACAACAAGATCCCCGTTGATCCAGCGTCATGATAAGGATCTGGATCAGCGTTCTCTTGAGCAGATTGCAGCGTCCCTGCAGATGCAGATTACTCCTGCGATTGCTTTGGAAGAATTGGCAGCCACGCCATGGGCGGGCCATCCTCGGCATCAATGTGAATCTCTGTTATGCGAAATATCAGGAGTCAGCCATCTGTTTGGTGATGAATCGGGGCTTTTGGTGGCAGTGGAGGCAATGTTGGCTGCACGATATGTGCGATCACGAATGGCAATTGCAGACTCTCTAGCTGCAGCATGGGCTTTGGCTCACGAGGCAACGATGAAGCCACTGAAGTTTGTGAGAAAAGGATTCGGTCAGCAACCAGCGGATGAGAAGTATCCCGAGTTTTTGAGGAAACCGGATCTTGCTGGAAGGCTGTCACGTGGCGGAAAACGGAGTCTTGCTGGAAGACAGGAAGGCAGTGCGCAGGGGCCTGATGGAGTGGAAGAGCTGGAGAATTCTTCCACGCGTGTTTTCTATGGTGGGCTGATTATTCGCGGGGACGAAGGTACTGCGCGAGCAATTGCAGAACTGCCCGTGCAGTCGTTGAGGCTTGCAACCCAAACGGTATCCACTTTAGCAAGACTTGGTATTGTCTCGGTGAGCCAGTTGCTTTCCCTGCCTCGCAGTGGATTGGCGACACGACTGGGACGTGACTTGGTGAGGCGTTTAGAGCAGGTGCAGGCCGAAGTCGATGAACCACTAAAAGTGCATCAGGCTGAGGCTGAGTATTCGGTAAACCTTGTGTTGGAATATCCCTCGACTGATCTCGCGATTCTGACCGATCGGATTGAGCGATTAGCATCCCAGCTGACTTCACAGTTGTTAGTGCAGCAACGTGGCGCATTGCGGTTACGCTGTTGCATGAAATTGAGTGGGGCTCAAGAAATGGTTTTGGACGTCGGGTTGTTTGCCCCCACGGTTGATGCCGATCATCTTAGTGGTTTGGTCGTCAATCAGTTGGAGTCTGTACGGATTAAGGAAAAGGTTGAGCGTTTGGGATTGCTAGTCACCTTGTCAGGTGCACTTCGTAGCAGTCAGACTTCATTATTTGAGCTTGACGAGGATTTGGCTTCGGCAACAAGTATGAGCGGTGTTGGAATCAGTCGTTTGGTCGACGCATTGACTGGGCGGATGGGGCGTGAGCGGGTTGGGTATCTGGAGCTGCAGAATGATTCGTTACCTGAGCGTGCATTTGAGATTCTACCGTTGGCGGGCAATTCGAGTTCCCCTAGCCTGAAACGACGCACAAAAAATCGAAAACGTGGTGCCAATGGTGGGCTAGGCAGTGTCGATTCAGCGATCCATTACCCCATTGTAAAACCAACGGCTGATGACGCATTGCGGCGCCCTCTCTCTCTTCTTGCTGATCCCGTACCACTGCGTGTGGCATGGCATGAGACGGACTTCAGTCTTCGAGTTTCATCCTCTCGTTTACCACAACGAATTAGATTCAACGGGGTAGACCACCATGTAATGAATCACTGGGGACCAGAACGCATTGAAAGTGGATGGTGGAGAGGAAAGTCAATTCGACGTGATTATTATCGTGTTGAAACAGACCAAGGAGAGTGGTGGTGGATCTTTCGCAATCTCGTGTCTCGGGCCGAACTGCAGGAAAATCGCTTGTCCTATCGCTGGATGTTGCATGGCCGATTCAGTTGAGGCATGAGCAATCTGTTGAGTTCAGTTACCAGTTCACCAGGCGGCTGGTTTGCGGCGATTTGTGAATCAGTACAGCGAAAATTTGGCTCATGGTCATACGCCTGTTCGCGACAGTCACCTCTTCACTTGGAGCACGAGGTACACGGTGCTGAACGAGCAACGGTAGCGATTGGGCAGCTGCGATGTAACCGTTTGCGACGATGTCAAAACCTAGCGGCAGAAAGTATGCCCAGATGGCCTAGTGCCAGTTTGGGTGATTACAACAGCCTTCCCCGTGTGACGTGACCTCGATTGGAAAATGAATGCTAGCTTATGGGGAAACGCAGATGGACACTAGCGATTTGTGTTTTCGCAAACCCACAACGACTTCACCTGCATCATGAGTGCTGGGAGTCGGCTTGGAGCGGCTTGGGCAACATTTTCACCCGAGACCGTTGCGTTCTTGATTTTCAGCCAGATGCTCCGTCGCTGTCAGTAGATGTCTCGGCATGTTGCGGCGAGGGGCATCGTCTGTGCTGGCTCAGTGTTCAGGACTTGTTCTGAATCAGGATGTCCAATTCCTGTTTGAGCCGGGGCAGGATTTCGTCGTATCCGAACGCTCCTAACGCTTCCGTCCCTTTTTTGAGATTAACCTTGGCCGGGCCGCACCAAAGTCCCAAATCTGCGTCATCGGTTTCTCCCGGGCCGTTGACGCGACAGCCCATGACCGCGATTGTAATCGCGTAGTCCTTGGCGTATTCGGTCATCTCTTTGACGTTCGCTGCGAGGTCAATGAATGCCTCATTCTCCACACGGGAACAACTGGGACAACTTATGATGTTCAAGGCTTTGTCGTTGAGGTTGACGACCGTTCGTACTCTGCCGGCGTAGATGTCATCAACGATACCTCGCCCTGCATCTATCTCTTCCGGTTTGCGATCATTCGGTAAGGTTAATGAAACGCGGACTGTGTCCCCAATTCCACGACCAATCAGTTGCTCGAACGCTATCCGCGTCTTAATGATTCCATCGGGCGGCATTCCAGCTTCTGTGACGCCGAGGTGAAGTGGCACATCAGGTCTCTGGTCCGCAAAGCGTTGGTTGACCTCGATTACCTTGCTCGGATCGGAGTCTTTCAGCGACACAACGTATCGACTGAAGTTCTGCGAGTCCACAAAATCACAGTGTTCTAACGCGCTCTCAAGCATCGGCGTGATGGAATCACTGGGATCGTATTTCTCTTTCTTAGCTGGATCGACGCTACCGCAATTAACCCCGATTCGCACAGCGCAATCAAATTCTTTCGCCTGCTCAATGATGAACCGGACTTTATCCTGCCACGGTTTATCTCGTTGGTGGTGATATAAGTGGCCAGGGTTGTAGCGGATTTTGTTCACGTGAGGCGCTACTGCCTCTGCCAGACGGAAGTTCTCTTGCAAGTCTACGGCAAGGTTGGCTGTCGTCTGCTTGCGGATCTCAGCCAGAGCTGCTGCATCTTTGTCACTGTCGACCGCGATACGGACAACACCAGCACCACGCTCTCGAAGTGCTTCTGCCTGGGCAACCGTAGCATCAACATTCTGTGTTTTTGTGGCTGTCATGCTTTGGACAGCAATTACCTGTCCATCACCCACTGTGATGTTGCCAATTTGAACAGGACGCGTTGGGTTTCGTTGGATGGTCATGGTTGTACGAAAACAAGGGCTGCTATTGAGAGCGTCTATGGATCAGGGAGGTTGTCGAGGTCGGGGAAAGAGGCTGGATCGTAGCCAGCCGACCTTTAAACCTGCTACAGCAGGATAACACGGTGTCCATCGTTGTTCCCAGCAGGGTAGGGATCACAATGAACAAACCACGGCTGGTTTGGGTGACTAGGTTTTTTGGGGTGCTAATAAGCCTGTTTTCCCCGTTTTTGATGGTTAGCTGTGGGCTGTGGGCGAATGAGACTTGGACTATTTTTTCTTAGCCCTCGGTTTCTTCAGCTGCACAGGTTGGAACGTCGGTAGCTTTGCGCGTTTTGCGGGCCAGCTTGATTTTGCCTGCTTCTGAATGGACCAAATGGTAAGGTCGTCGATCTCAATCTCTCCTTTTCTTGGACCTGCTACGCCTAGTCCACTACCCCCCGATGTTGCTGACTCCCCAAATGCAGGATGGTCAGCATAGAGAGTGGGGCCATCTTTAATTTGCATGACAAACTCACTTCCGAGCCGCTCGGCGGTTATGGAGTACCATTGATTTGGTTGCCAGATGAAGTGGCATGCTTCAGCAACTTTCCACACTTCGTGAGCAGCCAGTAATGTTGCGCCTTTCTGGCTGAAGCGAACTCGGCAAACATGGTGGTCGAATTCGATGAACGGCGTGATTGCTGTTTCGTGACCCCCGATGAACCGTATCTTCAAAGATACGATAAAGTTTTTCGGGGTGGCAGAAACACTCAACCTTGGCTCATAGCCAAAGTGATCCTGTTTGGAAGCCTGGTACTCAGGTGATGATTGCTTGCCACGCAAAACTCCGTCCTCAACTGACCATCGTGTGCCTTGGCGTGGGAGCCACGTATTCTTGGGCAGTGAAATGGCCTGATCGAACTTCTCGTGCAGGACGATCTGATTGGGAATGGCCAGTACAGGTTTCGGGCTTTGGGCTCGAGTAGTGCATGCAAGGGATGTCACGACGGCGATCAGGAGAAGCCTGTTCATGATTTAAAAAACCAGTTCAACCATGGGAAGCGAAAAATGTATGAAAAAAAGATTGCCGCGACACGTTCGATTATACGTCAGTGCAATTCAGTCACTTTCTGGCATCATAACCTTCAGCCTTCGACATGCATTTGACGGCGAATTGATCACTCGTACGTCTAGGTGAAGAAGTACAAAAAAACCGTCGCGATCAATCGCGACGGTTTCCTTTGAAATTGGTTATCAAGCTCGATAGTTCTCAGATTCGGAACGATTGGCAGAGGCTCGAGACAAAACGGATCAGTTGAAAGCACCGCCGCCCCCACCGCCGATGCCACCGCCACCGCCGCCGATGCCACCACCGCCAGCTCCACCACCACCAGCTCCACCACCACCAGCTCCTCCAGCTCCGCCACCAGGCCCTTCTGTGCCAGTGATGAAGTTGAAGGTCGAAACCTTACCGATCTGTGAAAAGAATGGTGCAGGTGTGATTCGCACAAAGCGGCGATCTGCTGAGATGATCGCAATACCGGTCATGGATGCACCCTCGGGGAGCACGGTAATGTCCGGTTGGAAGCCGACCGCTCCACGCCGACGATTGAAACCACGGGCTGGGTCGATTGCACCGTTCGTCAATGAGGTGATGTCATTGTACAGGTCCTGTAGCACCTTCCCATTGCTGTTGCCGTTGATCATTTGCCCAAGAACTTGATCTTGGACTTCACGACGTACGTCGCGAAGGTGGGCAAGTTGTGCATCGGCAACTTCTTGTTGTCGTTGACCTTCTTTTACTTCGAAGACCAGTAGGGCATCCTGTTCTGTGAGTGGGATTTGCTTTCGAATGAATCTCTGTGACTTTCGTCCCACGTCCGTAAGCAACTCCACGGTGACGTTTCCAGTGGAAACATTACCCCACACTCGACGAATCAACAGGCGGTATTGTCCGGTGAATCCTTCCGGGCAGATGTACGTCTCGGAAACCTTGCCTTTGTTATCACCGGCGCTACCGGGATAGGCATCGGCAAGAAGAGTGCCACCTCCCGCGGTCGAGAGGTTATCGATCGAGCAGATGGTCCCGGAAGGTTCTTCAATAGCGAGGTCGATGTCAGCGTCTCCGGTCCACGACACGCGAACAACCACGTCGTGTGCAGCCGCCTTCTGCAAAGCGGCGTTAAACGCGGCAGCGTCTTCTGTTTTGCCTTCCTCAAGTAGACGTGCATGCGTGGCACGTGCGATCAAGCGTGCTTCATCAGCAACCTTCTTGAAGTTCTCGGGCCATGCCTGAGAGAGCACACCTTGGCATGCCCAAGTCAGGTCCGGAATACTATCCAGTTTTTTCGCGATGCGCAGTCCCATCACGTAAGGCTCACGACGGTAAGGATCAAAATTTGAAACTTCGCGGCAGAGTCGCATCGCCGATTCGCTGGCGCCAATTGCTTCCAATCTGGCGGCAACATGCAAGACTTCTTCAGGGCTGGCCGCGAAGTCAACCGCCGACAGAAATGCTCTCTCGACATCTTCCATTGGCGCTTCGGTCGCTTTCAGGGCGATCGCATACGCGTGATACATCCAAGCTTGAACATGGCCAGCCCGGATAGCTGAGCTGATCAAATCGCGGGCTCGTGAAAACTCTTCTACTGCGTCCGCCTTGTTGCCAGCAGCCTCGGCCTTTCCTGCGCGGATGGTATAGAGCCTCGCAGTGGACCGAATTCTCTGATCCAGCAATCCAATATCCTCGGCCGTCTTGATATCCAAACCGCCAAAGTAATCTGCCCACGCGTCCTCACGGGTTTGTCCCGATTTTGGTTTCAGGTTGATCGCAGAGATGTTGGCTGATGCAGGTACCGGTTTGACAGTTGTTTCTGGTGTCTGCTGAGGAGAGCTCGACTTCTTGGTGCTCAGTGACAGTTCGTCAGGAATAGCGTTGAAGCCACCCATTCCGCCGCCCATGCCACCCATGCCG
>DOPG01000132.1 GCA_003513555.1 Rhodopirellula sp. | reverse complement strand
TACGCCAACGACACAACCACTTTAAATTTCATTCAAACATCCCTGAAGACTCTGGAGGACTAAATGCACCTTATTCTGCCAGTTGCTGGAAGCTCATCACGGTTCCCAGACATGAAACCAAAATGGCTCCTTACTCACCCCAGGGGCCACATGATGATTGTTGAAGCGATCAAGAAGCTGGACCTGGATAAATTTGAAAGTATCAACTTGATCTGCTTACAGGAGCATGAAGACAAACATTCCGTAAGAATCGCGATTGAAACTCAGTTTGATGAAATTGGCCACAGAGACAAACTTCGTTTTATCATGCTGGAAGAACGCACACGAAACCAGCCCGAGACGGTTTATCAAGGACTCAAGACTGCGGGCATCACCGGTCCAATATTCATTAAAGACTCTGACAACCAGTTCTCTGCACCCATTAGGGAGGGAAACCACGTCTGTTGTCTGGATCTCCACGAGCTAGAAACCGTTAACGCACGAAACAAAAGCTATATAGACATTGATGAGTATGGCTTTGTCCAAAATATTGTTGAAAAAAAGATCGTTAGCTCAACATTCTGTGTGGGAGGCTACGTTTTTGAGTCAGCCCAAACCTTTATGGACACTTATGAAAAACTGAGCAGCGACTCTCCCGACCTTTACATATCTAACATTATCTATCAGATGCTCCTGGACGGCCATACGTTCAACGCCCTGCATAGTGAAGATTATTGTGACTGGGGAACGATTCGCGAATGGAATCAATATAAGGCTCAATACTCTACGCTTTTCGTAGACCTTGATGGAACCCTGGTAGAGAACTCGGCCCAGTACAACTCACCGTACTGGGGCGAAACAAATGGCATAACAAAGAATATTCAGGTCCTGAACAAACTACACAAATCTGGAAAGGTTCAGATAATTATCACTACATCGCGGAAGGAAAGCTTTCGAGAAGCGACCATCAAGCAACTTAAGCGTCTAAATATTCCTTACGATGATATTATTTTTGGCTTGGTGCATGGCCGGAGAATCGTAATCAATGATTACGCAAGAACAAACCCGTTCAAAAGCTGTGACGCAATAAATATCAAACGCAACAGCGACGACCTCAAAGAAATGCTTGAAGAGTCTATTGGCTTTGATATTGGCATATGAAACCTGGTACGAGCATGAGAATGAGCGACTTTTCTGACATTAGCGTGGTTGTCCAAGGCCCCGTGCAGAGCTTTCAGGACCGCGAACAAGAATCAGGCATTACCCAGAAATGCCTGGAGTCAGTTCGGCAGCACCTTCCTGGTAGCACGCTGATTCTCTCAACATGGCCCGGCCAGGAACTCGCTGGGCTCGATTACGATCGGCTCGTCATATCCGAAGATCCCGGGTCTAATGTCAGGTTTTTTGGAAGGGACGGCGCGCCACATCGCTTCAACAATAACAGGCAGATAGTATCAACACGTGAGGGCTTGAGAGAGGCCACCACGAAATACGCGGTCAAATTACGTAGTGACAACTATCTGACGGGAAACAACTTCGTAGCTCTGCAACGTGAATACCCCAAAAGAACCTCAACGCATTGCTTTCTGAAAGAGAGAGTTGTCGTCTCAAACGTATTCACCAGACAGTACGCTAAAGGATTCCGGGTACCCTTCCATCTCTCTGACTTTTTCTATTTTGGCTTAACCGAAGATCTGAGAACCCTTTGGGATCTCGATCTTTTTGAGGATGCCCAAGACCCTATTCACGATAATGAAGGTGCCCTGTACAAAAGTTATCCGCCCGATTGCACTCAGATGTTCTGGATAAAGGCCCTACAGAAATTTGACACTTCAATACATGTCAACGAGTTACTGGATCGATCAGCCAGCCGGCTGGAGCAGTCTGATCTTTGTTTCGCCAACAACCTGGTAATAGCCTCCCCTGCCGACCTCGGCTTGGGGCTTTGCCAGAAGTTTCTCGGAACCGCCCGAATCTCACGTCCCAAAGGGCAATGCGCCCAGTGGCAACACTGGGAGTGGCAAGAGATTTATCGCCGTTACTGCGACCCGGATTTCCCTAAAGCACCGGCTTCAGTGAAGGCAAACCTGTTTCTGAAACGCTTGGTCCATGTGCATCCTGTCAAGCTGGAGACCATCGTCAAGCTCCACAAAAACAGACGCAGCAGTGAGTCAGGCGGCATCAAATGACCCCAGCACAACATGGCCTGGCATCCGCCCTCAAATATTTACTGCTTATCGTCATTGGCACCTTCCCTGCACTCAGCGTCATCGTTGATGGGTACGGCAGTGCCCTTTGGTATCTTTTGGGGCTCGCCGGAATCGTCTCATTTGCGATCAGCGCCAACGTTCGCAGGAGACTTTGCTTTGAACCAAAGGCCCTGCTTTTCGTTGCCGCACCTTTTCTCTTCTTTATGTGGTCAATCATTATTTACTGGCTCGTTGATCCCAGCGATTTCGCAAAATCCCGTGTGGAGCGACACGCCCTGCTCTTGATCAGCATTCCTGTCATCGCACTCCTGTTTCACGCGCGGTTCCGGGCAAAGGATCTGTTACTGAGTTTTTCGCTGAGCGGTCTGGTGTTTCTGGCGTATTGGGTTGTGCACGACGGCGAGGGCAGGTTAGACGGACTGGTTCATGCCATCCATTTTGGCAATATCGCCCTTATTACCTTGATACTCTGCGTTGGAGGATTACTCACCCAGAGCAAGCGTCACTGGTATGTGATAGCCGCGATGGGAAGTGTTGGCGCACTGATAGCCTTTATGGAGTCCGGATCCCGGGGCGGCCTGGTTGCTTTGTTTCTGGCACTTCTCGCCATTGGATTCTGGTTCAGTGTTACCCGAAACCAAATCCGTTACTTTGTCATTACACTCGCTCTCGTCGCTTCGGTTGCCATCGTCTCAGTCAAATTTGTTGACCCAATATCCGAACGATACGAGTTAACCCTGAATGAGATTGATAAGTTCTCAGAAGGTCAGATGTATACCTCCATGGGAATGCGCCTACTCATGTGGGATGCCGCGCTGAACGTTGTCACCGAGGCCCCTTTTATTGGCTCAGGTTTCTCGGGATACCGAACAGAAATCCTGACCCGGATTTCCGAAGGGCAACTAAAACCACTCATGTCAGATTTCTCTTCCGAGCCACACAATCAATACCTGTATCAGCTCGCCTCTCACGGCCTGATAGGTCTGTTTCTTCTACTTTTGATGCTGACCCTTCCCTTGTTCTACTTGGCCACACCTCGCCCTGGCAGCCATCTGAACCACCATATTCTGCGTGTTACGCTGGCTGTGATTTTTCTATCGTTCATCTTCTTTGGACTTACCATCACTCTGTTTGATCAGAGGAGAATTCTTCAGAACTTTGGATTGTATTATTCTGTCGCAGCCTGGTTCATCTGTAACACTAACAGGAAGAGTCTACATTGAGAGCCGTCATCGCTATCAGGCAAATCCAAAGACACACGGGTGCGGTTCGGAACGTTATCGAGCACTGCAAGTACCTCAAGGCCCTGGGCTATGAAACTACGATCATAGCTGAACGGTATAACCGAGAAATCCTGGATGAGTGTGGAGCGGATTTTGTTCGCATCATGCGATGGCCAATCAAAGGGGCCTATCGCCGAACCTGGTTTGATAAGCGTGTACAACACTGGCTGAGAGCAAACCCCTACGACCTCTTTTTCAGTCATGGTGACAGCCACAGCAATGACATCCTGGTGATGCACAACTGTGTCAGATTGCATGAAGAAACATGCGGCACACCTGAACTTGATGTTGCAGCATTCCATGACTCCGTCATCTCGGCAGGAGATTATCGGGCGCTCATCACCAACTCCAAGCTTATGGCCGATGATTTCCAGCAGCGATATTCAGTGCCCAACGACAAACTACGAGTTTTCTATCAGGGCGTTGACACCAGTCTGTTCAACGTGTCTGACAAAGAAGCACTCCGGTGTAAAGCTCGCCGAGAACTGCAGCTCCCTGAAACATCCAAGGTTGTTGGACTGATCACCTCCGGAGACTTTACCAAACGAAACGTTCGTTTCTTTCTGGAGGTCGCCGGATTTCTTGCAGCAAACACATCCTTTCCGATTGAATTCCTTGTCGTGGGGAAATCCAACAGTACTCGTTTTGCCGACCAGATGTCAGTAAACGGCCTGCAGTCCCGGATTCGATTTATCGACCCGGTACCAAACGTCCACGAACTGTTTCATGCCTTGGATTTGCACATATTCCCCGCCTTACTGGAAGAATATGGCCGTGTAGTTCTGGAGGGGCTGGCCTGTGGAGTGCCTACAATCGCAAGTGACAACGTCGGCGTCGCTGAGTTGATGCAGGATCACTCAGTGCCAGAGGTAATCAGTGGCTACAACC
>DOPG01000209.1 GCA_003513555.1 Rhodopirellula sp. | reverse complement strand
AAAATCCTACTGCCGTCATCAAGCCAGACAGTCAATGCTAGCTGGGAGATAGATTGCACAGGCCTTATTATTTGTCCGGGTTTCATTGATCTACACAACCACTCGGATGGAGAAATCGAAGACTCCCAAACTCGCGGGGCCATGAATTACGTGATGCAAGGTTGCACCACATTGGTGACGGGCAACTGCGGGTCAGGACCAATCAAGGTCGACGCCTACTACAATCACATCGACAAGTATGGTGCCGGCACCAATGTTGCGCATCTGCTTCCTCAAGGGGGACTCAGAAAAGCTGTGCTCGACTCGAACCGTGTAGAGCCGACAGAAACGCAACTGCTTGAGATGCTGAAACTCGCAGAGAAAGCGATGCAGGATGGCGCGTGGGGCATGTCGACAGGACTGATTTATGTCCCCAGTTCTTACGCAAGCACTGAAGAAATCACCGCAATTGCCAAAGTCGTTTCCGCACACAACGGGATTTATGTAAGCCACATCCGTGGCGAAGGCACAACTCTGTTGGAATCTGTCGGTGAAGCTATGCAAATTGGGCGTGACGCGAAACTTCCAGTTCACATCTCTCATTTTAAGGCCGCAGGTCGCTCTGCATGGGGCCTGGTCCGTGAAGCAACGCAGCAAATCGAAGCACAAAGAACAAAAGGTTTTAAGATCACCGCAGATCAATACCCCTACATTGCTTCTAGCACCTCTCTTGGGGCAACGGTCTTACCAAGCTGGGCGCGAGAAGGCGGTGGCAAACAACTGCGAGCACGGCTTGTCGCAGACCGGGAGAAATTGGAACCATTAATTCGCAAGTCGCTGAAACGAGCTGATGACGGCGCGGCAATCAGACTCGCACGATACAAGCCAAAACCCGCATGGATAGGAAAAGACCTCGCCACCATCGCAAAAATGACCAATGCCACCGTCGTTGACATCGCGTTTGAGGTTCTGATGAATGGCGGTGCGAGTGTCGTAAAATTCAGCATGAATGAACAAGACGTGCGACATGTCATGAATCATGCGTGGGTCGCTACTGCATCCGATGGCGGCGTCAAAGCTCCCGGACCCACGAAACCACACCCGAGGAACTATGGAACCTTTCCGCGTAAAATTGGACATTACGCCCTCGGGGAAGGTGTGATCACCCTCGAACAGGCGATCTTCAGTATGACTGGCCTTCCCGCCCGTATTCTATCGATGACAGATCGCGGGCTCCTGAAGGCTGGCATGTACGCCGACATTGCTGTGTTTAATCCTGAAACGATCAAAGACAACGCTACCTTTGACCAACCGCATCAGTACGCATCTGGAATACAATTTTTGTTTGTCAACGGGCAAGCCACCATTGTCGATGGGAGGCCCACCGGAGCGCTTCCCGGACACGCCCTGAAACACCCTTACGCCGACCAAACATCAAAATAATCTTTCATCGCTTGTCGCTTTCAAAGCTTGCATTTCTACCCGAATCAAACGCGCCGGGTTCTCGATGCCCCGCTCAGCAAACTCTATCATTTTTCCCTCTAAAAATCACAACCCTCGTTAATGTCAATCAAGCGTGGGCACAGCTAAACCACTTTGTGCACGAATCTATTTTCACCACAAAGCGTTCCAAGACCCTGCTCAAAACACTTTCACAAAACGACTCTTCCTGTTGTTTTTCTGGCGTGATTGTCTAGACATCCGTTTGTATCCGTAGGTTTGGCACTGACCAGCACAACAAAAGCCGAAGCAACGTAACGCGAAGATGAAAGCAGAAGTCCAAGTGAGCCAAAGCAGTCCACGCCTGCTGACCCAACCATGGTAAGTGGTGTTTCAGGAATCGACCTGATGAAGCGTCTTGGAGCAAAGTTCGAATTGGGCGTTTCGCTACGTGAAATCGTATCGAAAAGCCAGGCGAACAAGAAACACTTCCAATGCTCAACAAAAACCGCAGCCTTGAGCGTGTTAAACGCCCAGCGACTGACTTGTCAAAAGCCAAGGAACCTAGTTTTGCTAAAGTGTCTAGCCGCGGCAACGTGCTGCCGCTGGCATTTGAAACCGCTGAAACTTGAAGTTACCGAACAGCAGCAAAACTCCACCACTCCTGAACCGACAGCGAGAGCACGCGCAGTTTAAGGAAAGACGCGTGAATCAATCGTGCCCTTTTGTAACGGCACTACGGCAACTCTTTCACGCGAATGTCTTTCCAAACAACTTGCCCCTTGTTGCCTTTATGGATCTGCAAGCCAAAGAATCCCTCCGGGTACTGTCCAGTATCTACCCAGTGGGCCACCGGAACACCATTGATCCAGGTCTTTACTACATTGCCTTGGGCCGAGATCGTCAAACGATTCCAGCCTTTCCGATCCAATGCTGCCCTAGCAGCTGCGTGCTCTTCGAGCCAAACAGGATAAAAGTACCCACCACAGCTTTGCCCATAGATGCCTCCTGACCAAAAGCGATCACCCGTGATGCCTTCCATTTCGGCTTGTGGCCCGTAGACTGTCGCGCCTTTTTTACCAGGCTTTGTTCGAGCGCGAAACATAACTCCAGAGTTGCCATCGACTTCCCAACGCATCTCGCAGGTAAACACAAAGTTCTTGAAGTCTGATTTGTCAGTACACAAATACGTGCTATCTGTTCCCGGAACACACGTACCGACCAGCATTCCGTTCTTCACTTCAAACTTGCACTCTCCCCCCTTCGGCGTCCAACCCTGCAAATCTTTTCCATTGAACAATGATTCAAAGCCGTCGGTCAACTCAGGCTCTTTGTCTGTGTTGAGCAGCATTTCTGCTGCCTTTGGGGCATTATCTTGGCTCTTATATTTTTCATGCCAAGCAGCTTGTGCAGGATCAACATTTCCAGCTGAAGCGAAACCAAGCGTAAACTGCACACTGGTAATTAACGTAAACACAATGATCAGACTATTTTGTTTCATCAGAACGCACCGGCAAGGAGGGAAAGTATAAGCGTAATTGGGGACGTACCCGTTCCAAGAACCATTAGTTTAACCTCGCGCGTGATCCGAAGTAATTCCCGAACGCCCTGAGAAACGGGACGCAATATCAAAGGCGAATCGCCCCTAGCCCGCAAATGTTCGTTTTCGCGATTGCCAAGGATAAAGACCTTCGCAAATTCTTGCACGATTCACGGAGCCACGTGCACTGACCTCCACGCTAAGAGAAACTGTATATCCGACGCAACAAGGGCATTGTCGCTGCGGACATTCCGCATCCACGATGCCATATCGAGTCAGATTTGTGACATGCCCTTACGCCATCCCGCCTCGCATGTTCTTACGAGATGTGCGGAAGTCACGAGCCTCGCCCGATTCGCCTTGACCGATCTCCGTAAGACATCAGCCTCCAATGGCAGGCGCCCCGCCCGCGGGTGCG
>DOPG01000223.1 GCA_003513555.1 Rhodopirellula sp. | reverse complement strand
CCGGGCGGATGATTACCACTATCACATTGCCCCCGTGCATCTGGAAAGAGTGGTCGGTGCAGGAAATCCGATCGCTGTAGCGCTCGACGGTTATCCGATCTACGGCTACAACGATCCAAACGGCAAACCGCCAACGAATCTCGATTGGTTGAACGGCCACAAAGGACCAGATGGCCAGTATCACTATCACGCGACAAAAACGTTTCCGTATTTGAACGGAGGTTTTTATGGCGAAGTCGTCGAACTCAACGGGCAAGTTGACCCGCAGCCGAGAGCACAAGGTGTTCGGCCATCACTCCCTGGTTTGAAAGGGGCGAAGATCGTCGGTTTTGAGGCGCCGAAGCCGGGGATTTTCGTTGTGCGTTATGAAGTTTTTGGTGACCCGCGATCCGTCGAATACACCGTCAACGATAATGGTTCAGCGACCTTTAATTTTGTTTCTTCGCAGGGGACGAAGACCGAAAACTACACACCACGTCAAGGAGCAGGTGGCGACGGTCGGCGAAATGCAGAGCGTCCAATGGGTAACGATCCGCAACGCAATCGAGGTCGCAGCGAAGGCGGCGGACGTCCTGATGGTGGAAGGGCTGGTAGTGATCCCATTGTCGCGGCGTTGGATGCAAACGGCGACGGTCGTATCGACAAGGCCGAACTCCGCGGAGCCTCAGCCGCACTACGCAAGTTGGACACCAATAAGGATGACCAGATTTCCGCAGATGAATTTCGAGGTTCAGGTGGTCAACGGCGCGGTGGCGAAGGTGGTGGGCCGCGTGGTGAAAGGCCTCTGGGACAAGCCGGTCCGCGGGGTCCGCAGCCAGGTGATGGTCCTCGGCAACCTTGGATCCTGGTTCATGCCGACGAAATTGATCTGGATAAGAACAAAATCATCAGCCGAGACGAAATCGTTGGCGAAGCCACCAAAGCGTTTGAGGGCTATGACGCCGACAGAGATGACAAGCTAAGCGCTGCCGAACTGAGCGGACGCGGCGGATCACGTAGTGCGATGGGCGGCTTCCTGAAAGGACACGCCAAAGAAATTGACCGTGATGGAGATGGCATCCTGACACGAACTGAAGCCGTCGGCAACGCGGAACGCATGTTCGCCAAGATGGATCGCAACAAAGACGGCAAGATCACGCCGGAAGAAATGGAGGCTTCCCGACGAGAGTAGAGGAACACTCACGCAAAGGCGGCCTTGCGCTATCCTCGCAGGCGTCTTACCGATCTTATTGGAAACGCAACGTCAAGCACTCGTCCTGATCCCTATGGCCACCAGCCATGCGTACGGCTTGATGGTCGCAACTGCCATCGTGTTGATCCTTACCCCGACATTGCTGTTTGTGCCCCAGCACGTGGGGCAAGTCGTCAATTTACCATCAGTCGAATCGCGCACGCTAGATGCGTGCCCTGCATGAACCTTCTTTCTCGAGATGACAATGAAACTCTTCGCAATCCTGCTGCTTGTCATCACCTTCGTGTGTGTTCCCACATTGCAGAGCACTACGTTTGCTCAAAAAGGCATTCAGGGCGGTGCTCAAAAACAGGCAGGTGGTAAAGGAATGAAAGGCGGCAAAGGCGCCGGCCGGAAAGGGCGCGGCGGCGAAGCGAAAAACGGAAAGGAGTCACATGCCGCTCATCTCCCACCCGGTTTTCAGCAACTGTCCAAAGACGAAGTCAAGTTGCTCGATTCGCTTTGCGGTCGTGCCCTTGATCAAATAGCCGGGTCGCAGTCTCAATCGAAGACATCGTTGCTTTCGATCGCCGATTACTTCGGATCAATGCAAAGACTGAAAGACAAAAACGTGGCAGCCGAAGGTGATGTACAACCTGACCCGACGATCTCCGAAACCGATATCGGCCTCTATGTTTTGAGCCGACTCGATGGTGAACAACGAGGCCAACTCGGCAAACTTGTTGCTGGCCAAAGAGCAGAAATAGCCGAGTATGAACAGCTTCGCGAGAAAGTTCTCACCATGCTGCAATCGCTCTTAGTAGAAAATCCATCGAAGCGAATCTTTGAGCGATCACTCGCCGACGCAGCGAAAGCGACGGGTGAAAAGGAAATCAGCATCGCAATCGCCCAGGCCCGCGTCTTTGCGGAAATCTCAAAATCATTGAAGCAGGAACAAAAACAATTCCTGCTACTGGTTCGTTCGAGTCCGGCGGCAGTCAGCACAAACAACGAGTCAATCGCCGAAGTGCGTGCCGCACTGGCAAAATATGACACTAGGGATCAGGAAGCGATTGCAATACTGGCCTACAAGGCTGCCTGTTACTGCACCGGCACCGCAGCACAAAACGCTGCGTCTAGCACGGGGAGGTCGAATGGCTTATTTGGAGGCAAATCAGACGCCGGCAAAGGAGGACAAATGACCGGTACATTCCTGAATACACTCAACCGAACCCAGCAGCACCAGCTCTACCAACTGCTCGGTAGCCAGGTTAGAACGCGCCAGGCTAAAATGTCGCGATGTACGCAGGTGATCTTCGCTCTCGACGCAATCAAAACCGGTGAGCCCGTAGTGGAGAGAAGACTCCAGCAGGCGGGAGGCCAATTCGCCGAAACCGAGA
>DOPG01000383.1:30745-37508 GCA_003513555.1 Rhodopirellula sp. | reverse complement strand
AAAGCGTTGATTGGTCACGATGATCCTCATGTTGATCTGAGCTTTGAAGCGGGCTTGTCGGTTGGCGCGGCAACGTAATCCCTGAACCAGTGACCTAGGATAACCGAACTTGCGGTGGTGTTGGGAAACAACAGCACCACAAGAGTCCAGGCGATTTTAAGACAGGCTGCGGCAGGCGAAGGGCAGGATCACGAGGTGCTTGTGCGTGTTCGCATGCGAACTGTTATCAAGAGTGCCTGGTTTCGGAGAACCGAGCGGTGTTTTGCAGCACGCATGGCAAGCACCGCGATGTAATCTGCAGTTGCTGGGCTGAGATGTCGCAAGACGACGCAAGTCTGAAGGCTTCATCGTCTTGCTATGGATCAGAGTGCAGCAGGGGGGCCTTGAAACGGGCAATGCAGATTGGTCACTGCAGAAGCCCTCTCAATGGAATCCGTTCACACTTTTACTGTCGACGTAGGCTGTTTTGACATCCTGCCTAATGCGCAAGGCAGGCACCGGATTCAAGCACACATCTGCTAGGCATCTCGATTTCGTTTATGGAACCTAGCAATGTGGAGGCCATGTTCAAAGTGGACACCTAAAGCATAAGGCAGAACGCTACCATTTGCTTTGTTACACCCGGCAGACAGGATCAGGCGGTCGGGTTGTAGGGCAGGTGGGAATCGTGCAAGACGATTTTTAGCTGTCCATGGGAATCAAGTACGTAGGCGAACGAGTACTCAACTTTCACATCGTCGCCGCCTGCAACAGGGGTGAAGAAGTAGTTCCCCATCGAAATCGCCATTCCGTCCGTGATCTTGGTACCGATATTTTCCCATCTCACATTGGACCAGGGTTTGATCGCAAATCCGTGATCCTCGGGATAGTTTTCATTTCCACCCACGAAATAGGACAGTGCCCCTTCGAAATCCAACCGGAATTGCTTTTCTGATGTGAGGGTTGGTTTAAAAAGTACACTCCCTTCCTGATAGTTGTAGAACTCATGTATGTGTTCTTCAGCAGCGGCTTTGTAGTCTCCCTTGTCGGTAAACACTTGACCAATTTTCACAATCCCGTTACCCCAAGCAGCCTGAGCATCAGTAATTGAATATTCCGCGATCATCGAAGTTCTCCAGCGTGACGTAACGTGTGTCTGAGAGGCTGATTAAAGCCTTCATGTTTCTTTTATAAAGTTATAGGATCGTAGTTTGCCTTCAAGTGGTGGCTGCTGCATTGTACTTAATATTTTCGATAGTCATTTCCAGAAATATCGCCCCGATTTGCAGCGGTTTCTTCTAGCTGAAATCCGAAGTGGAACAAATGGAGAGAGATGGTTATTAAGAAGTGATGAATGTCGCATTCTGGCTGGAAGTTTGCAGCCGTCAGAAGGTTGTCACCTCTGCATTCCAACGGCAAGCGGTCTTCAAGTTGCGCGGGTGTTGAAAACGAATCCTCAAGCTGCGTTTGTCCGTTTTGGCTGACTTGTGTGTTTGATGCTCTTTTTTCACTTGGGTGCAGTGTGCCAGCATGCTCTCAACCTTCTTGCTGATGACGTGGTCGCATTGTTGCCTGCATGAGGGAGCGTTGATCACGTTTTCTGTTGTTCCGTCTGCGTCTCGTTGAGGTCGAGCCGTACAATAAAGTGGAGCCCGCGGCCGAACCACCAGTTTGCCCACATTGGATACAGTCCCAGTTGGGTGAGATATTGGTTGCGTTCCAAACGCAGTTCTTCAAAGGCCGCATCCCATTGTTTGGGGCTCCAGTAGTTATGGGGCAGTTTTACCCCAAAGCGACGATTGCCCACTTCATCCATGAATCGTAGGGTAGGGCGAGCTAGCAGGCCACGGACCAAGTGGTCCTTGATCAGCACACCTCGACGGGCAACCCGGGCAGCTTCGCGCAACAGGATCATGGGATCTTCGGTGTGGTGCAACACATCGGAGAATAGGACATAGTCAGTGGTCTTGTTCTCTGAGGGGATGGTTCGGCCGTCAAACACTTCCACCGGTATCCCCGTCTCTTCCCTGACAAGGGTGTCAATTCCTTTGAATATCAGGTTTGGTTTCCGAGCGATGATCGCTGCCGCCAAGCCACCATCACCTGCACCCACGTCCAGAACAGTGGATCCATCCGGGATGAGCTCAGCGAAATGAACCGCCAGCACGGTCAGTCGCCGTGACTTGACGTAGCTTTCGTGAAGCGACTCGATGCCCATGTCATGCTCGTAATCGGGTGATGTGCTGGCCGGTTAGCTAACGTTTTAATTTTCGTTGAATTTCCAGCGTGTCAGGAATTCCTGATCTTTCACCAAAAAACCATCACTCAGAACAGCAGGCGGTGCCCATGTCGGACTGTCAGCGACACGATAGCTGGCAACCTGTTTCGTGTCCGTCCCGGCGGCAGAAAAAATCTTGAGTTCACCGTCATTGATCAAAGCCACAATGTGATCTGGGATTGCAAGAAACGTCACGTTTTGCCCAGAGCGGCCACGACTCAGCCATTCGATTTCGCCAGTATCCGGGTTGAGACAGAACAATTGACCGCTGTTGTAATGGGAAAATCCATAAAGTAGCCCGTTATTCATCACGGCCGTGCTCATGTCGAGGGCGACTTTGGGTTGGTGCCAGTTCTCTGTGACTTGCCAGCCCTTGTCGGTAAGTCGTGGCTCAAAACTGTGGATGCCCCGGTTTTCTGCTCCCAGTAAAATGCGATTTCCGTTGATCGTCGGAGTCGGCATGTTCTGATTATGGCCTTCATGGGGAAACGGTTGGGTCCAAAGACGTTTTCCCGATGCAACATCGACCCCGCACAACGCATTATGATTCCAGTCGATAATTTGACTTACACCAGAAAACTTGGCGACCAATGGAGACGAGTAAGAAGTTCCGTCTGTTCCCTGAGTCCAGACTTCGTTTCCACTGCTTGTATCTAAAGCAACCAGCGTTCCCTGATCATCATTCCCAAAGTGAACCACAATCAAATTGTCGACAATGATGGGTGATGCTGAAACGCCCCAGTAAGGATGGCTTTTACGAAAACGGGCATTGTAGTCACGCTTCCAAATGAGGCTGCCGGTCTTGGTGTCCCTGGCGATCAAGGTGCCCGTAATGCTCAGCGTAAACAGTCGACCGTCGGCTAAAACAGGACAAGATTTGGGGCCTTTGCCATGTCGCTCTCCTCCACCGCCCATTTTGAATGGTGTTGGGGCACTTTGCTGCCAAAGTACTTTGCCGTTATTTAAGTCGAGGCACAATGCAACTTCCCGGTCTCCCTGTCTGGCGTGTTGATAAACCCGCCCCTTGGTGATCAGGGGCGACCCATAGCCCTCACCGACCCGAACTCGCCAGCGTTGTTGTAGCTTGTCTGGCCATGTTGGTGGTGGTTGGAAATCATCGACCCAGCCATTGCGTTCAGGACCAAGCCATCCGGTCCATTGGGGCTCGGCTGTCCACGCAAACGGAATGAAAAGTGTCAGAATGCCAGCCGCCGTAATGCAGTGAATGTGCCGATTTCTATGATGCATGATGAGAGCCATGACGTGTGATTGAGTTTGGGAGAAACCGAAGGACTCAGAGCAGGTGTTTTTCTTTTTTTGAAAATATTGCCATTATGTTGTCCGATTATTTGGGCGAATTGTACTCTCCCTATTAGTGGAGAAGTGAATTGTAGCGAATCGCGATTTCGATGCGGCGTGGTGACTTTCGGGGCACAGGGACGGTCGCCACCGTTAGCATCGGATGTTGGTGAGCACGGTGTGGGGCACACGCATGCATGGGGCTGTGAGTGCGTGTTGTCCTCACCGTGCTTACCTTTTTCTCAGGCTTGTCAGAACACCCACACAGCGACAACAAACAGACAACCAAGCAGACGCCCAAGGTTCTACAGATATTCATGCTCACCCCACTCAAACCAGACAGCTAAACGCCACTAAACTATCGCCGCAGGATAACAAGCGGAAAACTTATCACCTCCACGACTGGTCTTCGTCCATGGCCGGTATCATAAATAGGGCCAAGCCAATCAAACACACAAAGAATCCAGTTGCTTGTAACCAAGGATTCAAAATCGGACCTTCCCCAGACAGGAAAAACAACCAGCCACCGAACGCTATCAGTCCAACACCACAAAGGCAAAGCAAAGCCTTCGTTCCGGGCTTGAGTTTAATTGGTTTACGAAAAGTCTTCTTCAATTTGCACCTTTTTCAGCATGTAAAGGACCCAATTAGAAATTTATGTTGCTTTTAATTTACCGCTGTTGCACGCGAGCTTTGCATTAAGACTTGTGTGGCAATGTAACACAAGTAGTCAGTGGAAAAGGCACAAGCAACACCCGCCAGCACCAAGGCTGTGCTTAGACAGCAGACAGGGCGAAAGCCTTGTCGAGCATTCTGTTGGCTCCCGCTCTGCGGAGAGCTTCTGGCATAGACCTCAGGACAAGGGGTAGCTGGGTGCTGGCGGGCAGCAGCCGGTCGATAATCTGATCACGCCGCCTCAAACATTCAGCGTGGCCCCACTTGTCCATCTTGTGCTTCCAGTCGGTGCATTTGCATCCGTCTCCAGTAGGAAGCCACTTTGGGATCACATGCTCTAGAGCCCACCCCAGCCGCAGCAACGATGATGACAATGACCACCGCCGCTGTGAGTGCGTGTTGTCCTCACCGTGCTTACCTTTTTTGGGGCGTGGAGGGCATGTTCCTGAAATGCTTGCTTTCTATTTGACAAAGGGATGAAGGCGTCACTGGAGATAGAAGGGATACCACAGTTTCATGCATTGGCAGTCCGTATGGTGAGGTCAGCCGTACGACTGCATAATCAGGCGGCTTAACTGGGATGCGAAACGTAAGGGTGTGTTGTTCTCTCTCCGCATCTACATTAAGCGATCTGATTGCGGCGTTGGCTTCGGTGAATGTGTAAACCTCGCTAGACAGGATCCTGTAGGACTTCTTCATTAGGTAGGTAACAGGAGATGCTTTCCATGTGGCTGTTGTAAATGTTGGGTTGCGAGCTGGCGGCAACGACCGTTTTTGTGGCAGCGTTGCACGCGTCTGGCGGTTCAACAAGCACACTGCCGTAGCAGAAATCGCGACCCAAGTGAGGAGGGGCATCATACTCTGATGCTGCTCCGAATCTTAAAGAAAGGTGATGGCGTGATAGTACGCGGTAAAAGGGGGCGGAGGTCCCAAAAGCCTTAGCAATGGAACCGCACCAGCTCAGGGAATGCAAAGTATGCTATCGCCATTCGCATCAGTCAGGAAGTGACGATTCGAGAACCTCGTGAGGAGGAAGGGTGAACGCAGAAAAATAAGTGCCACAAGTTAGATGGTCTGGACCGAGAAGAGCGTACCGACCCCATCTCGGGCATCTTCAAGTCCATGCCTCAGCAGGTCGTAGATGTCTTTTGGGAATGTATAAGAGCAACTGATTGCACCATTGAGTAGGCTCGACATTGGGCATCCATCGGAACAGTCACATGGTTTGAGCTGATCGATGATCTAGGACCCGATGGACACGCATACCAGTTGAAGCTGGAACGCATTGAGCGATTGCGATTGCACGATCAGCTTTCATTAGCCGGGCGTTCGGGTGATGTGAAGGATGCTTTAGCCGTATTGAAGCTGTTTGAATCCACCGGAAGCGAGGCATCCATGGCTAAAGCGGTGGAGCGAGCGGAGCAATCGGCAGCCTAGCGAGCCGAAGCAATGGTGCAAGCATCGATGGAGTTCTTCACCCCAACAGAGAAGCGGGCGTTGATAGCCGGGATGACCATCGTCCACCACCTAGAGAGTGGCTTGGATGCTTCGTCCTTAGCTCCTGAGCTGTTTGAGCGATACGAGGTGCTGTCATCCGGTGATCGTAAGCGCATTAGTGAGTTCGAAGATCGTCCTAGTTGGCAGATGTAGCCAATGCGCGAGGTGGATCCAGTCAGAGTAGAGGAAGCAAGAATTTGATGCGGATTGCTCAGAGGAACACGCGTAAAAAACTAACATTGCAACAAAGTAAGGAAAGAAATGCAGCCACAGTTGGAAAATCTAAGAAAAAGGGGTTTTGTTGGGCACTTCAGGTCTGTGCAAATCGTTACAAGTCTGTTCACAGGAGCTGTAAGCAGGTTGATCAGCAGCGATAAGTGTAAAAGATACAGCCAGTAAGTTGCTGCTAGCACGCAATCGGAATCGCAGTCGTGGTCAGTATCCCAACAGCCATAGTTGCGATCTTGATTGCAGTGCCTAGTTGACATAAGGGAGTCATGATCATGAGATCGAAACTTTACACACTGATGGTTGCGATGGTGCTAGTGTGGTCCTTTGCGTTTTACTGGAAGCCATGCAGCAATAAGTGCCTGCATTGTTTTGAGCCTATGACGCCATTGACCGTGACAGAGAAGTTGGTGATCAATCGCGCTGAGTGTCACGCCGATTGTGGTGGTGATTGGATGACTATTAAAAACCAGATGGGCATCGGCTCCAAAGAATACATTGCACGATACGGTGAGGGCGAGGGTTCGATCCTTGAAGACTTGGGATTCAAGCTTTACATGCCTCATGCAGGGCAGAAACGGTAGAGATCTCAATGGGCTGACAATTACGGCGAATCGTCGTCGCAAGAAACGCTCCTCGTGCGCATCGACTCTTCCAGTCACATGATCTATCACCATACTAATAAAGCCCCGCAGGCGTGATCCTGACGGGGCTTATTCGTTGGTCACCAAACAGCGTAATGCTTTCCATGGGGCTGTGAGTGGGTGTTGTCCTCACCGTGCTTACGTTTGTTGGGGCGTGGAGAAC
>DOPG01000383.1:21246-30516 GCA_003513555.1 Rhodopirellula sp. | reverse complement strand
TTTTTCTGAAATGCTTGCTGTCACGATTGTCCAAAATCAGGGTGGGGCGATCGTGTCGTCGAGCGTTCGGCGAAACGCTTCTTCCTGCTTTCGTGGAACTATGGTTCCTGTTCGTTGTTTCGGTGATGAAATGAGAACGCTTTTGAGCATGCACTGGCAGTTGCGACGACTCGGGCAGTCTGCGGCTCCCTCGCTTTCACCATCGTTGCATTTATTTTCGGCAAGTGCAGAGAGCGTTAAGCTTTGTTTGTTTGTTTGTTTGTGAATCTAGTTTCTGGCAACTACCGAGAAAGTTCGCAAACGGAAGTCGGAGTACAGGGATCCTGTGGATGTCCAATGCTTCTTCTGTGCATGATGGACAGGGGCGTTCAATACTGTGGACAATATGCGATAATTCGCCAGTCTTACAAGGTTTGAACTCCCTGATTTGAGGGCAGGATGAGATGAAGTCCAATGATCCAGCTAACCTTTCGTCTCACTCTCAGAATCCATATGGACCGCCAACAAATCAATCATTCGAACAAGGTTTTGCGACGAACACGACCGATTTTGAGCAGCTTCGGCAATACCATCTGAAGCATGAAGCGTCGATTCGTTCGTTTGGTTTGCTGTATTGGTTGGGTTGAGGCTTCGGGCTTTTCTCGGGAGTCTTGGCGATCATCTTCGCGATAGTGGGTGTGTCTGATCAGCAACAAATCGGCTTTCCATTCGAAGCCGTAATCTTTGGCGTGGTATATCTGGTGATAGCGTTGATTCAAATTGCTGTGGGAACGGGACTGCGAAAATTTACGCCAATCGGTAAGTTTGGAGGAATCATCTTCGGCATGATGGGTTTGCTCGCTATTCCGCTTGGTACGCTTCTGTCTGGTTACATGCTCTATCTGTTATTGTCAGCGAAGGGTAAGTACATTTTTTCCCCGGAATATCAGGAGGTGCTAAAAGCAACGCCCCACATTGTCTACAAAACGCCCACCATCATTGTGGTGTTTGGTGTTTTACTGCTGATTCTATTCATCGCAGTGGGCATTCTTTCGCTTGCCCCGATTGGTTAGTAACGGAACTTCATGGGGGGCTATTAGGGGAGATCAAACGAGACGGTTATTCGTTCGAAGTTAGCCTCGCCAGTCTCGGTATTCAAAATCATGGTCTGCTTGTGCTGTGGCCAGATGTATGAGGAGGGACTCGTAACTCGCATGCTTCCTAATCAAGCTGATGCGACTAAGAGGAGAGTTGGTTATGACGCAACTCTTGCTTCGGTGATGGATCACTAAGGCGATCCGGTCCCAGGAAATATCGATTACTTGAACAAAGTCCGAGTAACGTATTCCTGCTTCATCAAATTTGATGTGTGCCCTGCGACGTAATGCAACGGCTACGATCAAGCACGCCGTGAAAATCACGACAGATATGATTAAGGGCTGAAACCCATATGCCACAAAGACTGCGAAATCGCAGGAAAGTCCGAGGTACAGTGACAGTGCGAACCAACGCTTTAAGCGGAACTTTGCGTGGCCTCTCTCGACACTGGAGGATTTCGGTGACTGGTAAGGATTCATGGGATGCTTGTCCATTACAAACCTGACCTGCAAAGAAGGATCCTCGATGCATATGATAGATGAGGGGCAAACATCACTTTTTTTGCCCAAAAAGGAACAGGCACATTTCTCGGCTTTCAGCGAAGTTCAATGCTGACGAGAAACAAAGTCCATTGAAAGCTTGATCGTAGCCCAAAGAGGCATGGCATGTACGGCAGCCCAAACAGTCAGGTCATTGCAGCTTGATCAGGTCAAGGATTCATGATGAGAAGCGATCGTCAACCGCATGGGCTGGCAAACCACGGCGGGATTAGCAGCGATTTGGAGACGATTCGTCGGTGAACATCGTTCTTGTTAGAATAGTTTCCAGCAACAACGCAACATTGAAAACCACGGAACGATTTGGAACGTATCCCGCAAAGAATAAACCTGTGTAATGGCTATTTGCCGCGAGTCGGCAATCCATTATTGGCTCAGAACAGCAATGGATTTTTCCAACAGCTTCTTTGATGCTTTGACACCTTCAATTGGCTGCAGGTTGTTGCCTTCCCATTCGATGGAAATGATCCCGCGGTACTTCGCCGCTGCGATGATCTTCATCAGCCTTTCGTAGTCAAAGTGCGGCTGATTTCCATCCTCGTCGAAACTGTGCATTTTGGCCGAAATGGTAACTGTGTAGGGCATCATCGCTTCCGTGCCGTCGTACACGTTGTTCTTTTGTTTGCCAAAGTCTGGCATCAGACGACAGTTTTCGTGTTTCAATTCCCTCATGACATTGGAAAGAAACGCACCCTTTGAACTCAGTTCTGATGCGCCTGGCTCAATCGCGATCATGACGCCTTTCTTCTCAGCAGCATCAGCAAGCGGTTTCAATGCTTCAACACATGGGGCTACTCCTGCCGCTGCATCTTTGCCCGGTGCTTTCAGGAATACACGCAGGAATTCGGCTCCGAGAACTTGAGCTCGCTCAATCGACGGGAGAATCGTCTTCAGGCTCTGCTCTCGCTTACTTGGGTTGGCATCCAGCGCTCCGGTCATCAACAGGAAAATCTCTGTGCCAACTTTCTCACTTCGACCTCTGAGCTGTTCAAGATACTGCAGGTCACCCTGTTTCCCATTGAGACCGCCTTCCCAGAGATCGATGTGATTGATGCCAAAGTTGTCCAGCGTAAACGCGGGATAGTCGAGCGGGTCAAGCGACTTGTCACGGATCAATGCCCGCAATGAATATTGTGACAGGCCGATTGTATATGGCGACTGGTCGTCCTTTGCGGAGGCGCTTCGAGCATCGAGGCCAGTGGTTGCCATGAGTGCAACCGTTCCCGTTGTCCGAATAAACTGGCGACGTGATTGCAGCATAGAAAAAATCCGCGTGGAGGTGAGGTGAAGCGAGTCATGGTGATGGGAACGCTCCACCATCATATCGTCGTATCGCTCCTTTGTTAAATGCATCACTGCAGATAATATTCAAGCGAATATTCAAAGATACACGTCAATGGAAACACCACTGCGCAGGATTGCAGTGAGATTTGGCTCGAGACTGCATGTGCGATCTGCTGACCATGTTAATGACTGGTCAAACGTGGTTCACGTTTGAAGGTAGCATTTTGGTTGTTGGGCAGTTCCGCTGGATGCCTGCCTGGGAGCAGTTACTTGATGATCTGCTTGGACCGCAGCAATTCGATCACTGCGTCGGCACAAGCGTCGATGCTTTGCTCGGCTGCATTCAGTACAAGGTCAGGGTTTGGCGGAGCTTCATATTTAGCTGTGACACCAGGGAAATTTGGTAATTCACCAACGTCCGCCAGTTTGTATTGACCTTTGGTGTCTCTCTCTCGACAGACGTCCACCGATGTTGCCACATGGACTACGAGGAAACGATCGCTACCAATCAGGGTTCCCACTTTCTGGCGAACATCTTCGGAGGGGGCGACGAATGAGGCAAGGCATATCAAGCCGGCATCATTCAGAATATGAGCGAGGTGTCCGCTTCGTCGCAGGTTTTCACTTCGGTCGTCAGCAGTGAAGCCCAAGTCACGGTTGAGGCCACTGCGAACTTTTTCACCATCGATCATCGCCACCGCTCGACCCTGTTCGAACAGCTTTCTTTCAACTGCCTGGCCGATCGATGTCTTGCCGCTGCCGGTAAGTCCAGTCAGCAGGACGGTAGCAGGTTGTTGTCCGAATCGAGCAGTGCGTTCCTCTGCTGAGACGGCTGAGAATTCGGTCTTGTTGTCGTCATTTTGGGCTTCATCATCCCACACTGATTTGGGGGACCCATCTCCTGATTTGTCCAAGATCATGCCAGCAGCGACGGTGGCATTAGTGATCCGGTCGACCACGATAAATGCACCCGTGCTACGGTTGCGGCGATACGCATCAAAGTGGATGGGGGCGTTCAGTGAGATGCTGACACGACCGATTTCATTCAGCCCCAGTTCGGGGGCCGGATTGCGGTGCAGCGTATTGACATCGACCTGATACTTCAGTGATTCAATCGTTCCTGGTTGTGTCTGCGATGTATGTTTAAAAAGGTAGGTCTTGCCAGGGACCATGGATTCTGCATCCATCCATACCAGCATGGCTTCGATCTGGTCACGTGAGCGTGGCAAGTTTCCGGGGCGGACGATCATGTCACCGCGACTTGCGTCGATTTCGTCTTCAAGCGTTAGCGTGATGGACAGTGGTGCAAAGGCTTCTTCCACCGTACCATCAAACGTCACGATCTCTTTGACCTTGGAAGTTTGCCTGCTTGGCAGCACCATGATCTCTTCACCAGGGCGAACGATACCTGATGCGATCGTCCCACAGAAACCACGGAAATCAAGGTTGGGGCGATTGACATACTGCACCGGCATGCGGAAATCCTGCAGGTTTCGATCGCTACCGATGTAGACAGTTTCCAGAAAATTCATGAGGGTGCTGCCGCTATACCAAGGTGATTTCTCACTTCGGTCGACCACGTTGTCCCCATCAAGCGCGCTAATGGGAATGAAGTGCAGGTCTGGCAGATCCAAACGCATCGCGAATGATCGGTACTCATCGCATATTTCGTTGTATCGTTCCTCGTCGAAATCCAGCAAATCCATCTTGTTGACGGCAACGATGACATGGCGGATACCCAGTAGCGAGACGATGAAGCTGTGTCTGCGTGTTTGAGTCAGGACACCGTGTCGCGCATCGATCAGGATGATGGCGAGGTCCGCAGTGCTGGCGCCCGTTGCCATGTTGCGTGTGTACTGCTCGTGGCCCGGCGTATCGGCGATGATGAATTTGCGTTTCGGGGTACTGAAGTACCGGTAGGCGACATCAATGGTGATGCCCTGTTCACGCTCAGCCTTCAGGCCGTCTGTAAGCAAAGCAGGGTCAAATTTTCCGCCGGTGGTACCCACCAATTTTGACTCAGCTTCCAACTGTGAAAGCTGATCTTCATAAATCATCTTGCTGTCGTAAAGCAGTCTGCCGATCAGCGTACTTTTTCCATCGTCGACACTACCGCAGGTGATGAATCGCAGCAGTTGCTTTGACTCGTGTTGCTTGAGATAGGCATTGATGTCAGTGGCAATCAGGTCTGATTGATGGCTCATGAGATCGATTCAGAAATTTGTGTGATCTTAGGAATTGGATCGGTGAGCGAGGACTGTATTCAGGTAGTCCCAAAGTCTTCGCTTCGGTGTTTTTATGCTTGCCCTTGAAAGAGCTGGTTATGGCTAAGAGGTGCCAAGGCCTGCGGTTCAGCTAGTGCAATCGCTGGCGTAACTTGGATGTACTTTTAGAAGTAACCGCGGCGTTTCTTTTCTTCCATTCCAGCACCGCCTTCGTCCTGGTCGATGATTCGTCCCTGACGCTCACTCGTTTTAGCGAGCAGCATTTCCTGAATGATCTCAGGAAGTGTTGTTGCTTCACTCTCAACCGCACCTGAAAGTGGATAGCACCCTAGCGTTCGGAAACGCACCATCTTGGTTTCTTCTTTTTCACCCGGAAGCAGAGGCATTCGGTCGTCATCCCGCATCAAAAGGATGCCATCGCGTAAGACAACTTTTCGCATCGCTGATTTGTACAACGGCACAATGGGAATGTTTTCAAGATGGATGTATTGCCATACATCCAACTCAGTCCAGTTGCTCATGGGAAAGACGCGGATCGATTCACCTTTGTTGACTCGTCCGTTGTAGAGGTTCCAAAGCTCTGGTCGTTGGTTCTTTGGGTCCCAGCGATGGGACTTGTCACGGAAACTGAAGACCCGTTCTTTTGCTCGGCTTTTCTCTTCGTCGCGGCGTGCACCGCCAAACGCTGCATCGAACTGATATTTGTCCAAGGCCGCCTTTAGTGCGTCTGTTTTCATCAATTCCGTGTGACGCTCACTGTCTTCCCAGGGTTTGATGTCGTGTTTCAGGCCTTCTTCATTGGTGTGAACGATCAGGTCTAGCCCCAACTCTTTGCGAGCGTACTGTTCTCGGAACTCGATCATCTCCCGAAATTTCCAAGTCGTATCGACATGCATCAATGGGAACGGCGGTTTGCCCGGATAAAAGGCTTTCCGGGCCAGATGGACCAAGACTGCCGAGTCTTTGCCGATGCTGTAAAGCATCACGGGCTTCTGGAATTCTGAGACCACCTCACGAATGATGTGGATACTCTCGGCTTCGAGTTGCTTGAGGTGGGTAAGACTATAGTCCGACATGTCGAGAAACTGTGTGGGCGGATATGAGCATGTGGGCGTGTCCCGCAGCAAGTAATTGCCGTCATAAGGAGCGGCCACCGAATCTGTATGCTGCCAAAGTGACTTCAATTGCCACTGCAAGGGTGACTTGTGGGCTGCCATGAGTGCCACCGGGCAGCACGTCCGGTGGCATGGCAGGAAGTCGCACATCACGTGCAATGCCAGAAGTATAGACGCCTGACAGAACCCCGCTAGATGAATCGGCAGGTAGGGGCGATTCCGCCCAGAAAACTCATGTTTCACGGCGAATTCGGCCCGCTTTATACAGCTTGCCGCCTGCAGATCACTCAGTCACTGCCTCGTTGACTCCGAGAAATCTGCAGGATGACGCCCTCCGATTCAGCGTCGTCACCCAGCGGATAGGCAGCGACACGTCTGAGGTCAAGATTGGCTAACGCTCCCACATGTCGAGCCTCGCTTCGCTCTTCGAGCCATTTGGGGCCTTTGATCAACAGCAGGCGATCAACATTCATCCAATGTGGTTCCATCCACCGACAGAATTTGGCCACACTGCCCACCGCTCTTGAAACGATCGTTGAGAACCGAAAATCTTCCAGTAAATCTTCGCCACGTGCCCCGTAAATCGGAACCGGAAGTCGAAGTTCTTCAATGATGTCGCCCAAGGCATTCGCACGTTTTGAGACTGATTCGGCGAGAGAAATTTCAATATCCGACCGGAGAATGGCCAACGGAATACCCGGAATGCCGTTGCCACTGCCAAGGTCCAGGACTTCCTCGCCGGATTCCAGCAGTGGAGCCAATTGCAAACAGTCACGCAGGTCACGCCCCACAAATAGGTCCCAGGTGGTATGACGAGTGAGATTCAGTTGCTCATTCCATTTCCATAGGATGCGAGCATAATTCTCCAAACGCTCGGCGATTGCTTCGTCAATCTCCATGGAATGGGCTTCAAGAGCCGCGGCAAAATCAGGATCGATTGGCATGGGTCTGTTCAGTGGATAGATGCATCTGTGTGTAGAAAGATAATGATGGACGGCGTGCTCGTTGGGAAGGACGCGTCTGAGGGTCGGAACATGGATTCCCCGATGAATTCGATTTTTTTGGCTTGTCAGCATGTGTTCAGGTCAGAACCGGCCTTGTTGAACCTCCAGGCTGCGGGCACAGTTGTTGGGGGGCTGACAAAATTGTTGATTGAGCCGTCAGTTATGCCTACGGCAGCCCCGGATTGCTCGGGCGTCAGTCGTCTGGCCAGTGGCAGTCTTGCTCAACTGCTTCGTGGACCCATGAATCAACTAACCTTGAAGGTTGTGATGTGAATTCTGGCGATTCCGATACCAACATCGGTGTGATTTCTTCTGTTTTCGTCTATGGAACGCTGAAACGCGGGCAGTGTCGCGGTGCGATGTGGCCCTTTGAGCCGCTGAGGGTCTCACTCGTTTTTACTTACGGCACCCTGTTTGATCGCCATGATTATCCGGCGATGGCTAGCGGAATCGATCACGTCGTCGGAGAAAAATGGGATTTTCATCCTGAGCAGATGCAACGAGTTTTGGAAGTGTTAGACGCGATCGAAGGTGCGAACCAAGAGGAATAATACTGACAGATAACTGACGTTGTCGTTCCAACGTGGGACCTGTGTGAAGCAGGTACCGCTGAAAACTGCGTTGATCCAGAGATCTCTCGCAAGTCCTACACCTATCACTACGCCAGTGATCCCGCGGATGATGGCTTTACTCGCATCTTGCCCGGTCAATCAGACGAGGGGTGTGTCAGACCGTTCGTTCAATGGCCAACAAAATCCCGAAAATGATTCGGGGTCAGAATTCGATTGGCAGTGGCAACTCTTGTTGCAAGAAAGTTGCCTGCAGCGACGATCCGTTTTGATGTCCGCGTGCTACAAGTCGATGTCCTCAAGTAAGTCTCCGTCACCACTCCACTTGGGAGCAGGATGGATTGTATCGCCAGGTCGCACCTTCTGCTTGTCTTGAAGGAGACGAAGGTTCTTGGCTGTGTACAGGCGGGGAACATGGGTGTCACCGCGTCGCAAGCGATACAGAATGCAACCTTTCCTCTGTACGAAGTACATGCCCCACACTTGAGCAACGAAAAGCTCTCGTTCGAGAGATGCACCGATGGTTTCAACTCGATCGCCGATATCAATTCCATCAGGATTCACTTTTAACCACATGCTTGGTCTCAAGCGAAACCTGAGTGATCCATAACTATAGTGATAGTAAACTCCATCAAATCTGTCGCGTCGGAATACACGCTCACTTGGAAAACAACGCGTTGCGATTGGCACATCATCTGGATGAATGAATCCTTGACCATCCTGTGGCCAACGTGGGATGCAACCGTAATCAGGGAGAGGTGGCCAATCCATTTGATTTTATTGAGGGTTTTTTGAATGGACGGGATGCGAGAGCAATTTCAGGGTCACAGCGGTCTTCTTGTGGCTAGGTCAGTCCACAAAAAAAATCAACCATGCGACCGGTAAATTCTACAGTTGATGTCGTATTGCATGGCCGGAAAGGAAGGACTGTCATGTTCGCGACCAGACGGCCGAAGTTGTTGCGGCAGTTATAGAAATTCACTGACCGGCATGACTAGGATTTTACCGTCACCAATTCGTCCACATCGGGCAACCGCCACAATTTTTTCGAGTACTTCTTCACAGCGTGAATCATCGACCCAGAGAGTGATTTCAACCTTGGGTACAAAAGCTTGTGAATATTCCGTTTCCTGATACTCGTCAAGGTAACTTTTTTGACGACCGTAGCCTTTGACTTCGGTGACGCTTAGTGCCTCGATCGGAGCCCGCCGTAAGCTCGTCAGAACTTCTTCGGCTAGGTGAGGGCGGATGACTGTGACGATTTGCTTCATGTTTTTCCTATGGTTCCCAGTCTAACGCCCCTTGCCAGCCATAAAAGGCGGCAAAATCCGCTGAAGGCCAATCCTGCCACAGATTTTCCTCTGTGTCACGTCTTTCTACCATGTCTTTGCGATGTGAATGGGGGCTTACGCGACCCCTGAACTGTATTTCATTAGACT
>DOPG01000383.1:6347-20894 GCA_003513555.1 Rhodopirellula sp. | reverse complement strand
CTTCATCGTTCCTCGGACACTTTCATGACATCTCAACGTCTTGTGCATTTCATTCAGTTCAACCTTGTCTCCGCAGTGTTGGTGCTTGTCTCGGTGGCATGCAGCGACGCTGTCGAGCCTGAAGGGGCACGTCCTGATTCATCCCTGACACAGGGTATGCTGCAGTTAGTGGGTGATAAGTATTCGTTCACCGAGGGGCCCACTGCCGATGCTTCGGGGAATGTCTATTTTACGGATCAACCCAATGATCGGATTGTTCGCTATGATTTTGCCACGGGAAAATTGGTTGACTGGCTGAAGCCTTGTGGGCGGGCCAATGGTCTATTCTTTGTCGCTCCCAATACGATGATTGCTTGTGCTGATGCCAATAACGAACTTTGGCAGATTGACATCCGCGACCAAAAGCACCGCGTTCTTGCCGCGGGAACTGGCGGTCAAAGATTCTCAGGGCCAAACGATTGCTGGGTTGACCGTGACGGCGCAATTTATTTTACCGACCCTCTGTATAAGCGTCCCTATTGGACTCAGGTGATTCCCACAGACAACCCACGTGGTGTCTACCGGGTTTCGCCCGAAGGTAAAGTGTCAAAAGTTGTTGGTGACTTGAAACAACCCAATGGGATTATTGGCGATGCACAGAACCGTCAGCTTTATGTTGCTGATATCGGCGATGGCAAAACGTATCGTTACCGGATCGATGAATCCGGGCAACTCACTGATCGGACTTTGTTTTGCTCGATGGGAAGCGATGGGATGACCATTGATGAACAGAGAAACCTTTATTTAACTGGACAGGGAGTCACGATATTCAATCGTGATGGTGAGAGACTGGAAAATATTGCCGTGCCAAGAAGATGGACCGCGAATGTTACCTTCGCTGGACCCCAGCGAAAGGATCTTTTTATCACGGCAAAAGATTCTGTATTTGTTATTAAAATGAATGTTGCCGGTCTGAAATAAATCAGGAGTGTGCCAGTTCATTGGCAGCCGCTGTCGTTGCGGTAACTCGCGTGTACTCTTGGCGACAGTGTATCCTGATGTAACTCTGAGTTGCTGAATCATTGCAATCTGTCACGCTACAAATGTAGGGTCGATCCCAGCGTTTCGTCTCGCGTCACTGCCTCGTTGCCATCGATATCCATGGTTTGTTTGCTGTTCACTCAGATTCCGCTTCGCCGTCGACTGCCTGAGATCATCTTATGGTTTGCTGTTGCCCTGTTGCTGGCGACTGCTGCTGGAGCGAGGTATCAGAATGCTGGCACCGATGGCAATGCGGTAAGGCCGTCTCAGGATTCCGACTCCTTTACCTTTGTCCGTATTCGGTATGACAGTGTCGGGGGCTACAACGAATCATGGTATCGATACGAAGGACGCGACTGGCAACGTTGGGAAACTGACTATCCGCGGGCAGAAAAAAATCTCATCTTTCGATTGAATGAATTGACATCGATGAAGATTAGTCCAGATCCCATTGTGCTGCGCCTAACCGATGACCGCCTGCTCGATCATCCCTTCATTTTTATGAGTGACATTGGTTGGCAAGAACTGTCACAGCCTGAGCGGGCTGGTTTGGAACGATACCTGCGCAGCGGTGGGTTTTTGTGGGTCGATGACTTTTGGGGGCAAGCAGAGTGGACCAGCTTTATGCGGAACATTGGAACGTTACGACCAGACTGGAAGGTGCGTCCAATTCCCGCTGATCACCCCCTGCTGACCATCGTTTACCCAGTCAAACAGTGTCCCCAGATACCGGCACGGATTTTCTACCAGCAAACGGGCATGCCTTGGGATCCGCCGTTCGCGCATCGGGCTCCCACAGGAGGTGTCTCCGGCGTCAATCGTGTTCGCTTCATGGGGCTGTTTGACGAGCAGGACCGCTTGATGGTAGTAGCAACCCACAACACCGACATCGCAGATGGCTGGGAGCGGGAGGGTGAATCCAAAGAGTTCTTTGAACGATTCTCGATTGATTCCTACGCGATCACCATCAATATTCTGGTGTACGCGTTAACTCACTGATCACGGCTTACTGATCACGAGACTGCTTGGGTCTGTATTGGTCGAAGCTTGCCTGCAATTGCTCTCGGTCTTGTGACTTGCCTTTTGTGACACGGAACCGATAGCGGAATGTCACTGATTCTCCGTTTGCAATTGTGACGACTGTAAAAGGTCCAAAGCGGCCGTAATCTCGGTAGGCAGACCAGCGAGCGCCCTTCGGATTGGATGGGTGGTTCATGTGCTGTACCGACCACCAGTCGTCTCCCACTTGAAAGCTTTCTGCGACCCACGGCAAATCACGATCTTGTTTTGGGTCAATTCCTTCTTTGTGAAATGTATAAGCTGCTGACTTGTTTTCCGCGACTTGTTGTGAAGGGCGGAACTGCACACCAGCATGCTCTGGGTCACCATTGAGTTCGACATCACCCTGCGTGGCGGTAAGCGTCGAGGTGAAATCGATCACGCTGTAGGCATTGTCTTGTGATGTGACTTGGTAGGTACGCTTTTCTTCCAGAACAGGTGTGCCATCGACGCCGATCCAGTCGATCAACGCAGTGAGTCTGGCGCCCTTGTCAGTTGCTTCCGTTTCTTCAAATTCACGGTGTTTTTGCACCGTGTTACGGACATGCCAAAGATCATGGCTTTTGCCTCCCTGTTTGAGTTTGTTCCAACCAATGAAGATTCCACGGTGGTGTGGGAATTTGCCGCCCGCTCCTTTGGTGAGCGTCGTCTTTCCATCGTCAGAAAGGACATGTGCAAAAACCTTGGCAGTATCGAATGTCTTGGCATCATCGGAGGTATCACATTCGTACATGTAACGTAAAATGGGCTTGCCATCGGGGGTTAGAACATCAGCGTACTTGCCGGTCTTGTCTTTGACTTGAAAAGCGTCGGCAGCCTGTGCAGATGCAGGCACGAATCCAAGTAAAAAGAGACTGCAAAAAATCATGGTGCGGTGCATGGAGGGTTCCGGCATCGAGAGGGAGGGATAGCGCATGTGCAAGCTGCACAGGTCGGCATTCTAGAGCCCGCTGGTGGCTACTTCAAATGGATTTGTCTGTCTGCACCTGCTTTCACTTCGCTGGTGAAAGTTGTGTCGAGATTTTCCATGCAATGGGCAAGCCCCGGGGGGTGCCGATGGATCAAGGTCAACGGTGATGGCGCAGGATGATTTTAGTGTTTCGTCCAGTCGTATGCTTCTAGCATGACGCTTTCGTTGATCTTCAATAGTTTGGATTTCAGCTCTTTCAGTAACTCGGGATCCTTCGCTGCAAGGTCGTTGTTTTGCTGCGGATCTTTGGTGAGATTGAACATCTGAAAATTACGGTATCCGCCAGATCTGATTTTTGGAATCCATGCTTCCTGAAACATGTTGTTTTTCGAAAGCTCGTAAGCAGGTTCAGCGACGAGCGAGTAATCACCATCTCGCATAGCGACGATGGGTCTTGATTTCTGCAGGTGCCAAAAAAGCGGTTGCTTTCGTTGCCAGTCGTCTGGTTGTCCCGTCAGAATCGGCGTGAGGTCTGTGCCATCCAAATGCCGATCCGGTTTTTTTAGTCCCAGCAAGCCGCACACTGTCGGCAGCACATCGACCAATCCTGCAGGCGTTGAGCAGACGGCATCGTTTTTGATTACACCAGGCCATATGAACATGCCAGGAACTCGAATTCCTCCTTCCCAGTTCATTCCCTTGCGACCTCTTAGCCCACCAGTCCGATCGTCACGATAGCTGCCATTGTCAGATGCATAGATAATCAGCGTGTCGTCCGTGATACCAAGGCTTTGTAGTTTGGCCAGGAGACGCTTAATCGCTTTGTCGGTGTTGTCGATGGTGCCAGAATAGATTGCGGCCTGGTTTTTGATGGGGCCGTAATCTTTGACGATCGAATCGGGGGCAGCGATCGGCGCGTGAGGTTCGTGGAACCAGACGTTCAGGAAGAAGGGCTGATGCGTGTCATCGCGTTGGTCAAGCCACTTGATTGCTTCGTCTGCCACAATCTGACACGAGTATCCCTCTGTTTTTCCGACCGGTGTTCCGTTGCGGATAAAGTTGTGTGGATTCTTGTGACTTGGCTCTGCATTATTCCAAGTCGCAAACCAGTGATCAAAACCATGCTGGTCCGGAGTTGGCTTGGCATGCTTTTGTGTAGGGAGTCCCAAGTGCCATTTGCCGATGTGAGCGGTGGCATAGCCAGCGTCATTGAGTACTTCTGCCAATGTCACTTCACGACGCAGCAGATGTGATTTTTGACTCGGGTCATGAATCCAACTGTAGACACCAGTACGTATGTGATGGCGTCCTGTCATCAACGTTGCGCGTGAAGGTGAGCAGACAGCGCACCCAGAATAGAACTGGCTGAAACGCATGCCTTTGGATGCCAGTTTGTCCAGCGTCGGTGTTTTCACTGGGCCGCCATAGCAGCCAATATCCCGGTACCCCAAATCGTCGGATAGTAGTAGCAACACGTTGGGTGTTTTTAAAGGCTCTACGCCAAATGTGACCTCTGGGAAAAAAGCGACCAGAGTTGCCAGCAGTATGATGTGGCAGCTATGGAATGGCTGCAAACGTTGGCATTTCATTTGTGGTTCCGGAATGGGGTTGTGGGTTGCAGAGGGCGACTTGAGCTTTCCAGCGATGTTCTTGCCAAAGTGCATCTGTTGATATCGAAACGTCCTGCCCATTTTTTATCGCTTGCTGGTTACAGTAACTTAATCCGTGGCTAAGCCTGTTGATTGAAATCAGAGTAGATGCTGCAAGGTCGTGAAGGCCGCTCTTCGAAAACGCATTGTTTGTATTTACTCGGACAGAGGCGAACACTCGAGATCACTGAAGACTGCGTGCGTGTTGACCACACGCATTCCAATGGTTCCGCGGTCATACGTTGCATCTTGAACTGAGAGCATCGCAGTACCATTCAGGCTCACCGTGAACTGATCTCCCTTGCACGTCACTGACAGTCGCTGCTTTCTTGAGGCATCAATGTCGTGGTGTTGTCTAGCCAGTTCTGTCCATGTTTCGCCGTCTGTTCGCCCGAAAATGATCAGATTGGTACTGGGAATCAATCCGGCAAAGTAGCCACGTTGAGCATCGTATCCGATGGACGGTCCCGTCGTGCGAAACAGGAGTCCCGCATCTCTGGCGTTGTTTCGGTCGAGCAAATCGATTGTTACTGCGATTTTAAGATCTGCAGGCAGTGGGTTGTCAAAGACCAGTTTTTCGCCACTTCGAAACTCATTCACGGGTTGATCGGGAATGACACCGAGCGCGAAACCATGGGAAGTGGGCTTGGCATACTGATGATGGCCAAAGTAATTGAATTTTCCGGGAGGACTTTCCCCTTGAAGTGATTCTTTGATGGTCTGATGCACTCGGAACGCTTGCTGTCCCTGTGGACGTAGTGTTGCAGAGCCCTTCGCCAACGCCTGGCCAAGTAACGGGAAGCCTTTTTTTCCCGTCTTCATCGGTTGCAAGAAGATTGTTCGCCGCCACCCTGCGTCTCGATCTCGTTTGGCATGATACACATGCCATTGTTCACTCCCATTGAGTGAGGCGACAAAACAGGAGTGTCCAACACCGATCGTGGCATCCTTGCCCTTGAATACTGGTGTCGCACGCTTTTTCCATGCATTTGGCTCAAGCGGATCGTCACCAATGAGTTCCAGGATGCCCAGTTTGTAGGTGGGTAACCACGATGCACCGCAGGAAAAAGTGACAAAGGTCCGCCCCTGTGACTGGAAAACTTGCGGGGCCTCGTTCAATCCTCTGCCTTGGTCGTGTGTGGGCGAGTCCGGTGTGTATTTTGTGAATTCCCACGGGTAGTCATCGTTGCTGCACAAGCGTACTCGCGGGCCAGCCAGTTTGGTTGGGGATTTCATGGGGGCAATGTAGAGATACTGCTGGTCGGTACCGACTGCATCCCAGCCCGACCAGATTGCGTACTGTTTTGCATTATGCTCGAGAACGGTAACGTCAATTGCCCAGAGATTTGGGCTTCGTCCGTCTTGCCCCTCACCCGTGGCCAAAGGCCCGTGAAGCGAGTACTGCCCCAAGGGGTCGTTAGTTTTGCTTTCCAGAACATACGAAAGATGGTTGGCATTGTCGCCATCGGATGCGGCAAAGTAGATGTACCACCGGCCATCAATGAAGTGCAATTCAGGCGCCCATACTTCTTTGGAATATGGGCCGGTCGAGGGCGCTTCCCAGATGATGTGTTTTTGCCCCATCGATTCCAGCTGATTTGACGTGTGAACCGCGATCGCGCGATTCCCTTCCGACAGGCACCACAGGTACCGAGGCGAATTTGGGTCGCGAATCACCCATGGGTCGGCTCCTTCACCAATCGGGTTGACGAATAAATTCTCCGCAAGCGGTGCGTTGGACCTTCCACCAGATTTGAAACCTGGTACTGCCGCGTCTAAAGGCAGGCTCTGGTTCCATTGGAATATCGACGCCAGAAGTTTTTCCGCCACGTCGGGATGCGACTTGATCAGATTTTTTCCTTCGCTCATGTCCACGGAAAGATCAAACAGTTGCGGTTTGCTGCCATCAAAATTGACCAGTAATTTCCATTGGCCATCACGAACTGCCAAGTCCGGATTGTCTTCGTGTCGATCGCCGGGACGATCCGGAGGACGCCGCCAGAAGATAGGTTTGGAGCGGCTCGCCAGTGATTTTCCCAGCAAGGTTTCGGGGAGCGGTTCTCCGTCGAGTTCTGTATCTGCTGGTGGTGCCACATGAGTGATGGGATAAAGAGACGCGTTGATGTCCATTGCACACAAAATGGATTCTGTGTTGATCGTTCCCGCCGCGTCCTGGTTAATCAATCCGGGCCCCCAGACGATCAGCGGAGATCGAATGCCACCTTCATACAGCCATGTTTTCGAACCACGCAGGGGGGTTGATTGGCCAGCCCCATCTTCGTGACCATTGTCTGAAGCAACAATGATGAGTGTGTTATTTCGAAGCTGTTCATCCTCACGTATTTTTGAAAACAGCTTTCCCAACTGTTGGTCCATAGCGTCGAGTACAGCATAGTACAGTTCACGCTTACTGCCGTCGGCTGCGGAGCGAAGTTTCTGGGGTGGAAAGAACGGCGAATGAACGTCATCCGGCCAAACATTGACATAGAACGGTTGATTGCTCGCGACGGATTCGTCGATGAAATCAATCGCCTGTTGAGTGAATTCAGCGGTGATAATCGATCGGTCTAGCCAGCGAATCGGCCCCCTGCCCAAGCTGGCAGATCCTAAGTCATGACGCTTTGGGGGGGCACCATCATACAAGTCTTTCAATGGTAGAATACGAGGACCGAGGCCCTCAAAGTTTGTGAGCGATCGGTCAAACCCATACTGCGTGATCAATGGGGCATCACCGACATCACGTTGTCCACCCATGTGCCACTTGCCGAAGTGTCCCGTTGCGTAGCCAGCTTGGTTTAGCTGGCGTGACAACATGGGGGCCGAGAGATTTAACCAGTGCGCCATGCCGCGATCATGATTGGATCTGCGATGATTCAGATAGGAGGTAATTTGCCAACGCTGCGGGTACTGACCGGTAGCAAGAGCAACGCGAGATGGTGAACAGATTGGCGAGTTGACGTAAAAGTTGGCGAAGCGAATCCCCTCGGATGCCAACCGATCAATGTGCTCGGTTTCGACTTGTTTGCCTGCGAAACAAGACAGGTCAGACCAGCCCATGTCATCAATGAACACGATGATGATGTTGGGACGCTCGGGGTGAGCAGATTGAGGCGTGAGCAATTGAGGAACTGCCAGCACGCTCAAGTGGTTGAGTAGGCAACTGAAAAAAAAGAACAGAAAGAGCCAGCCTTTGGACGTTTGTGCGACAGTACTTTGAAAGTTCATGGTCAACCTCGGAATGTGATTTTCTTCTGGTATTTCATTCCTGATCCACACTGCCAAGTTGCAGGTGGCCTTCCAGTTTTACCATTAGAATGCAATTGTGTGAGCTTTTGCTCTGCCTCGAGCAAGCGAAACAGCTCCTCGACAATACGTTGCGTGTATTTCAAGCAATCGACAAATGGCGTCTTAACGTCGGATCAGAACTGTGGTGTTGGGCTCAAGCGGAGCACGTGTTGAGCAGATTTTCCAGTCTTGAGCTTGAGTGTTTCAATGGTGAATGCTCACTGCATGCGGCTTGTTTCTAAAATGCAAATACTGCATAAATTCCAAGCACCAGCAGAATCAATGCTCCGCCGACGAAGGGAGCAGGCTTCCAGGGCGTCAGGTCAACCAGACCTTTGTCTTCCTGAACGTAAGGTTCGCTTCTTTTCATGCCGATGGCACTCAGTGACAATTGCAGCACGATAAGCAGAGCGAAGACAGCACCCATGTAGTGGAATGGACTGCCAAAAGAGTCTGCCAACCAACCATCAATTTCGTTGGCTTTATCTTCACCCGTGAAAAAGGTGCCCATCACCATTAATCCGAGTCCAACCAACAAGGTGATGAGGGCAGAAATGCCATCTGCAAAACGGTGAAAAATCCCGACCATGATGATGGCAAGTAGTGGGATAAAGTAGACACCGTTGAGTGTCTGAAAGAATCCAAAAATTGCTTCTTGGCCGTAGAAGATCAAGGGTGCTGCAATCACCGCGAAGACGGCAACGACGAAACTGCAAATCTGGCCAGAACGCACCACTGACTTGGTGGATGCTGTTGGATTCAGATATTTCTTGTAGACATCAAGTGAAAAAAGAGTGGCAGCCGAGTTCAGTACTGAGTTGAACGTCGAGAGGATCGAGCCCACCACCACCGCGGCGAAGAACCCCAGCAGCCACTTGGGTAGTATTTGACTTACCAGAGCACCATAGGCGCGGTCGGCGATCCAGTTGCCATCTTCATTTTTGCCCACTGCTTGCACCATTTCAGTGTCACCGATCCCGATGACAAGGTAAGCGGCGATGATGCCTGGCAGAACAAGAATCAGCGGAGCGAGGATTTTAAAGAAGGCAGCCAAAAGCACACCTTTCTGGCCTTCCGCGAGATTCTTGGCTCCGAAGGTTCTTTGAATGATTTGCTGATTCGTGCACCAATAAAAGAAGTTCAGCAGCAACACACCGGTGAAAAGCGTCGGCCAGTAAGTTCCCTCATCGGCTGAGCCAATCGAATTAAATGCATCGGGGTCTTGTGCTTTGATCTTTTCGAAGGCTTCCATGAAGCCGCCGTCGTCACCAGCCACAACTTGCAGGGAAAAGAAAGTGATCATCAGGCCGCCAATCAAAAGTCCGGCACCATTGAAAGTATCAGAGACCGCGATCGCTCGCATTCCACCCCAGATGGCATAGCCACCACCCAGAACTGCGATGAAGATGATCACACCCCAAATGGCAGATAACTCATTTGGGAATCCCATCAGTTCCTGCAGGTCGAGCATTCCAATCAGGCCACGGGCACCAAGGAATAAAACGAAAGGAAGCAAAATCAGCATGTAGGCAACGATGAAGATACCAGCCGTTAACGCCCTGACTGAGGAACCGTAACGTTCTTCCAGAAATTGTGGAATCGTTGCGATTCCTGATTTCAGGTATCGCGGTAAAAACACCAGAGCCAGCACGACAAGCGACATGCCGGCGATTACTTCCCAGCACATCACTGACAGCCCATCATTGAACGATCCAGCATTCAGGCCGATCAGTTGCTCCGTCGATAAATTGGTCAGTAGCAGCGATCCTGCGATAAAGATGCCCGTCAAACTTCGGCCAGCAAGAAAGTAACCCTCATCGGTGTTCAAATCAGACGCACGGGTGAACCACCACGTGAGAACGATCACAAGCCCGGTGAAAAAAAGAAACGAGAGGAGTGTCATGGACAGCATGGTGTTTTTTCCAAACTGGGGTACCGATGCTATTTTCACATCGCAACGAAGTGTTCATTGTTGGTAAGGGGACGGTTGGTCAAAATGCCATCTTATGAAAGCACCGCAGCAGTCCGTCACAAAAACCAAAAATGGGATTTGTAGGAGCAGCTTGAAGTCATCGGGGATCGCTGGACGCCCGCCACTCGTCCGCGGGGTATTTATGCTACATCCCCACCATTACCGCTGCAGTAATATACTCGCTTCGCCCACGTTTTATCAGATGCCAACGAAACTGCTGGAATCCTGCGTGCTAAGTGGCTGATACGTACACGTTTCAATCAGAGTCAATGGAGTTTTCTCTATTCGCAAGTGACGGTTCTGATTGGATTCACATGGCGATTCGGTTTGCGGAGTCCAGCAAAAAACTACGCGTTTTCCCTGTTTCGCTCGCCTGCCAACAATATCTCGAATCAAGGTCCAGACAGGTCAGCCAGCCTCCTCGTGCGGCGGCGGTGTCGATGCAGATAGCGTGACCGAGGTCTTTTGGGTAGCCGCTTCTCTGAGGGGTGTGCCCGCAGACCATGACCTTTCACGAATGATGGGGTTTGACGTCGACAAACTTCTTCCAAAACAACATGCGGTCCGGTTGCTCCTTGAGTGTCATATCTTCGCGGGCGTTTGCGTGAACACAAAAATGAGTTTCGTTTTCGTAGAAGTCTTTCAGCCCGTTTTGCAAAAACACGAGATGTTCGATTGGCATTTGGTTGATGCCTTGCACATGATACGAAGCCAATATCTGGTCCCCGCCAAAGCCCAACCATGTCTCACGATCCAGTGCGGACGTGAGGGCGGCCTGAAAGACACATTCGTGATTACCGCGTAAGGCAGTCAAACGCCCGTTCCTTTGGCGAGCAATCAACCATTCGATGACCGATCGGGAATCCGGTCCACGGTGGATGTGATCACCCAGCGTGATGATGTGGTCATTTGGCTGAAATCCTACAAACACCTCAAGTGTCCTCAGGGCGTGGTAACAGCCGTGTATGTCGCCAACCGCTAGTGTTCGCATGGTTGATCCCTGCTCTCCATGTACTTGATGAAGTCGTACGATGGACGCTTCCATTCTTTAAACAGCCAGACGAGTGGTGCACACGACTGGGTCTTGTTTGAGCTCGTTCAGAGATTCTACCGTTTCCCCGGGTCAGGTGTTGAACGGGTGATGGAACGCAAAGCGAGCTATCTGCGTTTTGCCGGCTGGTTATTAGCCTGTTGAGCAGGAGGAACCATCGACAAGGATTCACTGACGCCCGCCATCATCGTGTGCAGGTTCTGTACGTTGAGTATTCGTAGGGTGGCTACGGCTCGCATTTTTGGTGAGAAGGGAACCGACGTGCCCTGTGGGATTTCAACCATGGCAAATCGGTTGGCTGTGGGAATCTTGGATAACAATGGACCCTTGGATACATGAATGGCGCGATCCTCCGTGTAGTTGGGCGGCAGTAGTTGCATGTTGCTGCATGCGATTGTGTACGTGACGCTTTTTGTATCATTCAGCGACCAAACTAAGACTCCGAGCTTTCCAGAGGTCGGTGATGCCCAAACAAAGTAACGCAGAACTTGTTTGATATGTTGGCCCTGGATAAGCATGTTGGTCGGCACATCGAAAATGATCATGCGACTTGTACGTGCGACCTGCGTGATTTTATTCAGGTCGTTCTCGTTCCCCTTAAGGATTCCGCGTTCGATCATGCCCAGTTTGAGTCCCAACTCGTTTGCGGTGCCTGGGGTGACCACGACCATCTGTCCATGGATCTTCATCGAAATTCCAACACCAAAACGGTCGAGCAGGTAGTCGGTGTGACCGCCGTTGATGACCGTTCTGACATTCGCAAGTGCCGTGAAGTGAAACATGCCTGCATACTGCTTGGCATACTCTGGCAGGCTATCTATTTCTCCCACTGCCAACCGTGGCATGGCGATTGTTACGACGTTGGAAAATCCAGATTTTTGTGCGTTAGCAACCAAAGTACCCGGCGACAAATGGGATATTGGCTTGCATACCAGATCCACACTTGGAACTGACATGGTGCTGGGGGGGGCCGCTTCCAAGCTTGCGTTGTGCGGGTAGCTCCATAGCACAACCGACACCAATAAATACAAAGCCGTCCACTTGCCGTTGGTAGTGGTTCGAGTCGACAACGAACCACCGAATAGGATTTTTGATCCATGTCGCGTGTTTCTCGCTCGATCCATCCATGTCGAATCAATTACTGACATCTGGTTCTTCCTTGAATACCCAGTCAGGCGTGGTCGCAGACAAATCCTGACTCAATGACCGAATCCTATCGGTTTTCGCGAAGTTTGGTCAACGGAAACTGTTTACCGGTGTTCCTGCGTGTGATTTGCGCGATGAATTCCCGATAGGCAGTACGATTTTCGGGTGAGTAAGTCCCTCGGCCGATGAGGTTTGAGCAGCAAGCGGCGATTCCGGGACGATTTTCAATGCTAAGAGCGTTTGTTTTTGGGGCAACAGGCGAAATGGTGTGAAGCTGGAAACGAAAAAAGCCTGTTCTCCCGAAACGGGGAACAGGCTCTCAATCGATGCGGAAGTGGCGGCGTCAGGTCCGTTCAAACCTTTTTGGACGCCCGCAGTCAGTCTCGAACGATCGTGCGACCGTGAGCGGTGATCACCACGTCTGCCGTGTAGTCACAATCACCGAAGCTGAATGTTAAGATTTTGCGGCCAAAAACGCCGAGCCGGCAACAGACCAATGCTGGAGCTGCTTCGGCACAGCATGGTGGGACGCACGCGGTGACTTCGTAGCTGCAGCCGGTGCAAGGGTCTTCAATGCACCATGTGACGGCAACCGGTGGGGGGGGCTCGCAGCAAATGGGCTCGCAGCAAACAGGCTCGCAGCAATCCACGGGGGCACAGTAGCGACCCAAAAAGCCGAAGCAACCCGCTTCTGCCTCTGACGGGGCAGCGAACGACAGCATGGCCACAGCCATGCATCCTGTGATCAATCCACGCAAAGTGTTCATCTGTCTCTCTCGTGTTGAAAGGTGGAAATCAGTCAATATCACCCATCTTTGCTAGTCGTCGTAAGGTGTGCAACCGGCAGGGATACCGTAAGTTGGCCCTGCGTCAATTTGGGGCCGGAAAAAGCCGTATAAACGCTAGGATCGAAACCCTTCCACGGGTGTTTTTCCCTTTCTTAGCAAGATCATCCAGCGTTCCAAGTACTCGGCAGACCGGCGCGACACTTGGCAGAGCACAACGATGACTCCAGTAGGAAACAAGTTTTCGCACACAGTCGGGCATGCTTGAGTCTGCCAGACGGCCCTCCGAGGGAGGCAGACCATTGCCCAAAGACAAACGACCTTCGCTACCCACGAAGACTTGCGCTGCGTGTGGGCGCTCATTCACTTGGAGGCGAAAATGGCACCGATGTTGGGACGAAGTGAAATACTGTTCCGAACGCTGCAAGCGTCAACGTAAGGCGTCCGCGAAGACAGATTCGTGATCCGATCGCCCTCATTTGCTCCGTCGCCAGAATCATTCGCCGCCACTGGATGGCTCTTGTCCACGACGCGGAGCCAACCAGGTCATTATAATTTCGATTGTGCCACCTAATCGACAGACTGTCACAGAAACGACTTGCCGCAATGGCGCGGCTCACTCTCCTGCCAGTGCAAGGCAGCCTAACCGCTCAGGCCATCAGCGTTGCGACTTGTGCCGGCTGCCTAATCTTTTGGGAAGCAAGTGCCTTTAGAAACAGCAGCTGTTTCAGTTGTAGTTGTTTGTTGCCAGCCGCACGGCGTCTCAGCTCTTTTTCTTCTGGGCTCCAACGGCTTTGGATTGAACTTCGCAGTAAGTTCAAATCATCGCGGTCTTCTTCAGTGGTCATCTTTGTCCCCTGTGATATGTATCTCTTCCACGGGGTACTGTTGTAGTTTGGCAACCGTCTACCGGTATGCAATCAGTGTTTCTCGACGGTTGCATGGTCTTTCTCTGACCGGCTGTGTAAGTCTTTTTTGGTTTTGTTGGGAAACTCAATCGGGCAGGTGGGGTTCTAAGGCATGTAGCCCGAAGCAGCTGTACTTCTCTGGATACTGCCTATGTCCCCCTTGTTGCCAGGTTTGTGCGTTTTGAGGACTTTGCTGTGGACAGATATTCAAAAGTTGCAAATTGCGAAGAAAAGAAGGCGTTGATATACAAGAATGCCATCACGTTAGCCGGAGGGAGCTGATAGTCTCCGTCGTAACGACGACTCCCAGAATCGACTTGAATGAATCGTGGTTGACCGGGGCGATGCAGAATTGCTTCAAGATGCACAAAAGGCATGCTGATAAGCAGGGCTTCTGATGCTCGGAACCGTAGCCTGTAGAGACTACCGGAGTGAATATTTTTTTCGGTTTTCTGCGCACACTTTTGAACAAGCAACGTATGAAACGTTGTGGAATAGTGGGGACGAGGGAATGAATAAGACATCCCATGAGGTGCATGAAATTATTATTGAAGACGAGCAATTCGTCGTGCAGGGTCAAACGGGGCAGCGACTGTTTGCTGGCTCCTACCAAGAGGTCGAAGTTTGGCTCGATCAACGTGAAAACCTGATGCCACCGAGGGTGTCTGGTAGACGACGCGGGATGCTTTTGCAAAGTATTCTCAAAGCGGTTCGCCGGACTGCTTGAAAAATCTGGTGGGTTCCGCTTTCCCAAAACTTGTC
>DOPG01000383.1:5866-6099 GCA_003513555.1 Rhodopirellula sp. | reverse complement strand
TGTCTTGCCAGCACAGTGTCTTGCCGGAATAGCGTGACTTCCGGTTTTGGGGAATCTAAGTTCAGTGATTCTGCGTGTAGGGATTCTCAGTGCTTTGTGCCGAAACACTCAGTGCTTTGAGCCGAAACTCTGTCTGTCCGGTGTGCATTGGATTGCAGGGCACCATTTGTCCGGCTTGATTCTCTAGGTCGTCTGCCAAACTTTGATTGAATCTACAGGCAAGTTCAGCATCA
>DOPG01000383.1:0-5629 GCA_003513555.1 Rhodopirellula sp. | reverse complement strand
TTCAGCATCAGGCTGTCGCGAATCTATGGCACGCTTCCAATTTCACAAGCTGCGAACTACACCGAGCTCCGTTTCCAATTCGTCTTTTTGACCAGCAGCACACCCAGCAAGCAGACGCCATCGTCGCTAATGGAGTTCATGATGCTGGTGTAAAAATAATCCAGCGAAATGGTTGCATCTCGATAGTGATTGACATGAGAGAGATGTTTTAGACGATGTTCCACGCCGCTTCGATCGGGGCCGCGATTACGCTACACGGTTGGAACGAAAGTCAACAGCCACAGCAGCAATGAGCCAATGCCAAGCTGGAAATGTGATAACGAAGAGGGATCTAGCAGGTGTTGTGAATTACGTGAACTCCAGCTGTCCCACGACCATGGCGAGTAATCACCTGCTTCGCAAAACCAGACACGACCGATCATGACGACGGTGATGCATTTCACGACATCGATAGCTATCAGTGCGTATGCCGCATTTAGGCCGGTGGCTTTTTTGCATCGCCCTACATTCCGGCAGGTTTGGTTGATGCTTAGGCTTAGACGCGTGGTGCCGGTTCAGGATTTTTCGCCTCATGACTGTCGGGGATCACCGTTGATGAGACAAGGGCAATGATGGTTTGTCCCGCGATGGGTTGCAGTTGGTGTTCCACTGTATTGACGGAAAGCTTCTTAAGCTCATCGATCACGCAAAGCAGTTTTGCACCGTTCTGATAATGCTCAATGAAATCACGATAAGTGTAGTTTTCAGAGAGCGTGGTGGTTTTGAAGGTAGCTCCCACTGCGTGGATGTCTTCCATTTTCGAAAAAGTAAGTTCACGATCAAATAGTTCACGCCCCATCAAGTTCCGTGTCAGCCCCCGTTGGCTGTGTTGATTTTGCTTCCGGAATGTTAACTGATAAAGATTCGCTCGACCAAAAAGTGTTTGGCATTCGCGTACAGCAAGCGAGTTGACTTCATCGTTTTGAGTGAGAGCCATCAGTTTTCCGATTCCATTCAGCTCAAGGTCTTCTCGGACATGTTCATTGAGGATATTCGCGCAAATCGCGTCGAGCCCAGCAATTTTTGCCTTGGCCACCTTGTTGTAGTTGGTATCCACCAACAAAACGGGCAAGTCAAGTTTTTTTAATACCAGTGCAAAATCACGGGTCCAAGCATCCGCTCCCGTGATCAATATTCCATCGTTTCTTTCCCGTGATAGACCGAGTAGTTTCGCTAAGGGGGAAGCGGTGAGGCCATAGGTGGCGACCGTTCCAAAAATTACGAGGAACGTTACTGTATCCAAATGATTTGCATCTTCTATTGCACCACCTGCGGGCAGCGATTCCATCTCTAACGCGAATACGCTGCTGACGGCTGCGGCTACGATTCCTCGGGGTGCCATTCCCGCAATGAATGCTTTTTCTCGCACGTCCAGCGAAGTCCCTATCAGGGAAAGGTAAACTGAGACAGGGCGAACCAGAAGAATGAGAACTGCAAGAAAGAAAAGTCCCGGAAGCCCAATGGCAATCACCTCGTCGATGTTGACCCGCGAACCGAGGACGATGAAGAGACAGCCAATCAATAGAGTCCGCAGGTTCTCTTTGAATTCAATGACAGATTCAACATTCAAACTGTTGCTGTTGGAAAGCCATAAGCCCAGGACTGTGACAGAAATCAGACCAGATTCACTAGCTATGTGGTCGCTGATTGCAAAAATGAGCAGGCCAATGGCCAGAGATGCAACGCCCTGCAGATGGTCTGGGATCAGGTAATGGCGAAATGCGAACGCAAGTATCAAACCAGCCACGATGCCGAGTACAGTGCCAACGACTGCGGTTTCAAAAAGCATGAAGGCTGCAGCCCCAAGGCTCGGCTGGTCGACGTGCATCATCAATTGGTCAAAGACAAGGACAGCCAAGACCGCACCGATCGGATCAATCACGATGCCTTCCCATTTCAGCGTGGTGCCCACTCGTTTACTGGGACGCACTTGCCGAAGTAGCGGCCCGATGACTGTCGGACCGGTCACGACGAGAATTGCACCTAACAGAAAACTCAAACGCCAACCAAATTCGAGAATGTAGTGTGCAGCGATTGTGGCGCCGGTGCATGAAATCACTGCCCCAATGGTGCACAGACGAAACGCCGAGTGTCCGGCTTCACGCAATTCCTTGAGATTCAGTGATAGGCCACCTTCCAGCATGATGACCGCAACCGAAAGTGATACAAGTGGAAATAACAGATGCGGGCCAGCAGAATCATTTCCCCCGGTTAAACCCTGTAAAAAATCATCCGGTTCGATGAAGTGACCTAATGCCATTCCAAACAAGAGCAGCAGCAGGATACCGGGTAATCGCGTTCGCCAAGCGATCCATTGGGCTGTGATTCCCAATGCCGGAATCATCGCAAGGTAGAGCAGTAATTCCATTTGATAAGCTCAGGTATATGTGTTGTGGAAGAGTACAAACATGACCTCTGGACTGGCTTAGGTGATGTTCGATTCCCGCTACTGATTTTTGAGATGCTTGTCGAAAAAAGCCGAAGTGGCATCTTTGGTCCGTTCGAATTCTTCTATGCCCCAGTTGCCGCCATGATCAGCATTTATCAACAGTTCGACACGACCTGGGACCTTGTGACGTGACATTGCTGTCACCATCTTGATGGCTTGGCTGTAGGGAACAAGAGGGTCACTTGTCCCCTGGAAAAGCAGCATGGGGGCGTCTTCGGGACTCACGTAAGTCAAAGGTGATGCTTGACGATAAGACTCAGGCTTTTCTGTTGGTGAACCACCAATGAATGTTGAAACCAGCGGCACACTGTTTGTGGGAATGTCGTTTGCGTCGAGCTGGGTGGGACCAAAATAGGAGACGACTGCTTGAATCTTGCTGGATTCATCAGGCCAACCGCCGTCGCCCTCAAGCCCATCCTCTTTGTCCATCGTTCCGAGCATCATCGAAAGATGGGCTCCAGCTGAATAACCCACTGCACCGATCTGGTTGGGATCAAGGTTGAATTTCTCGCAGTTTGCACGCAGATATCGAATCGCGCATTTTACATCTTCGACCTGTGCAGGAAAACGATGGCTTGGAGCCAGACGGTATCCGACGGAAGCTGAGACATAGCCCTGCTTGGCAAAGTATTTGATGTCGTCGGTGTGCATTGACTTATTTCCGTGCATCCATGCCCCGCCGTGAATCACCACGATGCAAGGCATTGGGGCGAGTGACTTGTTGGGATAGGCGATGTCCATGGATAGCTTTGTTTCACCGACGGTACCGTAAACGAGGTCGGATTGGATCGTTACTGCGTCAGCAGCGGACAGGGGAGTCGCAAGCAGCAAAACTCCGGAAATTAGTGACCATGCCGCGGAATGTTGAATGCTCATTGGAGTGAGACCCCTGTCTGCTCTGGAATGTAATCAAGGACGGCAGCGTTTTGACGACGCATTCTGCGAAAATGAATGCAGCGTTCACGTTTCGTGAGTTTAGTTGATAGGAGTCATGTTTGGGACATCCTCACGGAGAAACTGTTTTGTCCACGGTTGGCACGCATGGATGTTGCGGGAGGTGCTGCTTACACAGGGAAACGATCTGTTGGCCCGAAAACACTCCCGTGTTGCGGCCTTGGGGAAACAGTCGCGTGGGCAGTCTTACAGAATGGTTCTGTAGGCGAACCGCGGTTGGTTTTGGACCGGAGTATCAGGATCTCTGCGTGAACTATCGGGTCAACATTCTGTTTGCAGTCCCTTCGCGTCTGTGATCATGTTCGTCGGTTCAAAAGTAAGGCAGGAAAGATAGTCGATCAAGAAGGTTAGAGCGGCGTTGCGAGCAAACTTCTCGGTCGCCAGTGGCTTTAGAAATCGGGGCCAGCAGTACGCACGAATACGGGAACCAGCCGATACGCCCTTCAGGGCGATTTTTGACGTTATCAACGACAGGATATTGCTTGAAAAGACACACCCCATACTGCACCCGCGATGATGATGTAGATATAGAAGGCGTCCCCTTGTGAACCGCCGCGTAAAGTCATTTGTTCTGTGCCCTTCCAAAATTCGAAGCCGGCTGGTCGTTATCGAATTTTGTTCGCCGACGTGGGTTGTTTGAGTAAAACACCTCTTGGTCAACATCGACTCGCATTCATGACACTGAGGGCGGTTGGTGTCGATGGTTTTTCGTAGAAAGTCTGCTATCTAAAGCCACTGTTCATAATCGGCAGGAAGACTGGTCGGGATTCAAGCTGGCGTGACGACATCGATGGTGCTTTTGTAGTCATCCTGATTCAGGCCAACTGGTTGCGTTGGAGGCTGAAAGTCATTCGCACTTCATGCTTGAGAGTATTCTTGGTTGCACCTCTCCCGAATACTCATGCTGTCCGCTGGTATTGAACCATGGATGGGGAGGGTTGTGAGATTCGGGAGAGGAAGAGGCTGGAGGACAGGTCCTGAGGAGGGTGTAGAACAGGACCTGGCAACCAGAAACGGGAGCCGCCAAGCAAGAAGTCAAAAGAGGGAGGGTGGACTTTTGACCTGATTCTTGCTGTCGGCCCGACTTAACGCGGATTGATGTAAACCGGCACGAGAATGGTTGGTGGTGCGTAGCGACTATTCATCATTGGCATCGGACTCCAGCGAGGGCGGAGTGGTTCATGGCCCATCCACTGGTTGTACTCCATGCGAGCCATGCGCTGGTTGGCACGGTACAGAGCTCTTTGCTGCCGGAGTTCGGTGACCTTTTCCTTTGAAATCCTCCTGTCCGAATGGCTCGGAGCAGGACTATCAAAAAAGATTTCAGGTTGAGCTGCTTCGACATGGGGCACTGCAGCGGGAGTTTTCGGTAGCAACACCTCTTCCGCGGTCGGCGTCACAATCTCCTCCGTGATGACAGTTGAGCCTTGGGGGAGATCGTCGGAGATAACTGGCTCGGCGGGGAGAGCTGGTGCAGGCTTTACCGTATCAAATTTAGGTGTCGACGGCGGGACGAATGGATTTGATTTTGCCACTTCGGAAGTTTCATCAGCCCCCACTTCCCCGACTGGAACGGTGTCTTGAGCGGCAATCGCTTGAGTGTTGGATGCTGCTTCGATGATCGGTGCTCCGTCATGGGCTTGGGCCCACATTCCGTTTGATGGGGAGGTCACGGTTGCAAGGACGATTAAGACCGCTGGCAGGGATTGGCATGGATTCATGGCAAATCACGCGTGTTGGGGTGAGGTTGGGGCTTGAGTAAGCTGTACTGGTCCCATCGGAGTCTGAGGTCGAGCAACTCCACCCACGACCATAAATGTTGCCCAATCCCGCCTCTTAAATGATCAAAGAATCGGATTATTTCGGTCATCCCCTTTCATTTCGCGTCAGACAGATTCCACTATGTAGACGTGAACTGGGCGAAGCGAGCGTGCCTGATGCCCAACATCTCTCGATTGTTTCCCGTCTACGGAGTCCCTCCAATGAATAAGTCGATTCTGGTTCTTGCTGCTTTAGTTGTTGCTTTCACTGTTGGCTGCGAGCCACCAGCCCAACCCTCAGTAGATGTGTCCGTGGATCCAGCACCCGCAACCGACTCGAATGTGACCGGCAGTGATAGCAACGTCACCTCGGGTGAGGCAGCACCTGCTGTCGAGACACCTGCCCCAGCAGCCGAAGCACCAGCAG
>DOPG01000449.1 GCA_003513555.1 Rhodopirellula sp. | reverse complement strand
CGTGGTCGATGGATTCGAGAGCGATTACTTGGTGGTGGGATTCCAGATGTTCCAATCACCGTAGACGCCATGTTGCCAGATGAGCCGGGTAAGACGTTGCGGGAACGTATGCGGGTTACCAGAGAAACCTATTGTTGGACCTGTCACAAGAAGATGGATCCGCTGGGTTTGCCATTTGAAATGTACAACCATGCTGGTTTATATCGAACCACGGAACTGGGTGAGCCCGTTGATACGACTGGTGAGATCATTGATTCTGGCGATGCATCGCTTGATGGAGAAGTGGCGAATGCGATTGACTTGATCAACAAGCTAGCTGCAAGTGAGCGGGTTGAGCAGGTGTTTGTCCGCCACGCTTTCCGTTTTTGGATGGGGCGGAACGAGACGCTTAATGATGCACCCGTGTTACAGGAAGCGCATCGAGCGTACCGAGACAGCGGCGGCAGCATGAATGCCTTGATCGTCTCGTTGGTAACATCGGATGCATTTCTTTACCGCACTCGACCTGATTCCATGCAGAGTGCAATGCGGTAGGTAGACTCGCATTCACGCAGATTTCCCAGCGAATTTTTTAAAAAAAGCCGAGTTGACGGCGTTTCAAGTGAGTTGCTTGAGCGCCGCACCGGTTCGGTTTGGAGATGGCTTTGTCTTGCGGCTAACGACCCAGCCTCCCCTATTTCGATTGCATCGCCTACCATCTGGCGGTGGGTAATCAGGTCGACGCCAAGATTGGTGGAAAGAAGAATAATGCGAAACCTGTTTCTCTGGACAATTCGCCTGGCCGGTTTGGCTGGTTTCATTGCCGCAGCTGCTGGAGGGTTGCGGGTGTTTAATTATGGAAGAGAGTTTGCGGGACAGTTTTCTCTGGCTGCCGGGATGATTCTGATGTGCGGCGCTTTCACCTTGAGTCGTTTAATTCAACCTCGGGATTAAGTGGTCCGGATCGCGGAGGGACCGGCGAAGTGTTGGCGGTCGATCGCCTTTGCTGCTCAGATTATCGAGTCGGGTTTTCGTACCAAAAGACACCCAGATCGTGGACTTCTTCGCAGGTGATTAGATCCAAATCACCATCCCCATCGAGATCAAGCATTTCCAGTCGGTCAAATTTTCGGCCTCGCTGATCACTGATGGCGTGGTCAACCCAACCATTGATACCGTTTTCCTTCCATGCCACGGCAATCATGTCGGGTGGTTCTCGTTGTGCTTCGGCTGTTGTCACGATATCGGGTCGACCGTCTCCATTGACATCAGCAATCGCAACGCCTTTGCCTGCCTTTAAACCGAAGGGCAACGGTAGGACTGTCTCTTCCCATTTACCGGTCGAGCCGGCTTTGCAACAAAGTAGTTCGCCGTTCAATGTTGCGCACATGATGGTTGGTGTTGAATCCTCTTCCGAGAGCTTGCCACTGGTAAGAAACATGACTTGCTTGTCTTTTCCACCAATCAGTTGGCGTTCCCATTTAGCGGAAGAGTCACCCGGATTTTTTAGCCAGTAGATACCAGCTTGTTTGCCGAAACGGTCTGAATACAGGATGTCGGGAAAACTGTCTCGATTGAGATCCACTGATTGGATCGACATGATCCAGCTCGCTTTTGCAAGCGAGTGCAGTTTCCACTCAGCAGCATCTCTTGAGTTCACAGGATTTTCCAGCCACCCGATCATGGCATTGTTATTTTTGGAACCAATGACAAGGTCAAGTCGGCCATCACGGTTCATGTCCATTGGCATTGCAAACATCCAGCGACGGCCAGCAGATTTGGGAAAGGCTTCTGACTTCCAAGACTCGGGCTGGAGATAATCAGACGGTGTCTTTGGCGCCCAGTGGATAAATACGTTATTGATCTTACCCTCAGCACATGACACCACATCGACGACTCCGTCACGATCCAAGTCGACTGAGACTGCATCCTCAACGCCTCTGACTGACGCTACCGTGACACTGGGCCATCGTTGACGCACCTCTTCAGCCCCCGGGTTCAGATAAATCACAACCGCACCGCCTTCTTCCCAGCCTGTGGTGATGTCAAGAAGACCGTCACCGTTGACATCAAGCAGCCGCACACCATCAGCACCACGTTTCCCCGCTAGCCGATCACTTGAATCAATGGTATGGCGTTTCCATGTTTGGGCCATGCAAGTGTGCACATAGGGGCTTGCTAACACCACGGTGGTGAAACAGAGCAGGGTAGAGATGTTTCGCATAGGATTTCCATAGAGTTTGGGAGGATCATTGTCTGAATCCTCGATCATCATAAATTAATCTTGTGAACAGAAAAAATCAGCCATGACCACCGTGGTTACGTGTAGGCAGTGGAAATGCCGGCATGATCCGTGTGAGGATTTTCACATTAGTCGCTGATTGCCGAGCGTCCGAACCGTTAAGATTGTTCACCATGGAATGGCACCTCCCGAATGAAATTCCGCCAGAGTCCACGATTTGATCGTGCGACTTTCGACACCGTCACAAGTCTTGAAAGCTGGGGTGCGAGGTGACTCATGCCGTGACGGATGGACTACCATAAATGCTTCGTTTAGACACTGAAATTCTACGGATCAAATTGGCCATCATGCACTTGATCGTTGTGAACCGGGGCAGAGAGACTTTAAAATCAACGAGTCGCCGTCACAAACTTTCTTTATCAATGAATCTTCAATGCTCCCGATAATTACACGAATGAGTTGTCTTTTTTTTGCGATATGCGCTGTGTTTTTTCAGACTTCCACTGCTATCGCAACAGAGGTACCGAACATTGTTTTGATTTATGCAGACGATCTTGGGTTTGGGGATGTGCAGTGTTACAACCGGGCACGAGGAAAAATACGCACGCCTCACATTGATCAGCTGGCATCGCAGGGGATGAGGTTCACAGATGCGCATTCTTCTTCCGGTGTCTGTTCACCTTCGCGGTACACCATCCTGACTGGTCGCTACCACTGGCGATCTCGATTGCAATCCGGCATTGTTGGATTGTGGGGTAGTCCGCTCATTGCCCCCGAACGACTCACGATTGGTGGTTTAGCCAAACAGCAGGGTTATGACACGATTGCGATTGGGAAGTGGCATTTAGGATGGTCTTGGCCGATCCCACAGGAACGTGCCAAGCAATTCAAGGCTGGTCCCAATGGAAATCAGGTCAACCGCGAAACACTGGCTGTGTGGCGAGAGGTTTTTTCGAACGCCATTCCGGGAGGTCCGACCGATGTTGGTTTTGATCAGTATTTCGGGACAGATGTTCCCAATTGGCCCCCCTATTGTTTCATCGAAAATGATCGTACGGTCGGGATTCCAACACAGTATTTATCTCAAGCACTGATTGGGAATAATCAGGCGAGTAAACAGGGGCCCGCGTTGAAAGACTGGACGCTCGAGCCAATTTTGCCAGCACTTGGAAACCGAGCAGAAAAATACATTCGATCACGAGCGAAGTCCAACACACCCTTTCTCCTGTACATGCCTTTGACGTCACCTCACACTCCGCTGTCTGTGAATGAAGCGTGGAAAGGAAAGAGTGGGCTTGGGTTGTATGCCGATTTTGTGATGGAAACGGATGCCATCGTGGGTCAGGTGGTCGATGCGCTCGATCAAGCAGGGTTAGCAGGCAGCACGTTGGTGCTTTTCACTAGTGACAACGGTTGTGCCCCGTACATTGGAGTTTCGAAGTTGCAGGAGCAAGGGCATTATCCTAGTGGGCCACTTCGAGGTTACAAAGCAGACGCGTGGGAAGGAGGACATCGTGTTCCTTTTATTGTGCGTTGGCCGGGACAAGTAGAGCCAGGCAGTGTTTGTCATCAACTGGTTCATCAGGCTGACTTAATGGCAACTTTGGCCGATGTTACTGATGCAAGCTTAACGATGGATCAAGCAGAAGACAGCTTCAGCATTCTGCCGTTGTTGCAGGGCCAAGACACTCCCATTCGGACCACTTCCATCAGTTGCTCAATTCGGGGGGTGCCCAGTCTTCGTGATGGAGCGTGGAAATACATCGCAGCACCCGGTTCGGGCGGATGGGGCAAGGGGGGAGATCAAAGTCAGTCTGTGCAGCTGTATAACCTTGCGGAAGATCTGGGGGAGGCTCGTAATCTGGCAGATAGGCATCCTGACAAGCTTGACCAAATGCAGGGTTTGTTGGAGAAGCTGATCACAAATGGAAGAAGTACACCGGGGCCAAAGCAGGGCAATGATGTTCCTGTGAAAAGGTATCCGGCAAAACGGTAAGACTTGCTTTTCATTTCCAAAATGAATTGACTTGTACGGGACCTGCCGCCGTTGGTCAGTTATGATGGGGTTCAGCACCGTTTACGTTGCTCGCTGCCCGCCGTGAATCAGATCCCACCTCAACGATGATTATTTGGCTGACGATGATGTTGCGCCCATCGCTCATGACGCTCGTTTTGATTTCCAGTTTCCACTGGTCTCTTGGCTGTCAGTTGGCTGCCGCTGCAGATGATCTGACTTACGAGCAGCACATCCGCCCGATTTTTCGTGCACACTGTTTCGATTGTCATGGAGCGACTGAGGAACTGGAAGGTGAGCTGGATTTGCGGCAGGTCCGG
>DOPG01000063.1 GCA_003513555.1 Rhodopirellula sp. | reverse complement strand
CGACGCGGGCTTGTCAGGTCAACCGTTTTGTTTGGTTGTACAGTTTTGGTGATCCACACCCTGGAGCCGATTTCCGAGTCGTTACCGATAATTGTTCGACCACCTAAAATGGTAGCGTTCGCGTAGACTACGACATGATCTTCAATGGTTGGGTGTCGCTTGCCGCCACGAATCAATTGACCATCTGAGTCGGTTGGAAAGCTAAGTGCACCCAGCGTAACACCCTGATAAAGTTTTACATGTTGACCGATGTTGCAGGTCTCGCCAACGACTACGCCAGTTCCATGATCAATGAAGAAATAATCAGCGATCGTGGCACCGGGGTGTATGTCGATTCCGGTTTGCTTGTGGGCCCATTCGGTCATCATCCGAGGGATGAAAGGAACATTAAGTTTCAGTAATTCATGTGCGATACGGTAGACCGTGATCGCTTCAAATCCTGGGTAGCAAAAGACGATTTCGTCTGTGGTGTGGCAGGCCGGATCACCCTCATACGCAGCTTGCACATCAGTCGCTAATGTGGTGCGTAATGCAGGAATCCGTTTCAACAGTTCAATTGCCATGGCTTGCCCCTTGGCTTCGAAATCAATCTCGCTTTCGCAGTCATTGTGGCTCTGCTGGACACGGTCGTCATGCCGAAGTGCGCGTGCAATCTCGGTAGTCAACTGGTCATGAAGTAGGTCAATAAGGCTCCCGATGTGGTAGCGTATATTGCCCAAGTGAAGACCAACCTTGCGACGATAGCCAGGATAAAGCACGTCCTTGAGGTTCAGGAGGATCTCCGCAACACCTTTGTAGCTCGGCAACGGACAATGGCCGAGATGGTTGATTGAGTCTTCCGGCGTGTACGTAGCAATAATTTGCTCGGTCAATTCCGGAAGTTGCTCTTTGAGGCGAAAGTCTGAGGCCACTGCACTGCTCGACGTTCGAGGGAAGTTCTAGAAACACTGGACAGGTTCAAGGCAGTGAAGGTTCACTTGCTGGTCTTGAGTCGCCATTTGTCGTGAACGAAACAATGACCAACGAGGGATCCCCCGATGGCCATTGTCTAATTAGTCTTTGCAACGAGGCAAGCTGCCGATCGTGTTGACACCGGACAGAAGCGGTTGCCTGTTCTAACGGCCGATCGTGGGTGGGTTGTCGACCAGGAAGTCGCGCGGCCCACGATGCGAGTAGTAGGGGTAGCCTACTTGGGCCGATGCGGGACCTGGGTAGAACGGACGACTGTTCATTGCGTCACCAGCGTGGTGTCCCATGCAGCCGGGTTGCAGGTGGGCGCTATAATCCATCCCACCTTGTTGCCATCCGAGGCGGCCCGGAATGCAACCGGTACGGGAGCCTTGCCCAGCGCACACTCCGCAAAGACCACCCATGCGTCCGAGAGTCGTTGCACAGGCACCCGCGGACTCTGATTCGCAATTGCCGCTTGCACAATTGCCGCTTGCACAGGAAGTGCAGTCTCCGGCAGTCGTTTTGCGTAGGTTGTGATGAAGGCAGCCGGTTGATCCGACCAAAAGAGCCCCGAGGGCTGCGACCATAAGTAGACGATTCATGTCGAATTCCTTCCGAGCGACGCGCCGCACCCGGCGGCCGATGTTTCCGTTCCTTGGACGTGCGATCTGTCAGTTGGATGATCGCCCCTGTCTGTCTTCGACCAACAGCCTGCTTCTGTACACACAATCGGTGCCACCGACGCAGACAGAACAAAAAGACGACTGCACGGACTGCGTAAACATCCTATCTTGACATGTGGGTGTCTGTCTTGCGTTGGATTGAGCCGAGATGTTACTTCTCACAGAGCAAAAGTGACGCCGCGTCGGGGACTTGCAGCTGGGTTTTGACCTAGGGCACGTGTGCGGTCCGCATGTCCCGGATGTGGAATTGGAAGTAAACGGAGACGTCGTGAGGTTACCATGAGAAAAACACTCAGATTCGCAGTGCTTGTACTCGCCTTGACCACAACATCGGTTGTGGTTGGCCAAATCACGTCACCAAGGGTGCTGTCCTCGAGTCGATCCACTTCAGCCACTTTGGAAGAGCAGTTGCTCAATCGATTGAAGGCGACCCGCGATGATCAGCGTGCCTATGTCAAGTATGTTGTGGCTTTGACAAAGGCCGGCAAGCTGGATCGAAGGTTGGTGGTTGCTGTTGAGCGGTATGCACTGCGGAGAAACGCCCAGTACCCATTCCCCTTTTTTGAGCGTGCCCTCAAATATGAGGCAGCCAAAAGACGAGTTGTGCTCCCCACGGTTAGAAATTTCGCGTCCACGCGACCCTCAGCGCCAACAGCGGGTAGCCCCTTGCCCTAATTCCAGTGGTATGGTGAAGCGAACGTGATCGTTTGCTACATGTAAAAACAGTACACCGCAATTGCGTTTCGCGTCTCAAGGAATAGATTTCCAAGTTCGACGCGTTCGTTGCGAACTTGCTGGGAAAATGGGCACCCGATACGAGGTGACGCGAAGTCACTTTCGTTGCCTGAATAGGTCATCGCATCACGATGGAGCTTGCGTCCTCATCAAAGTCATGTGCAGATTTGAGACAAAGACAACACGAGGGACGCCGCTTGAAATTCAGGAATTGAAAGGCCCGCAGCTGATCAGGTAATTCGAATTTTTGTTGAGTAGCAGATCCGGAAGAGTAACGCTTGAAACCCGTGCACTCACAAAGGCGTGTAGACGCTGTGCGTTGCCGATCAGGAAAACGTAGTGGTTGGGGATCCATTGCCAAGGTGGCCTTTGCGCGGTTACTGCTTCAACAGTTTTGCCGCTGTTGCCATCTCGACAAACTCGGCTCGTAAACCGGACATGTCTTCGCCCTTTGCATCGTTGGCGACATCAATAACCTTTTGCATGTTCCAATTGCCGGAGTACTCACTTTCACGCAGTTGCATTCCAAAGCTGGCCACGGCCGCGGCGAATCGAGCGTCATGGTCAGCATCCTCAAACGTCGTTTCGTTATCAATGACAGGGAATTCAACGAGTTGACTGGTGTTTCCATCGGGCTGCTTGTAACGAAGCTTGAGAGTAAGCGATTCGTCACCATTTGCAGCATCCGTCAGTTTGTTAGCTGATTGATACTTCAGTTCGTCAACTTTGGGAGGAATAGAAGTTCCTTGGACGCCAGCAGGGATTAGTTCGTAAAGTGCCGTCACAGCATGACCAGCCCCGATTTCTCCGGCGTCTTTTTTGTCGTTGTTGAAATCCTCTTTAGCCAGGATGCGATTTTCATATCCGATCAGGCGGTAAGCAGAAACCATTCGGGGATTGAATTCGATTTGCAGTTTGACGTCCTTGGCGATTGTCACGAGTGTTCCACTGGCTTGGTCCACTAGGACTTTTTGAGCTTCTTTTTGGCTGTCAATGAATGCATAGTTGCCGTTTCCAATCCCGCTGATCTGCTCCAGCATACTGTCGTTGTGATTGCCCATTCCGAATCCAAGTACCGACAGGAATATTTGTCCTGCGGCTTCTTTCTCAACCATTCTGACCAGTGAGCCTGTTCCGGTGGTGCCGACATTGAAGTCGCCATCAGTACAGAGAATGACGCGATTCACCCCACCATCGATGAAGTTGTCTCGGGCTGTTTGATAAGCCAACTGTATTCCTTGCCCGCCGTTTGTACTGCCACCGGCCGCGAGAGTGTTGAGGGCGTGCTCGATTTTACGCGTCTTGGTTGCTGGCGTTGAATCGAGTACCAGGCCCGCCGAGCCAGCGTAGACAACGATGGCGACGCGATCGTTTTCTCCGAGTTGCGACAGGAGCATGTTCATGCCCGCCTTAACCAGTGGCAATTTGTTGGGAGAGCTCATGGAACCACTGGTGTCGAGCAGGAATACCAGATTACTGAGTGGACGATTCTTGGGTTGCATCGTCTTACCCTTCAAGGCAATACGAGCCAGTCGGTGGTTGTCATTCCAAGGGCAGTCAATGATCTCAGCTTTCGCTGCGAATGGATGCTTTGCATCATCGTTGGGAGGCAGGTATTCATAATTGAAGTAATTTACTAATTCTTCGATGCGAACAGCGTCCACCGGAGGAAGGCGTCGTTGTTTTAGGAGGTACTCTCGGACCTTGCTGTAGCTTGCTGTATCCACGTCGACTGAGAAAGTACTTAGGGGAGCATCTGAAACCCGTTGAAATGCGTTTTCGGTCAGGTTCTCGAATCGATCTCGATTTCCTGAAACATCGTTGGCACTCGATTGATCTGGGGGCACCAGGCGATCGGGCTCTCCGGGCATTTCAGCTTTATCGGCAAGTGCACGACGTAAGCGTTTTTCTTGGAATTTAAACATCGGGGCTGGTGGTGCGATCGCTGCTTCGGACAGTGGCAATGTGTCGCCCTGCTGCCCAGAGAACGCCGCATTGGGTTTGCGTGGACTGGCTGAGTTTTTCGGAATGCGACCGGCCGACTTCTTCGATGCAGCTTTGCGAGGTGCGGCCGCACCCATCCCGAAACCATCCATACTGGCTTCATCCATTGCATCATCCATGTCGGCATCATCCATCTCACTGTCCATGTAGGACTCAGCCATTGCACCAGCACTCTTCAACTCGACACCAGAATCGTCACGAACATCCCCTTGCGGAGAATTCGTTTGCTCTACGCCGGACATCAACGACGCGATCTCTGTGTCGATGGCTGTGTTCGCATTGCCTGAAAAGCCGCCTGAATCTCGGGCATTCGAACGAGGGGAAGATGCTGATTCGCTTGAGACAGTGCTGTCTGGTGTGAACAGGTAAGGACTGCCGACCAGCAGTAACAATGCCGCGGCTGTTGCCAGTAAAATCAACGGGATTCGCCATGCGGTACCACGCTTGGTTTCCGGTGAGTGCTCGGAATGCCGTTCCGTGATAGCTTCGCGTCTGATGGGATCGAGTGTTTTGTCAGCATCCTCTGTGTACATGATCTGCAACTGATCGGTCACGCTGCGAGCCTCAGCGACCACCTCCGCCAAGCTCGGATTTTCCTGCATTCTTTTCTCGAACGCTATAGCTTCGTCTTCTGACAACTCGCCGAGGATGTATGCGGTAACGTTTGGATCGTCCCAGATTGAGTCAGACATTTTCGATCTCTGGTCTTCGGGTATGGTGTTCGGGTGGGGAGGCGAGGGTTGGTGGGAAGGAGTCAGCTAACGGCTAGTGAGTCGCGCAGGTTTCGGACGGCAGCATGGAGATGAAAGCCAACATTCCCAATCGTCAGTCCAGTCACCTGAGCAATCTCGCGGTAGCTGAGCCCCGCTTGAAGGCGGAGGCGAAGTACTTCTTGTTGGCGTTGGGTCAATTTCTCTACCAAGTCGTACAACTGATCACGGTCCTCTGCTTTGATGACCGATTCTGATACGTCGGGCGACTGGTCTGCTAAGGCGACTTGGGAAGAGTCGAAAGGGGTTGAGTGATTGGTCCGCTGCATGTCTATGACTCGGGTTCGGCAAACAGAAAAAAGCCATGCCGCAACGCGCGATTCAATTTTTGCTGGATCTTCGCGGCACAACCGCAGGAATGTTTCCTGCACCGCGTCCTGTGCTCCCTGCCAATCACCCCCCAACATGCGACCCGCGTACGCCAGCAGTGGCCTCTCGTAGCGATCCACAAGAGCATTGATGGCTTCAGCCGGCCAGGTCGATCCTGATTCGGTCATCGGATTATTGTCTGTAGAGAAAAGATGCGGTTATGCAGCGTCTACGAGCACGCAGCCAATTTATTAGGAGTCGCCAGAAAAGATTCTCCTTGTGACTCACTCTGACCAACCTTGGGAACGCTATTTACCCGAGTTTAACGTCCCGAACACCAGTTTTGACCATGGCTCGGTGAACACGTAATGTGAACATATGCAGGTAAGACACAGCAGCGAAAATTGCAGGCATCGAGGAATCGCCAGCTTGGTGTGCAAACACAGAGATGGTTTCCTGCTGCTGAGGTCATCCGGCCGGGATACCCTCATAGTAGGCGAGGATCGGTGAACTTGATGGATCCTTAAAATCCTGAGGGTCGACCTCAGGTGATGAGGTGCCGGGCCCGCCCCTGTTTTCCAATGTGTGGGACGTGCACTTTCACCAAAATGCCCGCTGATAGATTGCGTTTGGCATAGTCGGGGGGGATGGGTAGCCTGGGCTGATCTGGGCTTGCAAAGAATGAGTGACTTTCCCCATGAAGTTGCACGCAGCAGCTTCTGACGCTCGTGAGTGCACAGAACCAAAACTGCTGGGACATTGCTGGGACAAGTAGACGCTATAGTTCCATAAAGCCGGTGCTACCGGCTAAGCAACCCATTTTCATCAAGGGCCGTGCGAGTAAGAGTGGGCTGCTGTGCTGAGAGTCGCAAAGCCATGGAACTGTGGACTTGGGACGCTGCTTCCGAGAAGTGAGAGGAACAGATAAACGGGGCGCCCGAGGCTAAAGATTAGAACAACAGTTTGAAATGACTGCTTGATGCCATCATCTAAACCACTTTCGCAAAAAAAAGCCACGGCATGGTGTAAGTACCATGCCGTGGCTTGTGTTGTGTGCGTTTGATTTAGATCAAAGGGGTCTTCCCAGGGATCGCAAACTCAGGTTCTGGACGTGAGCCGTTGATGTCGAAGTCCTTGGGGAACAGGTCAAGTTTGGATTCGTTGGTGGCAAAATCCCAAGTCACATTCTTGCCGGTATAAGCAGCCATACGACCAAGTGCGGCGGTCATTGAGCTATCAGCAGTATCCTTCAGTTCAACAATCGGCTTGCCGTTGCGAATCGAATCAATCAGGTCTTTGTGCTCCTGCTTGTAGGCTGCACCGATGTCTCCTTTCATTGACCAGATCTCTTTTCCATCACGATCCACGATGGAAGCACCACTGTTGCCACCGCGGATGGTGCAGCGACCGCCCGTACAGTAGATCGTGTTGGAGTTGTCACCCTGAGTGCCGGGGATTTGACGGCACATGAACGATACAAGGCGGTTTCCGGGATAGACGTAATCGACTTCGACGTTGTCCCACATCTCGCTGCCTTCCGGGCGTGTGAATCGTCCCCCCGATCCGTATGCAGATTCGGGTGGCCCGCCCATGATCCAATTCATGGTGTCGATGTTGTGCACTGCCTGTTCCGCAATTTGGTCACCCGACAACCAAATGTTGTGCATCCAATTGAATATCTGATACTGCGTGTCAGACATTTCCGGACGGCGATTGCGGAACCAGATTCCACTCGAGCAATAACGCATGGTGGCAGCGATGATGTCACCAATGACTCCGTCGTGAAGTTGCTTGATGGCTTCCACGTAATTAGTTTGGCGACGATACTGAGTGCCGGTAACAATCGCCGTTCCATTCTTTTCGGCTTGTTCATGAGCGGACAAGCAGATCTTGTATCCTGCCGGGTCAACGCAAGTGGGTTTCTCAGCGAATACATGCTTGCCCGCGTCGACTGCTTCCGCAACATATTGGGGACGGAATCCTGGAGGCGTTGCAAACAAGACGACGTCAATGTCGGGATCATCCAAGATTCGACGATAGGCATCGATGCCACTGTGCATTTTGTGCTCAGCCACGTCGACTTTTCCTTCATGGCGTTTTGCTGTGCCTTTCCGAACACTTTCCAGTTTCCGCTCTTCCACGTCTGCAATCGCAGATAGCGTGACATTCTCATTGATGGTTAGTGAATCATTGATCGCCCCGGAACCGCGACCACCGGCGCCCACCAAACCGATCCGCACTGGTTCTTCCGAAGCATTCTGAGGTTCAGCACCACGTACGGGACGGGCGTTTGTCAGGCCTGCAACGACACTAGCGGACGCCACGGTGCCGGCTTTAAGAAAACTACGACGCGCGGAATCAGCCGAAGCTGTTATCGGCGTCTTTGATGTGGGGGTTTGTCTTTGGGGGTCAACAGGGTTGGACATGGGCAAGTCTCGGGCAATGCTGGTTGACGTGAGGGGTTTGAGTGAGGCCAGGGCGGCGAAGAACAAGAATTCTCCACTTATCACAAGTGAATTGGGAGAAAGACACGGTACATGTGACCGGTGTCTCGATGATTCAGCGTCTGTCACGCCCCCTATATGATAATGAGTACTACCACCATACGCAGCCGGAACTAGTGTTTTTTTTGATTCATGAATCGTATTTCTGTGCCGCGATTTGGGGCAGAGCTTTGGAGCGAGGCGTTGAGCATAAAAACTGTCGGCTGTTTTGCAAATTTGATTGGTTGCTGATTTTTTGCATGGTTTTTTGGAGCAGGTTCAAAATATGACCCGAGCGAACGCGGAGGCACCGCGGTAGTATTACTGCTGGTGATACAAGCAAAAGGTTTTGTTGGGAGATTGTTGTGATTGTGATGGGTCGTTGCCGTTTTCGCTGCAGTGGCGTTGGTTGTCTTCGCTCCTCATTGGTTTGCTACGGGCAGGCACGTGTGTTGTTGGTGATGAAATGCCAAATCGCCTTGCTTTTGTGCATGATCTTGTTGCTTGGTGTGGTGAATGCGGATGGTCAAGACGTGGGAGTCAATACCTCTCCGCAGTCAGCCACCGCCTCGGGCAAGCATGAGCCGCCCAATTTCATTGTCGTGTTCTGCGATAATCTGGGATACGGCGACATCGAGCCGTTTGGGTCAACCGTCCACAAAACGCCTGCTTTGAATCGAATGGCAGCACAGGGACGAAGGTTTACACACTTTTGCGTTACGGCAGGAGTTTGCACGCCATCACGAAGTAGCTTGCTTACCGGTTGCTACTCACAACGTGTGGGAATGCACACCAATCCGCGTGATGGTCAGGTCTTGCGCCCCGTTTCCCCTTTTGGTTTGAATCCTGCCGAGGTAACGATTGCTGAGGTGCTAAAAGCTGCGGGGTACCGTACTGGGATGATTGGGAAATGGCACTTGGGCGACCAACCAGAGTTTCTACCAACCAGTCAGGGGTTTGACTGGTTTTACGGAATCCCGTACAGCGATGACATGACCGAGGAGGTTGGCAGGCGCGTGGGGGACCGATTTGAAGGTGGTGCATGGCCACCGCTTCCTTTGTTGGAAAATACGACGGTCATTGAAGCCCCGGTTGATCGAAACCAGCTGACGAAGGATTACACTTTGCGGGCGATTGATTTTATCGAGCAGAATCGTGAACGCCCGTTCTTCTTGTATATGCCGCAGGCTATGCCCGGCAGCACCGCTGCCCCTTTTGCCAGTGCAGAATTTAGAGGTCGGAGTAAAAATGGACCTTGGGGTGATTCCATTGAAGAGCTCGATTGGTCCATCGGAAAAATCATGGATAAGTTGGTGACACTTGGGATTGATCATCGAACATTAGTGATTTGGACCTCAGATAATGGGGCACCCATGACACGTACACAAGGCAGTGTGGCAAGAGGAACGAACAGCCCTTTGCATGGTCGGGGCTACACTACCAGCGAGGGTGCATTTCGAGTTCCAACGATCATGTGGTGGCCGAAAAAAATTTCACCCGGCACGGTCTGCAAAGAATTGGCAACGACCATGGATCTCTTACCCACCTTTGCCAGTTTAGGCGGTGCGAAATTGCCGCTTCTTCGGAAAGTTGATGGCCATGATATCACCTCTCTGATAGTTGGTGAGCAAAATGCAACCAGCCCTTATGAAGCCTTCTATTACTACGAGCGGGACCAACTACAGGCGGTCCGTAGCGGACCTTGGAAACTGTTTCTGCCGTTGCAGGACTTTACCAAGCACCCTCATTTCCAACGAAGTGATCAAGCCGGAAAAAACGGCACGAAACCTCTGCTGTTCAATTTGCGTACAGATAGCAACTGCAGCAAGGACATTGCCACTGATCATCCGGAGGTGGTTGAAAGGCTATCGCAGCTAGCCGAGTCCGCACGAAATGATTTGGGAGATCGGGGGCGTCCAGGTGCTGGTCAACGGCAGCCTGGAAAAATAGAGAACCCGCAGCCGCTGCAATTGAACCGCCAGGATTGAGGCGATCGCGGTTGAGGGCAATATTTGCATGCTAGCCATCACCGCTTCTGCGGGAAAACGGACTTTTATGCAACATCGCCTGATGGTGTCGAGTGTTATCTTTGCCAAACCGGCGTTAATCGATCAAATTGGCAGGCTTGGGCTTCGCCGCGGGAGGAGTTCCGGGCGGCGGAGGTGGTGGTTTGGGTCTTGGGGGGCCGAGTTCGATTCCACCGGGCACATGCGAAGTCAGTTTCCAATTTGCGTTTTGAGGATCCCAGCCCGCCAGGATCTTGTTCTGCGAGAAGAATCTTCGAGCAATCACATAGGCATCAAAACTGTCTGGCAGCACATAGAAGCGGGCGTAGTACTTACTGAAGTCCACCCCGCTGTACCACCGCCTTAGACGCGATCGGGGATTGATAAGTTCTTTTCCAAACCCACCCTTGTTTGTACGCGGTATCAGTCGAAAACGGGGCCAGCGGTCTCCTTGCACATAATACTCCACGTCGAAGAACTCGTCATTTTGTGAAAGCTTTTCGTAATGTTGTTTGAACTTCTCAGGGTCAATGCCTTTGGCAGGATCCTGTTTCAGGTTGAAACGCGCAACGATGGATTTTACTTTGAACTCAGCATCTTTTCGAAAGGCATCAATGTTGACGGGGTAAAGTCGATTTCCGCTGCAGACGATCATGAGCTGTTTGATGCCCGGTGGCGCGGGCCGAGGATTGGGGATGCTGATTTCAATATCAGCGGGCGCTTTGACTCGCGGCGTTTGATCCAGCTGAGCGGCTAGCTGTGCCTTCTTTTCCAGAGAAGTGCTGATGAGCGTTTCAAGTTCTTTTCTCTTCGCCTCAGTGTCAGCAACTATTTTGGTGTTCTTTGCCGCCAGCTGTTTGTCATTGGTCAGTTTAAGAGCAAACGCGTTTTTGTCCTGGGTCCGCTGCTCAAGCAATGCTTTTTTTCGTGCCAAGAGGTCTTTGTTTAACTGTAACTCCTGACGGAGTTTCTGTTCGTCAATGTCGATTGGATTTACAAGGATCTTCTCCAGATCACGTAACTCAGCACGCTCGATCTCCAGCTGTTGATTAAGTTCCTCGACCGCTTGTTCGTCAATTTGGTTTTTGCTGGTAATCCGTGTAACCACATCCGCAACACTCATTTGTGTAACGATTAGCACAAGTACTAAAATGCCGACGACATTGGTCATCGTATCAAGCAGTGAATCAAGTCCACCGTCATCTTCGTCTGCGCCGCGAGTGGGTTTCATGTGAATGGTGCTAGTCGTACTCGGGTGTTAGTTTTTCTTCTCGGTAAATGCAGAGAGGTCAATGCGACCTTGACCGACCACCGGCAGTTTACCATTGCGAATGCTGCGTTGATCGCACAAACCTTTCAGAGTGCGGAAAGTCCCAAGGCCATCGCTTCGGACAAGGAATACGATGGAATCGTTTTTTCCATTGGCAGCCAATTCCATCAGCGCAATGAATTTTTCCGCTTTGGCAGCGTTTGCAGTTCTGATTCGTTTCTGTGGTGTCTCAGTGTGCATCACAAAAGATTCGGCTGCGCACTCCACAAAATGGGGATTGAAATTCAATCCTGATCCTTGCGGAAGGACAGTAACATTTGCCTCACTTTTGTCCTTGCGATCCCTGAGGTCTTGCTCAAGTTGGGCAATCTGTTCTTCAAGTTGTGCGTGTTGGGCCTGCATGTCGGTGGCAGTTTCTCTGGCTTTCGGGTCTATCATTGGGATGACGATTTTGACCTTCTTTTGCTCCGCCAATTCTTTCTCGATCGCATTGAGTTCGGCGAGCATCTCAGCGATCTCAGCCTTGTTGGTTTCATTTTGCTTTTGCTGTTCACGCAATTTCAGAATGTCGGATATTTCGACTTTTATCTGCTCGATCCTGAACTTTGTTCGATCAAGTGCTTTTTGGTCCTGTTCGTACGTCTCGATCTGGGCCACGTCCGGGGTGTCGGTCTGTGCGAGTGCGAGGGTAGCGATCATCATGGTTAGCACGCCGATCACACAGGCAATGATGCTGAGAAAAGGGAACAGACTGATGTCGTCGTCGTTGGTGCGTGGTCTTCGTGGCAAGGTTAATGCCTCCTGCTTCTGTTGTTCCGCCGCTTTGATCCACCAAACCAGCCTGCTTTAGACGGTTCCTGCTGGACCTGCTGTATGACCACTTGTTGCTCGCCCAGTTGGGTCAATACATGACTGAGGCTGGTGAGACCAGATTCAACGCCCGTGAGATGATTCTCAAGGCTTTCGCCCGTCTTGGTGTAGGTTTCATTGACTTGGGATTGCATGGCTTCCGTTTGGCTTGCCAAGTGCGTTAGCGAGTTCTGGATTTTATCAGCGGCGTTCGCCATTTGATCCAGTTGGGCCTGTAGTCGACCCTGTTGGTCCAGTTGTTGTTTGTGAAGCGTGGCAACGTGTTGTTTTTGTTGCTGCTCGATTCGGTCATTGACGTTATCCCAGCCCTTGGAAACCTGCTCGGTCAAACGTCCGCCGATGGCGTCAAGTTTGTCCAACCACCTTTCCATTTCGGCGTGTTGGGTTCCCAGTGCCTGTTCGACTGCTTCTCGAAAGATGGCGGTATCCTCGCCGCCGGTAGCACTGCGTACCGCTCCACCATCACGTCCATCGTTAAGACGTCGCAACAGATTCTCATTGCAATATTCGTCAACGCTTGTGATGAGATCTTCTTCATTTTTCTGTAATGCTGATGCCGGGATTTTTACAAGCATACTCATGATCAATGCCAGCAGAGTCGTATCAAACGCAGTGCCCAAACCTCCAAACACTTCTTGAAGTGCCGATTTCATCGCTTCCATGCTGCCCCCGCCACTGAGACTATTTGCCAAGCTGGCCACTGCGGTGCTAACACCCATCACCGTCCCAATGAATCCCAGAATCGGAAGTGACCAGATGAATACCTTCAGAATGGTGTAACTTCCAGCCACGTTGTTTGCATCAATCGCTGATTGCGATTCCATCATCGTAACGGTTTCTGCCGCACTCTTTCGCACACGAAAATGCTCGATGCCACGCACCACCCTGTTGATCAGGAAACTGTCGCTGCTCGCCCCCGGCAGTTCATTGATGTGTGTGATGAAGGCATCCAGCGAATCAACTGTGATTTCATCCGATATTTCAGTCGGCAGCACATCCAGCAGCATGGTTTCCTTTTGCTGTTTCAGTCGCAACCATTTCAAAACCAGAATGGACAATGCCCAGAACATGAGGAAGGTGGTCGGGAAGGGGACGGGACCACGCTCCCAGAACAGAGCACCGAAATTGTTATCGCGGATGGGATACGTGAGCCCGTACCAAACCAAGGTCATGCCGGCGCCCATCAGGCCGCTCAGCAACAGACTCACGTCACTGCTGGCAGAATCACTGCTGGAGCGAAACCAGCTCTTTTGACGACGTTTGCGCGTCACAGGCTGTTTTGTGCTTACTTTGGGCGAGCGAGCTGGCTGCGATGGAAGTGAACTCTTGTCCGCTTTCCTGCTGGGTTGGACAGACTTTTTCGACTTGGGGGGGCCATCATCGACCTGAATATTGGGAAAACTTACTGATGGCTCGGCAGGCTGGGATTCAGGAATGCGGACTGTCGCGCGGCAATAAGGGCATGCGCGGCTTTTGCCGGCTAGATTATCTGGGACTTTTAACGACTTGTCACAACCAGGGCAGGAGACTTTGAAGTATGACATGATGGGAAAGATGGTGCCCTAGGTGAAGTGAATAGATTAAACATTCAGGTTGCCGAGTCACGCATCGTTGCCAAGGCAGCCACGGTCCCTGCGAGCTGCAACTGGTGGTTCCACGTTCGCCGCGAAGGAAGTGAAATCTGAATTGGAAGAAGGGAAGACACGCCATCACATCCTAACACGTGGCGAGTCGGACGGAGCAACGGACTCGGTTCGTACTTACTACGCTAGAAAAAGTGAATGGCTGGGGGTTGGGTCGCGCCGATGTTGTCGGTAATTTTGCGGCGTGTTGACCGCGCAATTCGTTATATTCAGTACGAACCAAAGCGGGGATGCTAGGCGTGTTTCGCCCCGGCTCTGCCCACAGAAATTTCAGTGATGGGACGTGTTTAACGTGCTTTCCTAAACAAGCTGAATGAGTGTTCATTAGGGTGCGTTTCAGTATTGTGCACGAGGTGAGCTGTCGTAACCTGCCGTGGACATCAATTGAAAACAGAGAATGGCAACATGAGTATTTTAGGGAAGACTCTGGTAAGCAACAGATTTGGGAAAAACAGATTTGGGAAACAAGGGGGCCACACGACGTCATGGTTGTACCGTTACCTGATCAAGGAGTTTCAGGGGCATCGAGGTTTGTCGCAATTTGCTGGAG
>DOPG01000069.1:43446-43607 GCA_003513555.1 Rhodopirellula sp. | reverse complement strand
TGAAACCTCGCTCGATGCCCTGCAACCCCTACGTTTCAGCTGGAAGTTGCACCCTCGGAATGCTGGTCGTGATGCTCACCTGGGTCTTTTCAGCCGACTCGGTGGCATCCAATGGGGCTAATCAACCAGTTCAGGAAACGCAGGACACAGCAACGCAGGAC
>DOPG01000069.1:35771-43235 GCA_003513555.1 Rhodopirellula sp. | reverse complement strand
AGGACACAGCAACGCAGGACACAGCCAGTCATACAACGACCAACAATACTGCCAGCGGCAACCAAGCGAAACCGAAAAAAAGCCCGAAAGTCGCCTCTGGGGATTCGGAGAAACCACACAAGGGAGCTGGCGGCACTCAAAAAAAATCCCCTGCCAAACGCGTCTCAGTGGAAAAAGATCAGCCGTTTAGTGAACAGAAAGGCAAAGCAGGGCTGTGTGATGTTTATCTACCTGCCACAGATCCACCTGAGAACGGTTACCCGGTTGTGATCGTGATTCATGGGGGCGGCTGGGCTGCTGGCGATAAGTGGTCAATCGCTACATACTCCAGGCTATTAGCAGAAGAAGGCATCGTGGCTGTAGCGATCAACTACCGTTTGGCACCGACTCATAAATTTCCGGCACAGTTAGATGATGTGCGTGCTGCGATGATTTGGGTTCATGTAAATGCTCAACGCTTCAAATTGAACTCAAAGCAGGTTGGCTTATTTGGTTATTCAGCTGGCGGCCACCTCTCGGTATTACTGGCTTCTCTGGCGGATGAGACCATGGTGGTCAGGGCGGCAGCCAGCAACTGGTCTGTCACAGATGCAAGGTGGAAGCAGCTACCGAAAATTCGAGCTGTTTGTGCGGGTGGACCGCCCTGTGATTTTCGATCGCTGCCCATTGATAACAGTGCCATGGCGTATTTTCTGGGTGGTTCTCGACGGGAAAAACCCGTAGCTTACATCGCGGCGTCGCCGGCGGCTCATGTGTCGTGCGATGATCCGGTGACCCAATTATTTCATGGAGAGGGCGATGCTCTTGTTCCTTTGGCGGGGACACGGGATTTTCATAAATCGCAAGTCAATGCTGGAATTGATAGCCGTCTTACGGTGATCCCCAAGCAAGGACATATGCTGACTTTTATTAGTCCCACTGCATATCAAACCGTGGTCAATTTCTTTCGTGAGGTATTCTTCGAACCTGTCACCGTCCCGCCAAGGTGATGGCTGACGGGTGCAGAATTCCACGTCTTTGGCTCTGCAAGCAGTTGCAACCATCGAGTCAAAAATTTTATTGTTCATGAATCGTGCCATTACCAGCAGATGGCAGCAGGTGGGCCAGAAAAGAACTCATGTGCTCTCGTTGATCAGCGAGGTGCCGGTTGATGCCCGCCATGATCTCCGCTTCAGTTTGTATCCCCTTGCCTGTCAGTTTGCGGTACTTCGAAACTGTGAGAAATGTTCGAATCGTACGTAGGTCAGCTTCTAGGTGAAACTGAAAACCAAAGACTCGATCGTTCAGGCTGAAACCCTGGTTGCGACAGCCATCAGATTCATAAAGGTGTTTGGCGCCATTTGGGATTTCAAAAGTGTCCCGATGCCATTGGAAGACGGTCATTTGCTGTGGCAGGCTCTCAACTGCCAAAGACGATGCATCCGAAGTCCGTCGAATCGTGTGCCAACCGAGTTCCGCTTGTGCATTACGACGAACTTGTGCTCCTAACGCAGATGCAAGAATTTGAGCCCCTAGGCAAATGCCTAAGATACGCCGGCCATCATCTACATACCTTCTTACCAACGCTTGTTCGTTGGCGATCCAGTCTGGACGATTTTCCATCGTCAATGGATAGGGACCACCGAGCATGATCATCGCATCACAGTCAACGGATTGAGGAATTGGATGCTGGCGATCAATTCGTACCGTAATGATTTCATGCCCTAATTCTGCCAGCACGCTTTCCGCCGCAGCCAACGAGTCAGCGGCACTATGTTGAATCACAAGGACTCTCATGAAAAGTAAGCTCGATGAGGGATGAAAAATGCAAGTGTTTTCATGAATATGACATCTCGGAGGTTCATTGATCTCGATTGAAAAACCAGTGGTGTTATCGGTGTCATCTGGTGTCTTGATTTGATCATAAACAACAAAAGTCGTGAACAAAGTGGTCGTCGTTATCAGTAATGCGTGGCGGCGACGTCCGAACCCCCGATGCTTGACAAGTACGATTTTTCATGGGGTAAACGTTACGGTTACGGGAACTTGGGATGCAGGGCTCATGACCGCTGCTACGTCCGCAAATCCAATGGTCGCCGAAGCCACGGTTTGGGGGATGTGGTAGTAGTGGCGCTTTGTTTCGTTGCATTGTGGTTGATCAACTCGTTCCCTGTAGTCGAGCGTTCCACAGATTGAGTCTTGCAGTCCAATGTGTCTATCCTGCGAAACGGAATACCAAGAGACTGTGGATAAGTCCGCCGGCGACCAAGGCGAATGTCAAAAGACTGTGAAAAGTGACCCACAGACGCAAACGTAGTTGCAAAGCGAATTGGTAGTCCAAGTCGTCTCGACGCCTCACTAGCGCGGCGAATTTTACAGCTGTTCCGCGACCCTCGCTTTCGAGATGCCGTTCCAGGTCTTTCAGGTCACTTAGTAATCGTCGTCTTCGTCCCCCGTTGGGCACCAGCACATAGGTCAGCGAAGGACGCGAGTTGAAAAAGGGGTTCAGGTGTTCTGTATAGAAACTGCCAAGAACCGCTATGCCCACATGCACACTAAGTTCTTCCAGCAGCTTTCGTGCGTGATCTGCAATTTGTCCGCGATGCCAATCTACTCGTTCAAAGCGGTGCTGTCCCTCAACAGCGGTAAGCCGTTTGGGCAGGATTCGTGAGGCATAAAGGCCATAGAAACCGCTGCCCGTGACAAGTAGGAAAATGATTGAAAGTGTGCACTCGAAAATTCCATTTCCAATCAGATTCGGCACATGCATCCAATAGACACCTGCCGTGAAGAACCCCATGTAGATATGGACTTGAGTCCATGTGCTAACGCTTCCCAACGGTAGAATCGGTATGCGACGGCGCATACCGAACAACGCCAGTAGCAAAATGCAGCAAAGAAGTGTTCCGCCCGTTAATACAGCGACGTTCGCCAATCGACCCGTCTGGATCCAGACAATGCCAAGCATGACGACCAACGCAAACAACGTCAGTGCGATGGCGATCCGGCGACGGTGACGGAATGAAGGAAGGGGCATGTGTCTAGCTCCGTAGGTCGAGCCACTCCTGCAGTGGTTTGGAGTTGGTTAGATCAATTCGGACAAGTGCATCATGAGGACAGGCGGCGGTGCATGCCGGCCCGGATGGCATTTTGCTGCACATGTCGCATTTGGTCGCTTTGACAATGGGCAAATCGGTGGTTGCATCGCGATAGGGGCGCCCCTGCCGATCGAACACCTCTGTCATTTGAATGTTTTCGTAAGGGCAGGCGGTAGCACAGGTGCCACAGCCTACGCAAATCGGTTCATGTATCTCGACGACTCCGGACTCTTTGTCCCGCATGATGGATCCTGTTGGGCATCCGATCATGCAAACAGGATCACTGCAATGCATGCAAGCTTCGACAACTTGCAAACGGCCATGGGATAGACCTTGCCGAACAAAGCGGGGATTACCATCGTGTGCATCGCTACAGGCTTTGACGCAATCATTACAGCGCGTGCAGCGATGAAGATCGATCACCATGGCTTGACGGCCATTGTTTAGCCGGTTTTGAACAATGAACTCCAGAAGACCGGTTTGGTGGAATTGTTGGCCCGTCTGGCGGTCTATATCGCTGTTCTGTGAGGTGACGACGCTTGGCTTTCTTGCGTGCTGTCGTCCATCTGTTCCTTTGTCTGTTCGTTGTTCTGCAGATTGCAGCAGTAGGCTTGCTGCATTTTTGGGTAACTCGGTTCGACGTACGTGCGGCAGTATATCGGCTGCAAATATTTCTGCTGGAATGAATAAAGCATCCAGAAATCCAACAGCACGCAGTGTGTTTTGCAAACTCAGCAGTGGAGTGTTTGCTGGTCGTACACTGTTGTAAGACAATTCCTCCAAGCCGAAGATATGCCCCTTGCCAAGATAAGCGGTGGTGCGGTGCGAAGCATTATGCTGTTGTGAGAGTCTGCCAAACCCACTGCGTACAATCACCAGCTCGGTAGGCACACGACCTGCTTCACAAACGACCGGCTCCGATTTAATTTGTTCGTCGACGGGTAGTGTTCGTGTGCGTTGGTAATCGGCATTCCATTCCAATCGACCAAAGGAACGCATTTGGGTCGCCTCTGCGACTCGCTGCAGGCTTCCCTCTGGCAGGTAGCGTAACAATGGGGTTTCACGTAAATGAACATTCAGCCAATGCGTGCGATAATGTTCGTCCATACTGGTTGCGAAACGCTTGTCTCGCCTGAGGATGCGAAGCCCCTGCCAACGAATCTCAAGCAGTGTCGCTTCCGTGACCGCGATGACCGTAGCTGTACGCGGTGATCGGTACATGGCCGCGACTTCGCCAAACAGTTCGCCTGGTCCCAGTTCCACGCTAACCTGATCCCTTAGAACTGTATTGAAGTCTTGCAGGAATATTGCGGGACGATCGTCAATCTGGCGAATTGAACTGCTGGCTGATTGTGAATCGGTTGTGGTGGTCACTTCCTCTGGCGAGCGTGCTTCCTTTACTCCAGAGCGGTTCAGGTATTGGCGGGCTGCCTGAAACCAGGACAGCTTTTTGGAACTGGATCGTCCCAGTTGTCCGGGGGCTAGCGAGTCAACAATGACCTTGGTACTACCAGCGAGCACAAGAAAAGCACTGTGGCCATAATCACCCTCTCGTGCAATGATCTCGCCCGGTTCGCAGCGTTTGATTCGACAGTCGTTTCGGAGGATACCCTCCAATGGGATTGAGCGTGGAAAAGACTTAGCATCTAAACTGGCAAACGGCTCACGAGAGCGCAGCCACAAAACGTCTGCATCGTTCATCGATGCATCCATCGGATTGTTCCATCTTTGAGGACGGCGCACGGTGATCGATTCTTCTACCTCCATGACAAGATTTCGTACCGCGATTGTGCAGCGAAAGTCAAGATGAAACAGGGTTTTCGATCCAGCAGAGCTTTTTATTCGTGCCGGTTTTTGTTTGGTTTTCTTGCTGTATCGGCCCGTCCTTACTCGGGTGTCACACCCCTGTTACGCGGCTCTGCGGAACGATCTGCATATCCCCCCTGCTGTCCAGTGATGGAAAACTCAACCAAACCATGATTTGACCGGGGCAGTGGGGTGAGACAGAATCCCGTAGGGCGAGTCTGTGGCATGCTTAATCGGCATGCTTTATTGAAGATCTCGACTCAGGCACAGGTGAGATCGTATGAATTTAGTTGCCGATACGCTGCTGGACGTTGGCGGCGTCACTGGTTGAAAGGTGTTTCATAATCGAAGAAACTTGTTTCACAGATTTTTATCTCGGGAAGTTTCACAAGGCTTCTGTACCAAGTCAGGAATCCAATGAGCAACGATTTGAAGGCAAGCGTGCTTGCTGCTGAGCTTGACGAACGACCTCGGATTGGAATTTTGACTTCTGGTGGCGATTGTCCAGGGTTAAACGCGGTCATTCGTGGGGTGACGAAATCTGCGTATTGGCTCGGTTATCAAGTGGTCGGATTCAGGAATGGCTTTGAGGGATTGATTGATCCGATTCAGTGTCAGCATCTGACACCCGAGGTTACGTCTGGGATTCTTGTTCAAGGTGGCACCATTCTGGGGTCGACCAACAAAGGGCGTTTTGGAGCGCGGGTTGGAAAAGATGGCAGGGCAGAACTTGCTGATGGCATTCTGGATCAGGTACGCGAGACGTTTGAGGCTTTCAGGCTGGAAGGATTGATAGTGGTGGGTGGTGATGGATCCTTATCGACGGCTCTGCAATTCCACGAGGCAGGACTGCCAGTGGTTGGAGTACCAAAAACGATCGACAACGATCTGTCATGCACGGCCTACACTTTCGGTTTCAACAGCGCGGTGCTGTGTTGTGCAGATGCCTTGGATCGACTTCACACAACAGCGGCGAGTCATGGCAGAGTCATGGTTTTGGAGGTGATGGGAAGACATACGGGGTGGATTGCTTTGCACGGTGGTATCGCAGGTGGGGGTGATGTGATTTTGATTCCCGAGGTTGCTTGGACTTACGAAAATATTGTGGCAAAGATCGACGAGAGAACCCGTATGGGAAAGAATTTTACTCTTGTGGTTGTTGCTGAGGGGGCCGCACTGCCAAGTGGAACTGTGGTGGGGCAGGACTCCGAGAATATGCAAACGAAGTTGGGTGGAATTGGGCAGGTAGTGACTGAAGAACTGGAAAATCGAATTGATCAAGATGTGCGGTGCGTTGTGCTGGGACATTTGCAGCGTGGAGGGGGGCCGACGACGTTTGATCGCGTCCTTTCGAGTCAATACGGCGCTCATGCCGTACGTTTGATTGTCGAAAAGAAATTCGGCCAAATGGTCTGCTATGATCCACCCGATGTTCTTGACGCTTCCATTGAGGCTGCTGTTGGCGATTTGCGTACGGTTGATCCCCTAGGTTCTGCTGTCAAAACTGCACGAGCGATGGGCATTTGCTTTGGTGATACGCCCGGTTACGTCAATCCATTCAATTAGGACGAAGGACAAGTCCCATCAGTTAACCCGCTTGGTCTGGATGCGGTTTAGGCAGAAATTGCGTACTGAGCTAAATGCGTACTGAGCTATGAGTGACCGATGATTTTTTCAATGACTTCCAGACTGCAGAAGCCAAAGGCCATTTTGCCAAGCGACAAGCAGCACCACCTTGGTGGCACCCTGTTTCTTGTCTCTTTGCTGATTTTCTTTTTGAGTAGTATTTTGCTTTACGGGATCTACGCCTATTCCAGGCGTGGTGATCCAGAATCAGCCGCTCCTCTGCCATCGATGTTTTTGATCAGCACCGCGTGTTTGCTCGTGATCAGCGTACTTGTCCATGCAGCGACGCGAGCCATTCGCCGCGAGAAACGGGCTACTACCAGCGTGCTTTTGTTGGTAAGTGGGTTTACAGCCGTCGTTTTCATGGGGCTGCAGTTTGACGCCATGAGCGAAATGCTAGCCGGACCTGCTCTGGATGGAGGCACCGGGAAAGGTGTTGTTGGAATGGTGGTTGTCTTGGCGTTGCTTCACGCTGTTCATGTCGCAGGGGGCGTTGTCGCACTGACGGTCGTGTCTATCCGCTCATGGTTGGGGCGTTATGACCATGAACGTCACTGGCCGGTCGACTTCGCAGCCCAGTATTGGCATTTTTTGGATGTCGTTTGGCTGTGCATGTTGTTGGCGTTTTGCTTGACGACTGGTGGATTTGTCCTTTGATTGAAATTTTGGTCAGGGGCGAATGCTATTTTGCACAGGCTTTGATTTTCCATTCACCGCTTGTCTTGCATTGACAGGCACCTTTTCGTGGACCAGACTTTTTACACCTTAGGCCTGCCAGCAGGTTGATCTGCGGGTGTAGTTCAATGGTAGAACATCAGCTTCCCAAGCTGAATACGAGGGTTCGATTCCCTTCACCCGCTTCCTATACGCTACGTGTACTGGCTCCGCTTTGGTTTTGGCCATTACCCGGTGGGTCCGAGGTGATGTGATCCAGGGGGTCCGAGGTGATGTGAGC
>DOPG01000069.1:29387-35560 GCA_003513555.1 Rhodopirellula sp. | reverse complement strand
GGGGTCCGAGGTGATGTGAGCCAGGATTTTCTTTTGAATCTGGCCATCACTTTGCTGACAGTAATTCGACGCCTGATCCGGGCAATTGCGAATAGTGGCACACGCCACGTTCTACTCGTACACCGCTCGCGATGTCCTCGGCTAGTAGTTCCGCGCCGTCCATGTCGACAAAGTCCAGGAGCGGCAGCAGTTGTGCGATGGCTGAAATGCCAACGGTTGATTCGGTCATGCAGCCGACCATGACTTTGAGGTCAAGTTGACGTGCTTGTCGGATCATTCGTCGTGCTGGTGTCAGGCCGCCACATTTGACCAGTTTGATGTTGACCCCATGGAATCTATCTTTGCAGCTTTTTACATCGGTTTCGGAGATGCAGCTCTCGTCGGCCATGATGGGTAGTACCGAGTGCTGATAAACACGGACTGACCCGTCTATGTCATCCGCAGGCAGAGGCTGTTCAATAAATTCTACGCCTAGTTCGCGTAGTTGTCGTGCATTGGAGATTGTTTCATCGACGGTCCAGCCACAATTCGCGTCGACGCGAAATGTGGCGGTTGTATGCCGTCTCAGTTCGGAGATGATTTTAAGGTCGTCTGATGTTCCCATCTTGATTTTGTAAACGGGCCAATCAGGGACCTCATGTAGTTTGTTGATCATGTTCTCAACCGTGTCGATACCTATTGTGAAGTTCGACACAGGTAGATGGTTGATGTCCAGTTGCCATAGGTGGTGGACAGGGGCGGTTCGTTGTTTGCCCCATAGATCGTAGGCAGCCTGGTCGATCGCACACATTGCGAAAGGGTCATCCGGTAATCGGTCATGAAGTTGTGACCACAAATGAACGGGATCAAGGCAGGCGACCGATGCAATTTCGCTACGGACGGATTCGATGGCAGCGACGATCCGCTGGCCGGTCATGCCGTAGTAATCATTAGTGGTTGCTTCACCAAAGCCGGAGTGTGTGCCGTCACTCAATTCCACAATCACCGTTGGTTGTGTGGTGATTGTGGACCGCGAGATTGTGAACGGGTGCTTAAGCGGCAAGTCTCTTTGATGAATCGATAGTTGCAATCCCGCACTCGATGTCACTGGTCTACCTGTTTTGGATTTCTTGTTGGAGCTTCAAAACGGCTCCGCTTAGTTCAGCGGGACCGTGGCGAAAAACATCGCAAACGGGTAATTTAAATTCTTCCCGGATTCGACTGCGTTCATCTTCGGCTGCTTCGGCTGAGAGCAGGCGACTGTTCATGGCGATACCAATGACTTGACTGGGCATCATCAGCTTCGCGGCTGATTCATAAGCATCTTTCAAGACTGCCAGACTCGTAAGGCCGATGTCTGGCATGCCGTGCACCGCCTTGCGACCAGCTTCATAGCAAAGCACCATGCCGTGGGGCATCGAGCCGTGCAGTAAGCCCAGCGTCACGGCGGAATAGCGTGGATGGGCCAGACTGCCCTGTCCTTCGATGCATAGAATCTCGTGATCTTGGTTAGCCAGAATCTGTTTTTCGACTGCACCGCTGATAAAGTCTGATACGACACAATCAATAGGACAGCCGCCGCCGGAAATCATGATACCGGTTTGTCCTGTGGCAATGAACTTGGCCCGACTCTGTCTTGCAATCAAATCTTGCGTTAATTCAATGGAAGTCACCATCTTACCCACACAGCAGTCTTGACCAATGGTGAGTATTCGCAGGCAGTCAGGACGTAAACCACGTCGGTTGGCGACATCGTGTTCATCGTTGTTTCTGACATCGATCAACTCGGTCCCTGATGTTGCCGCTGCGGCAGCGAACTCGGGATCTTGTGACAGGAAGTCGTGCAGGCCTGACAAAATATTCATGCCGCGTGCGATCGCATTCATGACGATGGGACGCCAGTGTTCCGGGATTTTTCCACCGGGAGGGGCAATGCCAATGAGCAGGGTTTTTGCGTCGGAAGCAGAGTTAAGGTCAGCAATGACCGGTATGTTGCCACCTGTTCCCAGTAACTGTTCTGCTGTCTGTCCCGCGGCTGCTTTATCAAGAACGGCGATGACCTCACGCTCGCAGTAACGCAGTACGCTGCAAGCCGTCTTGGCGGTCAATGGGTTTGAGTGCCCATCCGTCAGGATGACCATCTGTCTGTTGGCAGCGGTTGAAACCAAGTCTACTGAATTCAATGGACTATCCTGATTTTCGGGTTGCATCCGTTTCTTCCCCCAGCCCGACCATCTCGAGTAAACGTAGTGCGTTGGTGGTTGGCGAAACTCCCTCACGCATCTTGTAGTCAAACGTCATTTGTTCATTTCCTGATGCATCAGGTCGAATGGTTTCGCGAAAATGAACAGCATGCCCGACAGCTTGTAACTCCGGTTCATCTGCTAATTCGAGGTCATGAGTGCTGATCGCACCAATGGATTGGTAATCCATTAGATGCCGCAGGACTTGTACCACGGCAATTTGACGTTCGCGGCTATTGGTTCCTTGAAGAATTTCATCCAGCAGAAATAGACAGACACGATCGTTGGTGCGGCTCATCTCCCTCGCGTGTTCAACTACGCTTTTCAAGCGTTTGAGTTCTGCCATGTAAAACGAAACACCTTCAGCGACATTGTCACTGACTCGGATGCTTGTAGCCAACTCGGTTGATGGTAAACAGAACTTTTTAGCGCAGACAGGAGCACCTACTGCCGCTAGCGCTACATTCAAGCCGACGCTACGCAGCATTGTGCTTTTTCCCGACATGTTGCTTCCCGTAACAAGCAGGATGGTTCCTGGTGGACCCACCTGAACGTCGTTGCAGACACGTGAACCGTCAGCCAGCAAGGGATGACCAATGGCAGTGGCTGCAATGGCAGGAGAATCTGAAGCAGATACCCACTCGGGTTTTGACCATGACGGATACTCATCACGCACTGCCGCGACTGAGATCAGTGATTCAAGTTCACCCAATGCTTCAAACCAGCCAACTACTTCGGTTGCGTATTCAGCTTGCCAGTTTTCTAGTCTCTTGAGAACACGCACATCCCAAAGCATCAGACCCTGCAATGGCAAATAGATCAAGAAGGTGCCTGCTGATTGACGTAGTCCACCGGCAGCGGCGACCTTTTGCAAAGCTCGCATTCCCGTTTGTGCAGATCGATCATTGCTCAACATCCGGTCACTAATCTGATTCAGGAACGTCTGGTTCGAATCCTGGGCAGACTTGGGAAGCCACTCAGCAGAGGAAAAGATTTCTTCATAATCACTCACAGCACGACGATTCGCCATTGCGATGGCGAAAATTGCGTGTGCCGGACCCAGCATCAGAGTGGTCAACGCCATGTTGATTGCAATCAGGCAACCCATTGCGATCAGGCTTCCAATGAAAATCTGGGCAGTTAAAAGTCCAAAACCGCTGATCACGGCAAGGAACAGAAAAATGCCGGCTAAAATAACGGATACGTTGGACCACAGAACCAGCCAATTCCGCTTGGCGAGCCAAGCGGGACCCGTCGCCCATTTGATGAAGTTTTCCGGGTCGCCACTGCTATCGGCAACTTGCCTGGCAAGTGTATAGAAGCGAAGTCGCTCCTCTCGCATGGGTGCCAAAGCGTTGACGGCGATCCAGCGTTGTTTGGCGTCATTTTCCTCCGCGGGACCAGCCAGCCAATTGGCGAGTGTGCGAATCCCAGGCGTAGTTGCAGCCATTGAGACAAGGTGAAACAGAGATGCATGGCCCAGTAAATCGAGATCGCTGGCGACATCACGACGGTGTCCAGGCAGTTCAACCTCGGCTAGGCTTTTGGCGAGCGTTTTGGTGGACAGGCGATCCCAGTCACGTTCCAGTCGGGCCACCAGTCGGCGGACAACACTACGATGTCGACCCAGTTCTTCGAGTTTTTCACGAACAGGCTCATTCGCTGTCACTGCAGCCAGAAACAGGACCAAGCCACCCCAGCCAATCCAGCCCACATACGGAAGCCCGTCAAAACCGTAGCCAACGACCAGAAAGGCTACGGACACAAGGAACAGGATCGCGCGGATTTTGCTGAATTGTCGATCCTTGATTCGTAAAGCTTCCCGTTCATTATCAATCGACTTCAGCTGTGTCTGATAGCGTTCCAGGGCTGCGGACGCGCCTTTCATGGGCTGGTCCGATGCAGATTCATTCAAACTGTTTCAAGCTCCGTTTTTGATCCCCGAATCACTTTGGGACCTGCGACCACTTTGGTGGCAATGCGGTCTTGCAAGTTGGGTCGGAAGATAGTCAGCAGTAACAACGGCAGGAACCAGGCAATGTAAAGACCACCGCTTTCGCCATGCCAAAACTGAGCCGCAATCATCAGCGCAGCTGAGCCGCTCAAGATGGTCCCAAGATTCTTCTGTGCGGGCCAGATCGCAAAGAACGCGCTCAGGATCACATAGGCAACAATCACTGGCAAACGCCAGAAAGGATTCAAACCAAGGGCCCACAATCCCTGAAGCGTTTCAACTTCCCGTAACGGGCTGAGGACTCCGTACATGTGTTGTAGATGGTCAGCCAACGTGGATGAGTCATCAAACCATAGTGCCAGCATTAACAGTGCCAGCATGGAGGCGGTCCCGATCATGAAGTTTCTGACTCCCCGCTTCCAATAAAAACTGATCCAAAGTGGCAGCAGGAATAGCGGGTAGTAAACGAGACCACCAGCGAGTCCCACAAACATCCCAGCAATTAGTGGTCGACGGTAGGTGAGGATCGCCCAAAGCAAAAACGCCGCTGGTAACGCATGATCAACACGCCCCGTCATTTGTGCCGTATAGGGAAGTATCAGGTAAAGCGTTGCGCATCCTACTCCTGCACGCGTGTTTCCAAAGTGTCGATTGCTAATGAGGATGATTGCAGACACGATCCCCAGGTGTGCCAAAATTGCCAGCACCTTGGCGACAACTGCCAATTGCTTTTCCGCCGCGGTTGGTTCAGGTCGAATGTCCGCGGGAAATCCATCCAGCTGGTTGCTATTAGGTAGCGTTGGGATTGAGGGCAGCATCCGCATCATGGCGTAGCCAGGCCCAAGTTCTGGCCCTTGGTTGTATTGTGTTTGTGGGTCGCTGCGAACAACGTTTGCCATCATGAATACAAACAGGGAAATCCCAAGAAACATTAACCCCCCCGCTGTTAGATTGGGGTCCAGCAGTGGGCGGCGACTCATGATCGGATCAAGCATCATTCTCACCAGAATGAAGGCCTGAATAGTAAGCAGGTATAAAAAACCGATCCGTTGCAGTTCACTTGATGTGAACCTGTCTTCCTTAGGGGAATCAAGGTCAACTGGTCCACCCTCGATGGCTTCAGGATTCTTGGTGGAATTTGTTTCCACCACTTCGGTAGTTGTATCATTCATCTCTGCCTCGATGCCCAACGTCTGGTCGTCCAGAACGAAAGATGTTTCGTTTTCCAGAACGGTGAGGCTAGTCGCAATAGATTCATCCTGTAGTGAATCACGAGGCGAAAGGGCGTACATCGGTAATGGTTGGACCAAAGCCAGAAATTTTTCAACCAGTGACTTGGTCCGAGCTCCGGATCGAAGAGCAACCTGTTGGCTTTGGTTGGCTCGCTCTTCCTGTTCCAGTTGTCGTCCCTCGTAGACAACCAGCAGTCCTGGGGCAAGCAGAATCAGAAGGACGAGATCCAGATTGCGGATGCTCCAAAACCGGTGGAAGACGAAGTACAGTCCAATCGTCAAGAACGACGAAAGGTAAACCCAAGTCGCAGGTTGAGGACGCTCGTAATTTAGAAGAATCTCGCCCATGAGAGTCAAAGCAGAGCCTGAGTCGGCAGATACTAAAATGCTTCCAGTAGCTTGTTACGGAAAAGAATTCCTTACAGCATATCGAATCGAAAGGGGCTGAGAAGCATGTCACACGGGTCTTGAACCGCTTAAAAACCGATATAGATGCACAAATGGCATGATTCGTTCTCCTTTGCAGGGCAGCTCGGTTTGTGAAACGGGGCTACGGGCTCGCCAAAGCCGCCATTCGGTTACCGGTAGCGTGGCCACTTTGAGTCGTACATTTTGGGCTGGAAGTGCTCGGCACAGATCACGTTGGAGTGGAGGAGAACTCACCGCGATAATCGATGCGGGAGCTCTCTTTTCACCATAAAGTGCTCGCCAAAGTCGGGGCGGGCGCAATCCCGAGGGGGAATGGTCGTTACGTTCCGTAAAAAA